>CAIYHG010000124.1 GCA_903925975.1 uncultured Acidobacteriia bacterium | reverse complement strand
CGTGTATCTGGAGACGCCGAAAAGCGGCGTTTTTCAGCACGGGCCGACGGGGATGAGCCCCGGATGCCCCCAAAACCGCACCAAGAACCGTACGGAGTGAGTCGCCGGTTCGTCAGCAGCGGATTTTCAGCAGCCTGCTAGTCAACAGATTTACTGCACAAATCACGTCATGCAGTACTAGTAACTTGTTGCAGTGTAAGGGCTTGAATTCCGGGCTTTACCAAAGAGTACTAGTACCGTTCTCCGGAATTCGGCCGTTCGTCCTAGCTTCTTTATCAGGGCCAGCCAAGGACTAAAATGAGAGCCAGGAAACGACTCATGTCAGATACGGAAACCCTGGCTGGCCGGCTGGCGCGTGAGGTGTGTGAGGCAGAGCTTTATCGGCCTCTCGACCGCAACCGCGTCGAGTGCTTTGCCTGCGGCCACCGATGCCCTATAACGCCCGGATTTTCAGGAGTTTGCAAGGTCCGCTACAATCGCGGCGGCAAGCTCTATGCCCCGTACGGTTACGTCAATTCGGTACAGTGCGACCCCATTGAGAAGAAGCCTTTCTTCCACGCGGTCCCCGGCGCCGCGGCCCTCAGCTTCGGGATGCTGGGGTGCGATCTGCACTGCGGGTACTGCCAGAACTGGGTTTCGTCCCAAGCGCTGCGGGAGGTCAGGTCAGCGCTTGACTTCACCCCCGCGGACCCCGCCGGGCTGGCCGCAATGGCCACACGGAGCCGGGCGGCGGCCGTGATCAGTACTTATAATGAGCCGCTCATCACCGCCGAATGGGCCGTGGCCGTGTTTCGCCAGGCCAAAGCGGCGGGATTGCTCACCGGCTTTGTATCGAACGGCAATGCCACTCCGGAAGTTCTGGAATACCTGCGGCCGTGGGTGGACCTATATAAAGTGGATCTGAAAAGTTTTGAGGACCGGCGTTATCACGAACTCGGCGGCCGGATCGGCCCTATACTCGACTCCATCCGGCGCATTCACGCCATGGGCTTCTGGCTCGAAGTGGTGACTCTGGTGATACCGGGATTCAACGACTCGGATGACGAACTCAGCCGCATGGCCGAGTTCCTGGCGGGCATTTCCCGCGATATTCCGTGGCACGTAACGGCCTTTCACCGGGATTACAGGATGCAGAAACCCGAAAACACGCCACCGGAAACGCTGTTGCGCGCGGCCGCTATCGGAAAGGCTGCGGGGTTGCGCTACGTGTATGCGGGCAACTTACCGGGAGAGACAAGCGGCCTTGAAAATACCTACTGCCCCGGATGCGGACGCGCCATTGTGGAGCGGCGCGGCTTCCGCGTCTTGAGGAACACGCTTGACTCTTCGGGCCGCTGCCCCGATTGCGGCGCGAACATCCCCGGAGTGTGGCGCACGCCGCAATTCCGGGCGCCGGAACCCGAAGGCCTGTTGCATACTCGATGTGGATGAGACTATGAGCGCAATGTCACTTGGTTTTGCGCTGACTTAGTAAGTTATTGATGCAAGAACGCGGTTGTGGCGCGGACAGTCGTGTCGATAGAACGCAATATGCTGACCCACGTATCTCCGTTCAGCGGCAACTGGTACCCGGCCGGCGCAGTGGAGTTGCGCAGCCTGCTGGAATCGAAGGAACAAGACTCGCGCGTTCGCCGGCCCTCGGTTTTGGGCGGCGCTTTGGGCTTCGTGGTTCCGCATGCCGGGCCGGCGTATTCGGGCGCGGTGGCCTGGTCGGCCTACCGCAGCCTGCGCGAGACGGCGCCGGAGCGGATTGTGCTGCTCGCTTTTCCTCATCACGGGCATTTCGAAGGCGTGTCGGCGCCGGATGTGGAAGCGATATTGACGCCTCTGGGCGCGGTGGAAATCGATTCGGCATGGAGCGGCTTTCCTCTCGCCCCGGAAGCGCGCGTGTGCGACCATTCCTTCGAGATACAGCTCCCGTTTCTGCAGCTCGCCGCGCCCCACGCCCGCATCACGCCGCTTTATGTAGGCAGCTTGAGCGAGGAGGAGCGTGAGGCGGCGGCCGATGCGCTGGCCGCGCTCTGGGAACCCGGGGTGGCGTTCGTGGCTTCATCCGATTTCACGCACTATGGCCGCGAGTTTGGGTTCACGCCTTTCCCCGCCGACCGGCACACCGCCGAGCGCATCGAACAACTCGACTTCGAGTGCATCGACGCGGCGGGGTCGCTTCGCAGCGCGCGCTTCCACGACGCCCTCAGCCGCACCGGAGCGACCGTCTGCGGCACGGGGCCGATCGCACTGCTGATCGAAACGCTGCGGCGCATCGACGGCAGGCTGTGGCCGGCCACGCTCGATTACCAGACTTCGGGAGAAATCACCGGCGACTTCCGGCATTCGGTGAGCTACGCCGCATTGGGATATCTTCCGCGCAATGCGTTCGACCTGCCGGAGGGTGACGGCGAACTGCTGCTCGATTGCGTCGGCGCCACTCTGGGGCGCCTGCGCGCGCTGGGCGGGCGGGTTCCCGTTCCGGCTGTGGGCGGCACGAAGGCGCTCGATTCGTGGAGGGCCGCATTCGTCACCCTGCGCCGCGGCGAGGAGCTTCTGGGATGCATAGGCGTTCGCGAAAGCCGCAGCCCGCTTCGCGAGGAGGCGGCGGAACTGGCGCTGGCCGCCGCGCTGGACGACGGCCGCTTCAAGCCGGGGGTGGCCCTTTCCGGCGCGCTTGATATCGAAATCTCGATCCTGACCCCCTTCCGCCGCATCCGCGATGCATCGGAGTGCCGGCCCGGGAGGCACGGTCTCTATCTGAAGCTGGGGGCGAACTCGGGCCTGCTGTTGCCGCAAGTCGCGGCCGAGCGCGGTTGGGGAGCAGAGGAGTTTTTCGATGCGGTGGCCCGCAAGAGCCGCCTGGCGCCGCACGCGTGGCGCGATCCGAAGGCGGCGCTCTACGTATTCGAAGCGCAGATCTTCGAGCGCACACGGGCCGTCGAATAAGATACGCGCGCGCACCTGGCGCGGCCGCCGAATCTCCTCGGCAGTCTCTATGCTGCCGCGGGATACGTAGGGCCGAACTGCGCGGTGAGGTGTGGGGCGGGATGTGAAGCCCGCGGCCGTCAGGCGGCGCGTCCGGACGTCGGGTACGCGTCTCGTCCTTCGAAGACGCCGGCCGAAAGCCGGCGGCAGCCAGGATTGGCCGCCCCACGCAGGAAGCTGCTACCGTCAGCAGGCCAGGTCTTCGCGGCCGATCTTCAGATCTTCCAGGTTGCCCAGCACGGTGAGCGCGATCTGCTTGGGGTCGAAGAAAGTCCGCGCGATGCGCTGCACGTCATCGGCGCTGACGGATTCGATGCTTTCGAGGACTTCGTCGAGACTGAAGAACTTGCCGAAGTACATCTTCTGCCGCGCCAGGTTGGACATGCGGCTGGCCGTGGATTCCAGGCTGAGCATGAGCGAACCCTTCAGGTGGTCCTTCGCGCGCCGCAATTCCTCGTCCGCAATGCGCTCGCTCTTGAGCTGCCGGAACTCGTTCATGATGGACTCAACCACCTTGCGCGCGGATTCGACGGACGTTCCCGCATAGATCGAAAGGCAGCCCGTATCGCGATAGGGGCTGAGCTCCGAGAACACCGCGTAGGCCAATCCCTGCCGCTCGCGGATGTTCTGGAACAGCCGCGAACTCATGCCGCCGCCCAACAGGGTGTTCAGCACGTAGCACGCGAAGCGTTCCTGGTGCGGTAGCGGATACGACGGCACGCCCAGGCACATGTGCACCTGTTCGAGAGACTTCTTGTTGCGCAGCGCAATCCGCGCGTGCGTGGTGGGAATGGCCTCCACCGCCTGCGGTTCGCCCGCCGGCACGGATGCGAAATGCTCCCGCACCAGCTTTACCAGCCTGTCATGCGTGAGGTTCCCGGCGCCGGTTACGAGCATGTTCGCCGGCGAATAGACCTGCGAGTAGTAGCCGCGAATCCTATCTTGGTCGAAGCGCTTCACGGATTCGCGCGTGCCGAGGATGGGCTTGCCGAGAGGGTGATCCTTCCAGAAGTTGGCCGAGAAGATTTCGTGGACCAAGTAGTCGGGGCTGTCCGCCTCCATCTTGATCTCTTCGAGGATGACGCCCTTTTCCTTCTCGATATCCTCCTCGCGAAACATGGGATGCAGCACGAGATCGGCCAGAACGTCGAACGCCAGCGAGAGGTGTTCGTCAAGAACCTTGGTATTGAAGCAGACCAGTTCCTTGGCGGTGAAGGCGTCCAGGTTGCCGCCCACGGAATCCACAGAGCGGGCAATATCCTCGGCCGACCGGCTCGTGGTCCCCTTGAACAGCATGTGCTCGATGAAGTGCGAGATGCCGTTCTGCTCGCCGGATTCCCGGCGCGAACCGGCTCCGATCCAGATGCCGACGGAGACGGAGCGCACGTGTGGCATGGTCTCCGTGATAACGCAAACTCCGTTGTCGAGGATGGTGGTCTCGATGTCCCTAAGGGGCGTAAAGGATGATGTCATGCTTTGGATGGCGCCGATGTGACTGACTTCATTATACCTTGCGGCGCTCTCCCTACAGCCGCGGCGCATTTCATACACTGGAAGCAGATGTCCCAGCCATTGGTGGGCATGGACCTCGCGGAACTGCGCGAGGCCTTGGGCCCCGGTCAACCTTCATTTCGGGCGAAGCAGCTTTACGAGGCCATCTATCACGGCCAGGCGAGCGAGCTCATGCAGATTTCCGCGCTGCCGGCGGAACTGCGCAGACAGCTTGCCGAGAGCCACGCGATCGGGCTGCCCGAGGCCGCCAAGACGTACGTCTCCACCGACGGCACGCGCCGGTATCTTCTGAGGCTGGATGACGGGCGCACGGTGGAAGCCGTGCTCATGCCCGAAGGCGAGCGCGACACCATCTGCATTTCGAGCCAGGCTGGGTGCGCCGTGGGCTGCACGTTCTGCATGACCGCCCTTTTGGGCCTGGAACGCAACCTGACGGCGGGCGAGATTGTGGCGCAAGTGCTGTTGATTTCGCAGCTCAACGGCCTGCGGCGCGAGGGCGGCCGGCTGAACATCGTCATGATGGGGCAGGGCGAGCCCCTGCTGAACCTCCCCAGCGTTTTGAAAGCCACGCGCATTCTGCTTGACCCGGCGGGCTTCGGGCTCTCTCCGCGGCGCGTCACGGTTTCTACGGTGGGGATTGTGCCCAAGATCGCCGAACTGGGCCGCGAACCGGTGCGCCCGAAGCTGGCCATTTCGCTGAACGCCTCCACCGAGGAGACGCGGCAGGAACTCATGCCCGTCACGCGCAAGTACAGCCTGAGCGACCTACTGGCGGCGTGCAAGGCCTACCCGCTGCGCCCGTGGGAGAAGCTGAGCTTCGAATACGTGCTGCTCAAGGGCGTGAACGATTCCGACGCCGACGCGCGGCGCGTGGTCCGGTTGCTGGCAAACCTGAACTGCAAGGTGAACCTGATTGCGCTGAACGCCGGCCCGGAAATCCCGTTCGAGACGCCGTCCCCGGAGCGAGTGGCGAGTTTCCAGCAGATCGTGAGGCGCGGGCTGCCCTGCTTCCTGCGCAAGCCGCGCGGCCTGGATATCTATGCCGCCTGCGGCCAGCTAAAGCTCAGCGCGTAGGGGCTCCCCTCAGGCCAGGGTCAGGTTGGCTTGCGCCTTGATATCCAGGGCGGCGAACTCGCCTCGCTCCAACTTGGGGAAAGCTGCGGCGGCGATCATGGCGGCGTTGTCGGTGGAGAGGCCATGCGTCGGGAAGTAGACCGGGTAGGGCAGGCCGGCGGCGGCCGCGGCGGCGCGCAGGCCGGAATTGCAGGCCACACCGCCCGAGATAATCAGCGCGCGGGCAGAGATGGTTTCGGCGGAAGCGGCGGCCCGGGTGAGCAATTCGTGGATCACGGCGCGTTGGAACGAAGCCAATAAGTCGAGTGTTTCCTTCGGAGTGATCTTCAGCCAGTCTTCGGTGGCGGGATACGGTTGTTCGCGCTGCAAGGCACGGCGGGCGGCGATTTCGGCTGCCAGATCGCGCGCCTCCACCCAGCGCAGGACGGCGGTTTTGAGGCCGCTGAAGCTGAAATCGAGCGCGTTGCCTTTCATCTTGGCGAAGGTGAAACGCACGGCGGCGGGGTTGCCGTAGGGCGCCAGGGCATCGATAATCGGGCCGCCCGGATAGCTGTAGCCGAGCAACTTGGCGACTTTATCGTAGGCTTCCCCGGCGGCATCGTCGCGAGTTCGGCCCAGCACGCGATACTCGAAACCCTCTTTCACTTCAAACAGATGCGTGTGGCCGCCGCTCACTACTAGAGCAAGAGCCGGGTAAGTGACGGGAGTGCCCGCGCGGCGGGCTTCCATGATGACGGCGTGGATGTGGCCTTCGATGTGGTTCACGGCGATGAGCGGAACCCCGGAAGTGAAGCTGAGAGACTTGGCGTAGGTCAGGCCCACGAGCAGCGAGCCTACCAGGCCAGGGCCCACGGTGGCGGCGATGGCAGAGAGGTCTTCGAGCGCCACTCCCGCGCGCTCCAGCGCCTCGCGCACCACGGGCACGATGGCGCGCAGGTGCTCGCGCGACGCCAGTTCGGGCACTACGCCTCCGTACTTGCCGTGGGTGCTCATCTGCGAGGCGACCACGGAAGAGAGAACCGTCTCGCCGTTTTCCACCACGGCGGCGGCGGTCTCATCGCAGGAAGATTCAATGGCGAGAATGCGCACTAACTTACAGTATGACGCGTGCGGAACATCCTTCAGGGGCTCCTGCATCACCCCAAAGAAAAGTCGAGACGAATCTCGACTCTGCAGGCCTGGAGGCCCGCGCCACGGTCGACGCGGCGCGACCGGCTTCATCCGTCCAGCACGGATTCGAGCGCGGCCCGGGTGGACCGCAGGCCGTGGCGGGCGCGGAAATCCAGAACACACAGACAGGCGCGAGCGCTGCGTTGGATGGCGCCTTGGGCTTCCCTGAGGCGCTTCCGCGCGGGATGGCCGGGCTCCAGCCGGGCGGCGGCTTCCGTAATGCCCCCCAAAATAATGGTCAATTCACTATTGAGTTCGGCGGCCAGTATCCCCAGGGCGACGGAACAGGCGCGGTCCACATTCGTTAAGCGCTCCACGTCCGTATGGTAGCTGGGCGAGACCGCGCGGTGAGCCAGGTGCGGAGGCGGTGGGCTTTGTTTATGAACGAGTTAGGGGGATGCGAACGGCCGTGACTGCGTGGTTTCGCGAGGCGCCGAACGCTGAGCCCATCTGGATGGTGATGCCACCCCTGGCTGGGCGCTCGGGGCTCGGATGGCTTTCGCGGGTGAGGGTGGGGGAAGCGTCTACTCCGGGCCGCCGGTTTTCTTGCGTTCCGCTCGCCAGCGGTCGAAGTGTTTCTTCCACGGGCGAATCAGAAAGTGGTCTGAGCCGAGCACCGCCGCCGCGGCGATCAGGAGCGGAATTCCGGGGATCACTGGAAGCAGAATACCTGCCACCCCGCCGGCAAGCAGGGTCCAGCCGAGAACGTGGCGCAGAATTCGCGTGGCAGCCATAAACCGAAATCGATGCGGACGAGTCTATGTAAGAGACCGAGAGCGATTACATCATTGATTGTAAACGCTCTCGAATGGCGCTTTTGCCCGCCATAGTACAATAAACGCAACTGGAGTATTTCAACCAATGAACCTGCGAACCGCCGCGTTTCTTTTCGGTTTCGCGGCCGCCGCGACTGGGTACGCGGCAGATGCGCTTCCTTCCCGCCCCAAGGCCGGCAAGGTGGAAATCATGCCGCTCGATCAGGTCAAACCCGGCATGCAAGGGACAGCCTGGACCGTCTTCCAGGGAACGGAGCCCGAGCCCGTACCAATTGAGATCATCGGCCGCTGGAAAGACATGTGGGGGCCGAAGCAGGACGTGATTCTCGCCAAGATGGGCGGGCAGGCGATCCGCACGAACGTCGCCGGCGGAATGAGCGGCAGCCCTGTATATATCGACGGCAAGTTGATTGGCGCGGTGGCGCTGCGGTTGAGCCAGTTCTCCCCGGACGCGATCTGCGGCATTACGCCGATCGAGTTGATGCTCGATATCAATAAGCTGGACCAAACGCGTCCGGACACCGCGCGCGCCCCCGACGCGCCGCGCGCGGCCGACCGCGTCCCGGTTCCGGCTGAGTTGCTGGGGCAGCCCGTTTCGGCGCAGCCGTTCATGGTTCCGATTGAAACCCCGGTTTCGCTTTCCGGGTTCACCGACGAAACTATCCGGCAGTTCGCCCCGATCTTCCAGCAGATGGGCATCGCGACCGTGCAGGGCGGCGGCGCGGGCAGTTCGATCAAGACTAACAAGCCCGTGGCGGGGTGGCAGCAATCGCTCAGCCCCGGCGAGACGGTGGCGGGCGTGCTGGTGGATGGCGATATGAGCGTGACCGGCTTGGGCACGGTTACCTACAACGACGGCAAGAATATCCTCGCCTTCGGGCATTCGTTCTTCAACCTCGGGCCAGTGGATATGCCCATGGCGAAGGGGGAAGTGCTGACCACGCTGGCCTCGACATTCCAGCCGAACAAGATGGCCAATGCCACGGACATTGTGGGCGCGCTGCGCCAGGACCGGCACAGCGGCATCATGGGCGAGCTCGGGCAGGAATCTCCGATGATCCCGGTGACCATGAAGATGCGGTCGCTCGACGACAAGGCCGCCGTATTGCGCGAGCAGGACTTCCATTTCAACGTCTTCGTGCATCAGAAATGGACGCCCTACCTGATGATGCTGACGCTCTATAACTCGCTCTCGCAGATGAACGACTTCGCCGACGAGGCCACCTACCGCCTGAGCGGGAAGGTGGAGATGAGCGGGCCCTCGAATATTTCGCTTTCGACCATGCAGACTTCGGGCGAAGTGCCGGTTCCGCCTTCTGTCGCGCTGGCCGGATGGTGGGGCGATAAGTTCAACCGGCTGTACCTGAATAACGTGAAGACCGCGGACGTAAGAAGCGTGAACCTTACGGTGGACCTGTTGCCCGAACGCCGGGCGGCAACGATTGAGAACGCCTGGGTGGCGAACGCCGACGTGCGGCCGGGAGATGACGCCGCGCTCAAGGTGATGCTGCGCCCGTATCGCGGCGACCCCATCGTGAAGGAGTTCACTCTTCACATTCCGTCGGGGCTTTCGAAGGGCGAGCACCGCATCGTGCTGAGCGACGCCGATACGGCCAATCGGATGCAGAGCATGGCGGGCCAGGCGAACCGCTTCATCGGCATCGCGGAAACAGTGTCTCTGCTGAACCAGGAGCGGAGCAACAACAAGCTGTATGTTTCGCTGATCGATTCGAGCACCACGGCGTATTACGAAGACAAGACCCTGCCGAGCCTGCCCTCTTCGGCGTTGAACGTGATGCAGGCAGGACGCGCGCCGAGCCGCGCCATGGTCACGTCGGCGGAAACCGCCACGGAACAGATGGCGATTCCGTTCGACTATATGGTGACCGGCAGCTACACGCTTCGCATTCAAGTGAAGTAACCGCTTACAAACAGAATGAGAAATCTTTCGAGTTTCCCGGCGCCCCGCCTATGGCGGCGACGCGCCGTTACACGCTGGGCGGCTTTTCTGCTGCCCGCCGCGGCCCTATTGCACGCCGGCGAAACGCGTACCTGGACACAGGGCGAATACGCGGATTTTGAAAAAGGCGTCATGAAGAACCTTTCCTCGCGGAGCGACGGGCTGCTGAGCCTGGCGCCCGAATCGCGGGAACTTTTCGACGCCTCAAACGCCTATCTGTGGGCGCTGGCGCGGGATTCGAAGGGGAATCTCTACGCGGGCGGCGGCACCGGCGCCAAGCTCTACATCATTCCGCCGGACGGCAAAGCGCGTGTGCTGGCGGAGTGGGATGCGCTCGAAATCCACGCCATCGCCGTGGATTCGAAAGACCGCGTGTACGTAGCCACTTCTCCCGACGGCAGCGTTTACCGCGTGGACCCCGCCGGGAAATCCGAAGTATTCTATGACCCTAAGGCCAAGTACATCTGGGGAATGGCGTTTGACTCCAAGGGAAATCTATACATCGCTACGGGGGATCACGGCGATATCCATCGCGTGATGCCCGACGGCAAGGGCGCGGCGTTCTTCCACATGGATGAGACGCACATCCGCTCCCTCGCCGTGGACCGGCAGGACCAGGTGATCGCGGGGACCGAACCGGGAGGCATCGTGCTGCGGGTCTCGCCCGCGGGGCAGGGCTTCGTGCTCTACCAGACTCCGAAACGCGAAGTGACGGCGGTGGCCGTGGCTCCCGACGGCGCCATCTACGCGGCTGCGGTGGGTTTGAAGCAAGCCCCGGCGCCAGCGCCCGCTCCGCAGCCCGCGCCGGCGCCCGCGGCGGCTCCGGCGCCGGCCGCGGTCGCCAACCCGACCGCTCCCGGGCAACTCACGGCGGCCCCGAGGCAGGCCGCTCCGCCCGCTCAAACCGGGGCGCCGGCGGCAGTTACCGGCGGCAGCGACGTCTATCGCGTTGACGCGGACGGAACGCCGCGACGCGTTTGGAACCACGCTCAGGATGTAGCTTACGCGATCGCGTTCGACCACGCCGGCCGGGCGCTGGTGGGCGCGGGCAACAAGGGAAATATCTACCGCATCGAATCGCCGACCACATATACGGCGCTGCTGACCGAGCCGGCCGGCCAGGTGACGGCGTTCCAGACGGGCAGCAACGGAAAGCTCTATGCGGCCACCGGAAACACCGGGAAGGTTTACGAGATAGGCCCGGGGGTGGCGCGCGAAGGCACGATCGAAAGCGATGTGTTCGATAGCGGTTTGCATTCGCAGTGGGGGCGTTTGAGTTTTGACAGCGCGTTGAAGGGCGGGCAGGTGGCCATTGCGACGCGCAGCGGCAACGTGGAATCGCCGCAGCAGAACTGGAGCGCGTGGTCGGCGCCGGTTACAGTTCCGAAAGGCGGACACATCGGTTCTCCCCCGGCGCGGTTCGTCCAATGGAAGGCCACGCTGACCAGCAGCGCATCCGGGGAGTCGCCGGAACTCGACTACGTGGACGTGGCCTACCTGCCGAAGAATCTGGAGCCTCGGGTGGACCGCATCGAGATGACGCCGCCGAATTTCCGCTTCCCCGCGCCCGCCGCGGCTGCGGCCCCCGCGCCTGCATCGGTCACGCTGCCGATGCTCACGGCGCGCGCGGCGCCGCGCCCCGCTGTGGCCCCGCCGGCGGAATCGACTGTCACCATAACGCCCGCGATGACTTACGCGAAGGGCTGCGTGGGGGCGCGCTGGCTGGCGCTCGACCCGAACGGCGACGAGATGAGCTACACGCTCGAAATCAAGGGCGAGAACGAGACTCAGTGGAAGCCGCTGAAGGATAAGCTCTCAGAGAAATACTACTCGTGGGATTCCACGGCGTACGCGGATGGCGAATACCGGCTTCGCGTAACGGTTTCGGACCTGCCGGACAATCCGCCCGCGGATGCGCTCTCGGCTGTGACAATCGGCGACCCATTCATCATCGACAACGCCGCGCCTAAAATCACCAATCTCACGGCCGCGCGGAATGGCGCAAAGTTGGAGGCGCGCTGGCACGCGGCGGACGCGCTGAACAATATCGCGCAGGCGGAATATTCGCTCGACGGCGGCGACTGGACCATGGCCGCGCCGGTAACCAAGCTTTCCGATGCTTCCGAATTGGACTACGCGTTGACGCTCGACGCAGCGCCCGGCGAGCACACGATTGCCGTACGCGTCGAGGACGATTACGAGAACGAGGCGGCGGAAAAGGCGGTCATCAAGTAAACGCCGGGGCAGCCACTCGGGCCTTCGGCCCTTTGGGGCAATTGGGTTGCCTCGGCATCAAGTTCAGCGGATAATTCACGCTACCGCTCCCTCGCGGCCGGGCCGTCAGCGCTATTTGCCGGCTGCCTGCAGGCGTGCACCGTTGCGGATTTCGTCGGTGGCGCGGCTGACTACTTTGTCACCGGGGTGTAGATCGCCTCGGATTTCGATGAGGTCGCCATCGGCCGCGCCCTTCGCTACGTCCACCCACTCGGCAGCGCCGTTGCGGTCGCGAATCACGAAGGTGCGTTCCGTGGTGGTGACTACCGCGGTTTTCGGGACCAGCAACGCGGCGCCCGATGAGCGGACCGGCCAGCTTACTCGCGGATACATTCCAGGAGCGAGCGCGCCATCGCTGTTAGCTACGTCCAGTTCCACAGGCAGCGTGCGTGAGCTGCGGTCAAGTGCGTGCGCGCTGCGGGCGACCGCGCCGGTAAACGCCTTACCGGGAAATGCGGAAACGTGAAACGTGACTTTGGCGCCGGCCGAGATGTCTCCGCTGTATTCCTCGGGCACGGACACCACCAGACGCAGCCGCGAGATCTGCTGAACGGTCAGCAAGGCCGTATCCGAACCGGGTCCCACGAGCGCGCCCGGATGAACCAGACGCTCGGTGACGACGCCATCAAACGGCACGGTGATTCGCAAATAGGTTTCGAGTTCTTCCAAGGCGCGCTGGCTCGCCTGCGCGGCGGTGACGGCTTGGGCACGCGAACGCGACAGAGCTTCGGCCGCCTGCACCTCCTGTTCCGCCTGCACGAGTTCATTGCCCGCAATTGCGCCGGGCGTCTGCGACGCTTTGCGCAGGCGGTCGTACGTGCTCCGGGCGCCGGTGAGCCGCGCTTCGGCTTGCGCGCGGTCGGACTCGGCGGATTGCGCTTTGGCGGCGGCTTCGGCGATGCGGGCGGTCATTTCCGGAGCGCTCAATTCGATCAGGGCTTGGCCTTCTTTGACGGCGCTGCCGCGATCCACAAGCACGCGCTCCACGTAACCCGGCACGCGCGCATGAAGCGAAACGCTCAGATACGGTTCGAACTCTCCCGGAAGATCGACGGTGCGGGATACGGGGCGTGAAATCACGGCAACAAACGCGGGTTGGGAGAGCACCGGTAAAGCGCTAGCGAGCGCGGCCGAGCAGAGGATAAGAAGGCGATTACGCAGGGTCATAGTAGCGGCTCCCGGGGTCGTTGGGGTTTAGCGATGCGGAATGGGGCGATGCTCCGCGCTGCAGGATGGCATAGATTCCCGGCAGCACGGTGAGCGTGGCGAACGTGGAGGCGATCAAACCGCCGATGACGGCGCGCCCGAGGGGCGCCGTTTGCGCGCCGCCTTCTCCAAAGCCAATGGCCATCGGCAGCATGCCGAAGACCATGGCGGAGGCGGTCATCAGAATAGCGCGCACGCGGCTGGCGGCCCCGTGCCGCGCGGCTTCGAGCGGCGTTGCGCCTTCGTGGCGGAATCGCTCGGCAAAGGTGACGAGCAGGATAGAATTCGCGACAGAGATTCCGATGGCCATGATCGCGCCCATGAAGGATTGCAGGTTCAAGGTGGCGCCCGTAAGGCGAAGTGCCAGCAATACTCCCGCCGTGACGGCGGGTACGGTGAGCGCGATTGCAGCCGCCAGACGCACGGACTGAAAATTGGCTGCCAGCAATAGCGTGATTACGAGAACCGCCAGCAGCAGCCCCGTGCGCAATCCCGAGATGGTCGCTTCGAGAGGCGGAATCTGGCCGCGGAGCGTCACCGATATGCCCCGGGGCGGCGCTTCCAACTTGGCGAGCGCCTGATTCAGTTCCCGCGCGGCATCGCCCAGAGCCATGCCGTGCACGTTGGCCGTGAGGCTCACCACGCGCCTGCCGTTGTAGCGCTCGATCATCCCCGGCATGAAGCCCGGCTTCAACTCGGCCACATCCGCGAGCAGCGCCGCGGAGTGGCCGTCCTTCGAGATGGGAATGCCGCCCAGTTCGCCCGGCCCCTGCATGCGGTATTGCGGCAACTGCACCTGAATCTGGAAAGCGTTGCCGGTGTTCGGGTCGCGCCAGTAGTTCGGCTGGGTGAAACGCGACGACGAGGTGGCCGGCGCGACGGAGCGCGCGACGTCGGCCATGGTGAGGCCGAGCTGGCCGGCGCGTTCGCGATCGATATTCACGTCGAGAGTCGGATAGCGCGCTTCCTGGGGAATCTGCAGGTCGCGTATAAACGGGAGCGCGGCCATGCGGGTTTGAACCTTTGCGGCGTAGGCGTAGAGTTCGGGCAAGCTCGGCCCGAGGACTGCAACTTCGATGGGGGTGGGCGAGCCAAAGCTCATCACCTGGCTCACGATATCGCCCGCTTCGAAGGACACCTGAAGCTGCGGCAACTCTCGCCGGAGCGCGCCGCGCAGGCGCTCGCGCAGGTCCTCGCCGCCGGGGGCGCCGGGGCGGAGCGCAACCTGCACGATGGCTTCCTGCGGTCCGCTCGTAAACAGATGGATCAGATCGACGGGATAGCTCGAAGGCACGACGCCGACGAAATCGCTGGTGATCTGAATGTTATCTGGTCCGGCCTCGCGGCGGATCACGTCCAAAGCGCGGAGCACGATGCGTTCGGTTTCTTCGACGCGCGTTCCGGCGGGGGCTCGAAGCCGCAGGCGCAGAAGCGGCGCGCGCGAATCGGGAAAGATCTCGGTTCCCATGCGCGGCAGTAACAGCGCCACGATGCCGAACGAAACGCCGAGGTACACAATGGCAGCCGGCCATCGCAGTCGAAGGAAGATACCTACGTAGCTGTTGTAGAACCGCCGTAAGTGGCCATCGCGCGCCGGGGCTTCGTGCCGCACGGGCCGCATGAGCCAGGCCGAGAAGACGGGTACGAGGCTGCTCGACAGCAGGTAGGACGCAATCATCGCAAACGCTACAGCCAGCGAGAGCGGAACGAACAACTGCCGGCTTACGCCGATCATGAAGAACGAGGGGACGAAGACGGCCAGGATGCAGAGCATCGAAAGCAGGCGCGCCATGTTCGTCTTGCTCGCCGCGTTCACCACGGCGCGCGCCGGCGAGATGCCAGAGCGCATCTCCGTGTGGATATTCTCGATTTCGACCGTGGCCTCATCCACCAGTACGCCCACGGCGAGCGCGAGCCCGCCGAGCGTCATGATGTTGATGGTTTGGCCGGTTAGCCACAGAAGCGCGACTGCCGCCAACAAGGCGAATGGGATGTTCACTACGACGATCAGCGCGCTGCGCCAATCGCGGAGAAAGAGGAGCACCATCAGGCCGGTGAGCCCGGCGCCAAGCAGCCCTTCCAGTACGAGGCCGCGAATGGAATTCGTGACGGTGGGGGATTGATCGAATTCAAGGCGCACATCCACGTCATCGGGAACGGCTTTCTTGAACTCGGGGATAGCGGCCTTGACGGCATTGATCACTGCCAGCGTGGAGGCGTCGGAGCGTTTTGTGACCGGAATGTAGACGGTGCGCTTGCCGTTCACGTGGGCGTAGGCAGTGACGATATCGGTCCCGTTTTCGATGGTTCCTATGTCGCGCAAAGTAACCGTGGCGCCAGACTTCGGGTGGACAGGGGCATCGAGAAGTTCGGACAGATTGGCGCCGAGAGCGGCGTTTGTGCGGGCGATGCTGGTGACCGACCCGGCAGAAAGATTTCCCGATGGCATCACCAGCGTAGCCGCGGAAACGGCTGCGATGGCCTGGTCGGGCGAGACGTCATGCTGGCGCAGTTTATCGGGGTCGAGGGTTATGACGATGGTTCTCTGGTTGCCGCCGAAGGGTGGCGGCGCGGAGACGCCGGGGATGGTCGCGAACAGGGGCCGCACGCGGTTGAGCGCGAAATCCTGAAGCTCGCCTTGAGAGCGCGTGGCGCTATTGAAGATCAGTTGGCCTACGGCGACGCTGCCCGCGTCGAAGCGCGTGATGAACGGCGGCACCGTGCCCGGCGGCATGAACGCGCGCGCGCGGTTCACGTAGCCAACCGTTTCCGACATCGCCTGACTCATGTTCGTGCCTTCGTGGAACACGAGCTTCATCAGAGCGGCGCCCTGGATGGACTTGCTTTCGACGTGGTCGATCCCCGTGATGTAGAGGAAGTGATACTCGTAGTAATAGGTGAGGTAGCCTTCCATCTGCGCGGGGTCCATGCCGCCATAGGGTTGCGCGACATAGATGGCGGGGTCGCCCACTTGCGGGAAGATGTCCACGGGCATTCGGTGGATGGCGAGCGCGGCGGCGAAGCCGACCGCAATGAGAACCGCGATGAGCGTGAGAGGCCGGCCAAGCGCAGCCAGGACGAGGCGCATACGTTATTTCCCTCCCCAGTGCAAGCTCATCGGGCGGCCTCGGCAACGAATGGCTGGATGTCCCCGGCAGCGGCGGCGATCCCCAGCAGGCCCCGCCAAACGCCCAACCGGGCGAGTGCGTCGTCGATTTCAGCCTGCGTGAGCACGCGCTGCGCTTCGGCAAGTTGGTCAATGCTCCCCAAGCCGGATTCGTAGCGCGCCGAAGCCTGCCGCTCGGCGTCGCGGGCAGCGGAGACCTGGGCGGGCGTGTTGGCCGCCACCTGACGCGCGCCGTTGATTTCGGCGACCGCGCTATTCCAGCGCGCGCGGAGTTCGACGGCTACCTGGTCAGCCAGGGCGGCGCGTTCCTGCACCGTAGCGGCTTGGGCCGCGATACGGGCGCGAATACCCACGAAGTCGAGGATGGGGAACTGCACGCTAAAGCCAAGCGCGTAGTTCTGCACCGAGGGGGCAAGGCCATTGAGGCCACCGAGACGCGTGCCGTCCACCTCCGCGCCGGAACCGCGCGCCGAGGCTGCGGCCTGCAAATAGAAGCGGGGAAAATACGACCGTTCGAGAGCGCGCATCTGGGCCTGGGCCTGTTCGACGGCGGCCTGGCGCTCCAGCGCTTCGGGGTTGGCGGCAAGGTTGGCGGTTTCGGGAGGCCGTACTGCCGGGAGGCGCTCGAAGGCGGGAGCGGCCAGCGTCAGTTGGCCGGGATCCCCGCCGGTGAAGCCCGCGAGAAGGGCTTTGGCCATTTCGACAGCGGTCCCCGCTTGAATGAATTGCGTTCGGGCCGCCGCGAGTTCCGCTTCGGCGCGCGACACGTCCGCGCCGGGCCGAAGTTCGGCGTCGGCGAGAGCCTTCACCGAACGGGCAGCCACTTCGGCGCGGTCTACGCCGGCCTGAGCGGCGCGCACGGTCGCCTGGGCCGCGGCGAGAGTCAGGTAGGCGTCGGCGGCCTGGACCGCCAAGGCGAACTCGGTTTTCTTTAACGCTGCTTCGGATTGCGCGCGAGCGGCTGCCGCCGAGCCTACATTGGCCGAGCGAAGGCCGAAATCGAAAGGCTCCCAGGTGACCAGCGCGCCGATGGCGCTTCCCCACACGCTTCCGAAGTTATTGCTTCCGAGCACGGGTCCCGAGATCTGAGGGAGCGTGCTTTGCGGGAGCAGAAGGCCAAAGACATTGTTGCGCGTCGCGCGGTTCACCTGAGCGGCCGCGTCAATGCGCGGAAGATAGGCGGCGCGCGCCAGGGAGATGGCTGCGGCGGTCTCGTCGATTTGCGCCTGCGAAACGCGAACGGAAGGATAGCGCGCGAGCGCTGTCTGAACGGCCTGCTCCAGCGTGAGGCCGCCGGCGGTCTGCGCCGGCAGCGTGCGGCTCACTAACAGAATTGCGGCGGCCGCTGCCGCGCGATACATTCTTCTCAATCGATCAGCGCCCTAATTCTTCCGGCATGATTTCCCGGAGCAGTTCCCGAACGCCGCGTTTCGCCGAAGCCAGCGCTTTCTTCCCCAGCGCGGTGGCCCGGTAGACTTTGCGGAGCGATTTTCCGCGCCGCTCTTCGGTGGACAGCAGATACCCTTTCTTCTCTAACCCGTGAAGCATGGGATACAGGCTTCCCGGACTAATGCGGTAACCATGGCGCGCTAGTTCCTCGATCATCCCCAGACCGAAGACGGGCGCCGCCGCGGCACGGTGCAATACGTGGATCCGGATCAGGCCGGAACACAGCTTGGTATCCATCGCCATGTATAAACTATCGATGTTCGTTGTCGAATTTCGATTACAAGGATGGCGACGCGCTAACCCGCAAAACGTGCGAAGGCGCGCAATTGGAGGGGGGGATCAGCCGAGGGCGGCGCGAAGCGCTTCGGCCATCGCGTCCTGCTCCGGGGCGTCCAGCTTGCGGCCATCTTTGGTGACGTAGAAGACGTCGATCGCCTTGTGGGCCTCGGTATCGATCAGGACCACCTCGATATTGCCGCCCTCGGAGGATATCGTGGAGGCCACGTCGTAGAGCAGCCCCGGACGGTCTTCGGCCACAATTTCGATCAGCGTGGCCGTCTTGCTGGCGCTGGAATTGAAATTGACGGTCGAAGGAATGTGCGCTTTGCGGCTGGGGAGAACGGGCTTGGGGCGCCCTTTCAGCAACTCCTTCACATCCATGCGGCCCGAAAGAACCCGTTCGGCAGTGGCGCGCAGGCGATCGACTTCGGAGGGGTTGAGGTCCAGATTGCGCAGCGGATCGGCGAACACGAAGGCATCGAGCGCCTCGCCGCGGCTGTTCGTATACGCTTCGGCGCGCAAGATGTTGAGGCCGAAGCCGGCCAGCGCTCCAGCCGCGGAGGCAAACAGGCCCGGACGGTCTTTGGCGACGAGCGTCATCTGCCATGCAGCGTCCAGCCGTTCTATCTCGACGGCGGCGCCCTTCTTGCGGCTTTTCTCTTCGAGCGCCACGTGGCTGGCGACGTCGGCTTCCGAGTGAGTTCGCAAGTACCGTATGGGAAGACCTTCCAGAAATTCGGCGTGCGCGGCGATGGCGACGGCGCTATCGATGCGTTCGGATTCGAGGGTGCGGGTGATCTCGTTGTAGGCCGCCAGATAGAGCTGCCACAGTTGCTCGGCGCGCCATGGGGTCATGGCGGAAGGGTTAACCGCCGAAATATCGGCATAAGTGAGCAGCGTGAGCCCCTTCAGGCGTTCCACGGTTCCCATTTGCGCCACCACCTCGCGGATGGTTTCGGGGTCAAACACATCGCGTGATTGCATCACTGCCGAGAGCACCAGATGGTTGCCAATCAGGAACACCACCAGTTCCCGCTCCGGCTGCGAAACGCCGATGCGCTCCATTGCGATTTCGGCGAGCCGGACCGAGCCCGTGACGTGGCCTTCTCCCTCTTCACCTTTGCCGGCATCGTGGAACAGCGTGGCCAGAATCATGGCGGGGACGTTGCCGGCTTCGGCCAGAAGGCCGGCGTAGGAGCCTTGCGGCGAACGCAGGGTCTCAATGGCGACAATGGTGTGCTCGTCTACCGTATAGCGGTGGTAGAAATCGCGGATCACCTGGCACTCAATGCCCTTCAATTCCGGAAAGAAGGAATACAAAGCGCCCGTTTCGTGCATGGCGCGTAGCGCCATGGGCGCATGCTCAAGAGCGAACAAGCGGCTCAAAGCCGGCCACAGGGGCCGCTCCACGCCGAAGTGCGCGTCGAAGGCCGGGAGGCAGGCTTCAATGCGGCGCGCGGTTTCGACCGATGGCGGAATTCCGTGCCGGGCCGTGAACTCGAACAGGCGCAGAGCGAGTTCGGGGTCGCGCTGCATCAGGTGCGGTTCGCGCACGTGCGCCCTGTCCTTGCGGACGGCGATATCGGCGTTGCCCAGACGCGACCGCCAGTCGCGGAAGTTGGCGAGCAGGCCGCTGGTCCTGGCCTCAAGCGATTCCAGTTCCCGCGTGGCCGCGCGATAGGCCGCTCGGGACTGGCGGTAATACTCGCGCATGAACCCGGCGGCGTCGCCCGAGTTCCAATCCTCGGCGATGGCGTCCTGCAAATCGAATGTGAGCGCGTTCTGGTCGCGGGTGGAGTGGTCGTGGAGCCAGAGCCTGATGCGCGCCATGTGTTCGAAACTGCGGGCGAGTTCGGGTGAGGCTTCGGGCCAGGGATTTCCGCGGAGACATTCCAGCCAGTAGATCAGGTGATGGTCGCGCAACCCGCCCGGGGTTTCCTTCACGTTCGGTTCCAGGTGGTAGAAGGTATCGGAGTACTTGGCGTATCGATCTCGCGTCAACCGCGAAAGGTTGGCTACAAGCACGTCCCGGCTGGCTCTCAGGAAGCGCGGAAACTTCTCTTCGAGCGAGCTGTAGAGTTCGCGATTGCCGGCAAGAAAGCGGCGGTCCAAGAGAGAGATATTCAGTTCGACGTTGCCGTCGTGGACTTGGACGCACTCTTCCACGGTGCGGACCGAATGGCTGACCTGCATCCCGCCGTCCCAAAGCCGCTGCTGAAATGCGGCGATCGCGGGCTTCGATTCGCGCGCATCTTCTTCGGCTTGCGTGAGCAGCAGCAAGTCCACATCCGAATGGGGAAACAGTTCGCGCCGCCCATAGCCGCCTACGGCAAGCAGGGCGAAGCGCGCGCCACGCCCTTCGGAAAGCAGGCCCACGGCCGATTCGAGCACGGAGGCATCGACGCGGCCGGAGCGCTCTCCAAGGCGGGTTCTGGGGTCGGGGCTAGAGGGCCGATTCTCCACGGTCGTCGTTTCTGATGCGAATGGCTTCGGCAACGTCAAACACGAAGATCTTGCCGTCGCCGATCTTGCCGGTGCGTGCGGCCTTGGCCAGAATGGCCACGACTTCATCGCAACGGGCTCCAGGCACAACCATCTCGAGCTTCACCTTGGGGAGGAGATCGACGTTGTATTCCTGGCCGCGGTAGACTTCCTTGTGGCCCTTCTGGCGCCCGTGTCCGCGGACCTCGGTGATCGTCATGCCGTCGACGCCGGCGCCTTTGAGCGCCTCCTTTACCTCGTCGAGCTTAAACGGCTGAATGATTGCTTCGATTTTTTTCATCACGATTCGAGAATATACCCTTCCTCACCGTGCATGGACAGGTCGAGTCCTTCAATCTCCTGCTCCCTGGACACGCGCACGCCGACGAGAACGTCACAGATCTTGAGGATGATCAAGGTTCCTACGATGGCCAATGCCCAGGCGATCGCCGACCCGATAAGCTGGTTGACGATCTGGCCCGCGTGGCCGTCAACGAGGCCGAGCGGCAGCGGCTTGCCAGCGGAATCCTTCAGCGCATCGTTGACCGCATTGGTGGCGAATACGCCGGTGAGAATCGCGCCCAGGGTGCCGCCGACGCCGTGAACGCCGAAGGCGTCCAGCGCGTCGTCATAGCCAAACATGTGTTTCACGCGGACCACCATGAGATAGCAGACCGCGCCGGCGCAGAGGCCGATAACCATAGCCGGGAAGGGCTTCACGAACCCGGAGGCGGGGGTGATCGCCACCAACCCGGCGACTGCGCCCGAGATACCGCCAAGAATACTGGGTTTGCCCGTGTGCATCCACTCCGCCGCTATCCATCCCAGAGCCGCCGCAGCGGCGCCGAAGTGAGTGGCCACGAAAGCACTGGTCGCCAGACCGGAAGCTGCCAGCGCGCTGCCGGCGTTAAATCCGAACCATCCCACCCAGAGCAGACAGGCGCCGATAAAACTGAGGACAAGGCTGTGCGGCTTGAAGCCCTCTCCGGGGTAACCGACCCGCCGCCCAAGGTACAAGGCGCAAACCAGGGCGGACACTCCGGACGTGATATGCACCACCGTGCCCCCGGCAAAATCCAGACACGGGATGGCGCCGCCCAGAAAGGCGTTCAGGATGCCGCCTTTGCCCCACACCATGTGCGCCATCGGGAAGTAGATCAACGTGGTCCAAAGGACCGTAAAGAGCAACATGGCGCTGAACTTCATCCGTTCCGCAAACGCCCCGGAAATCAGCGCGGGCGTGATAATGGCGAACATCAACTGGTAGACCATGAAGGTCTGATGGGGAATGGTGGCAGCGTAGTCGGGGTTGGGCGCCGCACCGACGTTATTCAGGAAGGCGAACTGAAAATTGCCGAAAAAGGAGCCAGATCCGCCGAAAGCGAAGCTATACCCGTAAACCGCCCAGATCACCGTCACTACGGCCATGAGAATAAAGCTGTGCATCATCGTGCCGAGCACGTTCTTACGCCGCACTAGCCCGCCGTAAAACAAGGCCAAACCGGGGCCGGTCATCATCAGCACCAATGCGGCGCTAACCAACATCCATGCGTTATCGCC
This sequence comes from uncultured Acidobacteriia bacterium, assembly GCA_903925975.1. Taxonomy (GTDB): domain Bacteria; phylum Acidobacteriota; class Terriglobia; order Bryobacterales; family Bryobacteraceae; genus BOG-224. The sequence continues at coordinate 78,552 of CAIYHG010000124.1, read as the reverse complement.
AGCGCTTTGGGCCGATCTAGCGGCGGCTTCGACGGCGGTGAGACGGGCCGCAACGTCCGGAAGCTGCTCCGCCGCGAACGCCGCGGGCGACAGACAGAGTACGAGCCAACACAAAAGCTTCATAAGCGCGAAATAGAAATCTTTCCAAAAACATTGTCCCCCGCCGGTTTGGCCGCCCCAAGACAGAACTTTCTATGGCAGGAATCGGAATTATTTATCCCGGAAGCGGCCGGGTTGTGCGGGGCTTCACATCCGCGCAGATTAAATCGGGTCCGAAGCTGGCATTCGCGCCTATAATCGGGGCGTCGGACGAAGGGAATGAACGACCGGCGCGGCGCGTTGGACCAGCCGTCACGGGGAGTACGCGACGGCAAGCCGCAGCCGAGGGCCGGCGGAACACGGATGGATCCTGTTCCGCCGGCCTAATTTCTTTTGCGCGCCTGCCAGCGGCCCGGCGTCGGCTCCTTCCAGCGGTCCATGGCGGCGAATGCCTTGCCGCTGCTCATGAGGCCAGCGGGCGGGAAAGCGCGGTGAGCGGGCAGGCTTCCATGCAGCCAGAACGTGACAAACAGCGGCCGGCCCACTGCGTCGAGGCGCGGTAAACGCGGCTGGTGATACGCCACGAGAGCATTGTCCAGGCGGCATGCCGAAGTTCTCACCAAAATTCCTGGCACGAGTGCCCGCCCCACTGGGGGGCGCCTTCTTCCAAGTCCCGTTCTGGGCCCGGTCAGCACTCAGAGCTTACGCACCGATGGTGGCCGAAGAGCGCGGAGCCGCGGCATTGCGATAAAATCGAACCACATCGAAAAATGGCCACGTCCCTGGTTAAGTCCCCATCCATCGACCCGCGTTATGCCTTGTTCCGCATGGAGATCAGAACTTCCCGCATTCATGGGCGAGGCGTGTACGCACTCGAACGCATTCCAGCGCGGAGGAAGGTGATCGAGTACACCGGAGAGCGCATCAGCCGCCGGGAGACAAAACGCCGCGGGCAGGGCTCGCTGACGTATCTCTTCACGCTGGACGATTATTGGACCCTCGACGGCGCCTTCGGCGGCAGCGGCGCGGAGATCATTAACCATAGCTGTGAGCCGAATCTGACCGCCTGCATCATGAAGGGGCACATCCTCTACCTGAGCAAGCGGATCATTCTGCCGGGAGAGGAACTGACGGTGGACTACCGGTTCTCGGATAAGATCGAATCCGTGCGGTGCTGCTGCAACGCGCACGGATGCCGCGGCACGATCAACCTGAAAGAGAAGTAAACGCAGGCCCCGAGTCATTCGCCCCCTTTTCGCGAAACGCGGCGCGAACAAAGTGAGTCTATTTCAGGTTAAGGATAAGTGCGCTTGAAAACGACCATCGGCCGCCGTGCCTACGGGGCCGGGCTCGGGCTGGCCCTCTGTTGCGGTTGCGCCCTGCCCGCCGGAGCCCCGCTGATTCCCGTGACGGTTTGTGAGATCGTCCGTGATTTGCCCGCACAGGTTGGCAAGAGCCTTCCCGTGCTTGGGCGGTACTCGTTTCGCGAGGCTGGACGCTCGGTGGGAGAGCAGGCCTGCGACCCGGCGGTGGACCGGCCGGCGCAAATGCGCCTGGTTGAGGATGGGAAGACAGCCCCTAAGCCGCCCGGCGATTTCGAACTCGATGGCGCCGAGCTAAACCGCAAGTTCGCCGAGGTCAAAAAGCGGACCAGCCTCGCCAATTTCCGTTTCGGGACCCCGGACTACGACCGCTGGGCCGTCATCTACGGCCGGGTGGAAGCCCGGCCGGGCGCGGCCCCGGGAAGCGCAGCGGCGGAACTGGTGATCCGTGGTGATGGCGTCATCCTGTTTCTGAATCCGCCAAACTGAGGCGCGGCGTGCTTTGGCTTTCCCGTCATTGACTTACCGGCGCCACGCGAAGCCATCGCGGCGCTGCCGCATCCAATAGAATATGGACCACCGTGTCCGGAAACTGAACAGCGCCGATACCCAACCCACGGGCAAGTACGTCCTCTATTGGATGAGAAGCGCCCACCGGGCGGAGTCGAATCACGCGCTTGCGTTTGCCACGGACCTGGCCAACCACCTGGACCTGCCCCTTCTCGCCGCCGAAGGCCTCTCTTGCGATTACCCGTACGCCAGCGACCGGCTGCATTCGTTCCGGCTCGAAGCCGCCGCTGAAACCGGCGCGGCTTTCCGGCGGCTCGGTGCGGGATATGCTTTCCACCTCGCTAGGCGGCGGGGCGAACCCGACCCCATCGCTGAGCTTGCCGCCGCGGCGGCCGCGGCGGTGACCGACGAAGTTCCGGAAACACTCTCGCCTGCTCCGGCGCCGCCCGCCGCTCCGGCATTCTTCGCCGTGGATTCGATGTGCATCGTACCGTCCGGCGCCATCGGCGCGCAGTCCTATGCAGCGTACTCCCTCCGCCCCAAGATTCACCGGCTGTTGCCGCACTACCTCTCGCCGGTTCCGCAGGTGAAGCTAAGGCGCCGCTTCACGGGCGAGACGCCGCCGTTCCACACCGAAATCCGCGCCGGCGATGTGCCTGCGCTGGCCGCAGACTGCGAGATCGATCACGGCGTTGCGCCTGCGCTCGGCTTCCGCGGGGGCAGACGCGAGGCTCTACGCCGCCTGGCGGCTTTTCTGGATTCGGGCCTGGCGCGCTATTCCCAGCAGAAGAATGACCCCGCCGCGCGCGCCACGTCGGACCTGAGCCCGTATCTGCGCTCGGGCGTGGTTTCGGCGTTAGAGATCGCGCTGGCCGCCGGCGAACGCGCGCGGGCGGAGAAACTGATAGCAGACGAATTTCTAGAAGAAATGATTGTCCGCCGCGAACTGGCCTTCAACTTTGCACGCTACGCACCGTCTATCGACTCGCTCGAAGCGTTGCCCGCATGGGCGCGCAAGACGCTCGACGCCCACCGCAGCGACCGCCGCGAGGCGCTATATTCACTGGAGCAGTTCGAGAGCGCCTCGACCGGCGACGCTCTTTGGAACGCTACCCAGCTAGAGCTGCTGTTACGCGGCAAGATTCACGGCTACTACCGGATGTACTGGGGAAAGAAGATCTTCGAGTGGTCGGCCACGCCGGAGGAGGCGCTCGGCACAATGCTCTACCTCAACAACCGGTACGCGCTCGACGGGCAAAACCCGGCATCGTTCGCCAGCATCCTTTGGTGCCTTGGCCTTCACGACCGGCCCTGGCCCCAGCGCCCCATCTACGGCGCCATCCGCTCCATGTCGCGCGCGGGGATGGATCGAAAGACAGACGTCCCCGCTTACATCGCAGGCATCGAGGCGCTGGCAAAATCGGGGAAGCGGGCGGGCGCATGAACATCGCCATCACCGGCGCTTCCGGACTGATTGGCCGCCGATTGGCGCGGGCGCTCACTGCGTCGGGCCACGGCGTTGTTGCCTTGGGACGCAGCGGCGCGCCCGGCCCCGGGGGCATCCCCGGCGTGAAGTGGGACCCGCAGGCGGGCGAACCGCCCGAAGAGGCGCTGCACGAAATCGACGCAGTAATCCATCTGGCGGGCGAGAGCGTCGCACGGCGCTGGAGCCCCGAAGTGAAGCGCCGCATTCTCGATAGCCGGGTGATTGGCACACGCAATCTGGTGTGCGCGCTTGGCCGTCTGCCGCGCAAGCCGGCGCTGGTCTGCGCTTCGGCGGCGGGCTATTACGGCTCGCGCGGCGATGAACTCCTCAGCGAAAGCGCGGCCATGGGCAGCGGATTTCTCGCCGAGGTCACGGCAGCCTGGGAACGGGAAGCGCAAGCGGCGGAGGCATTTGGCATCCGGGTGGTTCGCCTGCGCATCGGCGTGGTGCTCGATTCCTCGGGCGGGGCGCTCGGCCGTATGCTGCTGCCGTTCCGCCTTGGCCTCGGGGGCAGGCTCGGCGGAGGCCGCCAGTGGATGCCGTGGGTCCACGCGGCCGATCTGGTGGAACTCTTCCGCTTCGCCGCCGAAAAGCCCGTCGCCGGCGCGTTCAACGCATGCAGCCCGCATCCGGTAACGAATGGCGAGTTCACGAAGTTGCTGGCAGCTGCCCTTGGGCGCCCCGCCGTGTTCACCGTCCCCGGCCTCGCGCTGAAGCTGGCGTTCGGCGATATGGCGGAAGTTCTTCTGAGCAGCCAGCGCGCGATTCCCGAGGCCGCCGAACGGGAGGGGTTCCGCTTTCAATTCCCGGAACTTGGCCCGGCACTGGAAGGTCTTCTCCCATGAGCGTATTTCCCTTCCCCGCCCGGTATAATAGAAGGAGTACAGTGAATATCTTGGTGTCCCTGCGTAGATGTTTCCGCATCTTTCTGCATTCCCAAATGCTGCCCGCGCTGGAGAGCGGCGAGGAAACCCTCGTCGGCGGCCAGGCCGTGATGGAAGGCGTTATGATGCGTGCGCCCCACAGCTATTGCGTGGCTGTGCGCCGCAAGAACGGCGAAATCGTTACGGAAGAGAAGCCCATCGGCCGCATCTCGGAGCTGTATCCCATTTACCGGCACCCCGTTTTGCGGGGAATCGGCACGCTCTATCAGGCGATGAAACTAGGCATCAGCGCCCTGCGCTTCTCGGCCGACGTGGCCATGAGAGACGAGATGACGGAGGACCCGAAGCTCCAGGGCAAGGAACCGCCTAAGTGGGCCATGGCGGGAAGCCTGATCTTCTCGCTCGCGTTCTTCATCTTCATGTACAAGCTGGTGCCGCTCTACGCCGTTACGCGCCTGAAGCCGGCGTTCCCCGCGCTGAACAATTTGATCGTGTTCAATGCGGTGGATGGCGTAGTGCGCATCCTGATCTTTCTGGGCTTCCTGTTCGCGGTTTCCAGCTGGAAAGACATGCGGCGCATCTGGGAATACCACGGCGCGGAGCACAAGGTAGTCTTCAACTTCGAATCGGGCAAGCCCGTGAACGTTGCGAACGCCCAGAAGTTCACCACCTTCCATCCCCGCTGCGGGACGAGTTTTCTGCTGGTGGTGATGGTGCTCTCGATGCTTGTCTATATGTTGATTCCGGTGCAAAGCTTTTGGGCCAAGTTCCTGGTACGCATCGGAATGCTTCCAGTCATAGTTGGCCTGAGCTATGAACTGATCCGTTTTGCCGCCAAGAAGCGCGGCTCTATTCTGGCCGGACTCACCGCCCCCGGCCTCTGGCTGCAGCGCATCACTACGAAACCGCCCGACGATGCGCAAACCGCCGTGGCCATCCGCGCCCTCGAAGGCGCGATGGAACTCGAGAAATCCCAGGGCGGAGAATTGGTCATCGCGTAACTCTTCATGCAATATATTCAGAAGCTCGAACGGCTCGAAGCGCGCTACGACGAGCTTACGAATCTAATGGCCGATCCGGCCGTGATTAGCGACGCGGAACAGTATCGCAAGATCACCAAGGAACAGCGGACTCTTTCCGAGACAGTCTTGCGCTACCGCGATTGGAAGAAGGCCGATAGCGAACTTTCCCAGGCGCGCGCCATGCTCCAGGACCGGGACCCCGAAATGCGCGCCATGGCCGAAGAGGAAGCCGCCCGCCTCGAACCTGAGATCGCGCGCATCGAGCATGACCTTGAGATCCTCCTGATGCCCAAGGACCCGAACGACGATAAGGACGTGGTGCTCGAACTCCGCGCCGGAACGGGCGGCGACGAAGCCACGCTCTTCGCGGCCGAGATGTTCCGCATGTACGCGCGCTACGCCGAATCGCAGGGCTGGAAGATGGAAGTGACCGCAACCAGCGAATCCGCCGTGGGCGGGCTCAAGGAAGTGATCGCCCTGGTGAGCGGTGACAAGGTTTACGCCAAGCTCAAGTATGAAAGCGGCGTGCACCGCGTGCAGCGCGTGCCCGTCACTGAGCAGCAGGGCCGCGTTCACACTTCGGCCATCACCGTCGCCGTGCTTCCGGAAGCGGACGAAGTTGAAGTGAAGATCGACCCGAAGGATATCCGCATCGATACGTTCTGCTCCTCCGGCCCCGGCGGGCAATCGGTAAATACCACTTACTCGGCCGTGCGCATTACGCACCTCTCCACCGGGCTGGTGGTCTCGTGCCAGGACGAAAAATCGCAGATCAAGAACCGCGCTAAGGCGGAGCGCGTACTGCGTTCCCGGCTCTACGAATTGGAGCTCGAAAAGCAGCAGGCCGCGGTGGGCGCCGAGCGGCGCAGCCAAGTGGGCACCGGCGACCGCAGCGAGAAGATCCGCACTTACAACTTCCCGCAGAACCGCATCACCGACCACCGCATCGGCTTCACGCTCCACCAGCTCGATTTCGTGATGGACGGCAAGCTCGACGCCGTGATCGAAGCGCTCATCACGCACTACCGCTCGCAGCAGGCCGGCGGCGTCGGCGCCGGAGTCTGACCCACGATGACGGCCGGGACGGCGCTGCTCCAGGGCGTGCAACTCCTGGAAGATGGCGGCGTGGGCGCACCCAGGCTGACGGCGGAAGTTCTGCTCTGCCACGCGCTCGGCCGCGAACGCGTCTATCTCTACGCGCATCCCGAGCACGAACTGACCAGCGTCGAGTGGATTCATTACGGCCGCTATCTGCACGAACGCCTCAACGGCAAGCCCACGCAGTACATCACCCAACGGCAGGAATTCTATGGCCGTGAGTTTCGCGTTACCTCCGACGTGCTGATCCCGCGGCCGGAAACCGAGCACGTAGTGGAAGTGGCGCTCAATCTGGCGAAGGAGCGCGCGCCTGCTAGAATCCTGGACGTGGGCTCGGGCTCGGGCGCGCTAGCGGTGACCCTGCGGCTCGAAACCGGAGCGGAGACCTGGGCCACGGACATCTCGCCTGCCGCGGTTGCCGTAGCCGCGGGAAACGCCCACCGTTTGTGTGCGGCCGTGCAATTTGCCGTTTGCGACCTGATGGCGTCCATAGCGCCTGCCGCAATGGACTTGATCGTTTCCAACCCGCCCTACGTCCCCACCACACAGCGCGAAGGGCTCCAGCGCGAAGTCCGCGACTGGGAGCCGCACGTGGCGCTGTTCGGCGGCGAAACGGGTTTCGAGATCTACGAGCGAATCATCGCGGACGCCCCCCGCGTGCTGCGCCCCGGCGGCTGGCTCGTGATGGAACTAGGTTTCGGAAGCTGCGAACGGGTCAGCGCCATGCTGGGCGGATGGAATGACGTTCAGGTGGAGCCCGACCTCGCTGGAATTCCGAGAGTGATTGCAGCGAGGCGGTAGCGGCGATGGTGGATGGCGCGGCAAGCGGCGCCGGAGATCTAGAAGCTAACGGTTTCCGAAAGGCCACTTATATGGCGCTGGGGAGCAACGCGGGCTACGGACCGCTTTCTCGCAAGTAACCCGTGGCGTCCGCGAACCGAAAGCTCTAGAATATCCGCATGAACTTTCGTCGGATTGTGTCAATTGACGGCTGGAGTGCGAGTGTTATGGGCCTTCTCCTGATGCTTCGCGGACCGGACTCCGTCTCGTTTTTCGGAACGTTCGTACATCACGATTTTGGGAGCTGGTCACTGATCCGGCTTGCCGGTGTAGGATTCTTTCTTGTGGGCGTGCTACTTCTGGCTGTCAGGGAGATCGTGGACCCTGGCATTCAGCGCCGGGTCAGTTGTGCCATGATGGCCGCGCACGTTTTGGGCGCGCTGATGGTGTGGGCGCAGCAAATCGCAATCTGGGGGTCTCCGGCCGGCGCTATTTTGGCCGGATGGCTGACGCTGATACCGGCAACCTTCGGCCTGCTCCTCATGCGGCAACGCCACCCGGTGAGCGCCGGGGCATGATTCATTGGCCAGCGAGAAATGATCATAGGCCCCAAAGACGGGGTTTGCGGAAACCAGCTACCTGAGTATTTGCATCCGTCCGGAAGAAACAGGCCTGCTCCGCCACATTGAAAGGGCAGCAGGTCAATTCGGAAACCCGCGAAGTTCCTCCTAACCACCCACTAGCAAGTGGATTCTACAAGAAGAGCGATTCCAGCGACTAAGTAGCGCCGAGAGTAATTCAATAACTGCACAGTGGCGCTTAGCGGCACTTAGACTAGTCAACAAGAAAATATCTTCACTCGTGCGCAAGAACACTAGCTCCTGAACTTGGAGCTTGTGTACATGGCCATACCGTATAAACTGGATCTCAACACTCAGCTTTAGAGTATGGAAACCGAAATAGACTTAGCCGGAGCCTCCGGGCGCCACACCTCGCGCGCGTTTTGGCCCGGCAAGCGCAACCCTGGGAGGGGAAACATGAAGAAGTTATTGCTTACAGTTCTCGCAACGGCAGCTCTGAGCTTGCCGCTATGCGCACAAACCGCCAAGTTTAGCGTCCCGTTTGAGTTCGCGATCGGCAGCACGACCGCTCCCGCCGGACAATACGAAATGAAGTATGAGGCCGGATCGGCCGCCCTCAAGGTCGAAAGCATTGACCAAGGCGCTGCCTATTTTGTGAACGCGCGGCCCCAGAGCCAGAATTCCTCGGGGGAGTACAAACTGGTGTTCAACGCTTATGGTAGCCAGTATTTTCTTTCCCAGATATGGATCGGCGCGTCCAAATCCAACGTGCCCATGTCGCGAGTGGAGCGCGAGCTGCAGAAGAGCAAAGTGACTGCCTCGCAGCCGGTCGTTCTCGCCATGCGCTGACGAAGCGAGACTAAGCCTTGGCTTAGTTGCGCGTTTGATCGAATTGCTTGAGCCCGGGAGGATGACTTCCGGGCTAATTCTGTTTAGAATTTGGTCTTGCACTCTGCCAACCTGAGAACGCTGCTACAAATTGCGCTGGCTATTATCGGCGCAGGGGCCGCCGCGAGCGGCGCTACCAGAATCTTGCCGCCCGGCGATGCGGACCGCGGTATGGCCGTATTCCAGACACGCAACTGCGGCGCATGCCACAGCATTAACGGGGTGGGAGGCAAGCGCGCACCAGACCTCGGGCGGGGCGCCGTCCGCAACTTCAGTCCGTCGGTAATGGCGGGTTTGTTGTGGAGCCATGCCCCGGTCATGTGGGCGGCGATGGAGAAGGCCTCGATCTCCAAGCCGGACTTGGCCGAGCAGGAGGGGGCGGACCTGTTCGTCTACCTCTTTGCCGTTCGCGATTTCGCGCAGCCGGGCGATGCCGGCCGGGGCGCGCGGCTCTTCGACTCCAAGAAGTGCGCGCAGTGCCACGGGACTGGGTCAGCGGCCGGTGACAGCATTCGTCCGGTGACGAATTGGGAGGCAGTTGCCAACCCGATTGAATTGGCCGCGCAGATGTGGAACCACTCCAGGGACATGAAGCCCACGTTCGGCAGGGTGGGGATTCCGTATCCACTGCTCTCCGGCCAGGAATTGACAGACCTACTGGCGTACGTGCGAACCCGGCAGACATCGAACCGCGCCGTGGAGTTTCAGCCCGGCCCGGCGGAGTCGGGAGAGCAGCTATTCACCTCGAAGGGCTGCGCAGGCTGCCATACGGGCGAGTTATCCCTGGAAGCCCAGCCTACCCGTTACAGCCTTACCGAGTTTGCCGCGGCCATGTGGAACCACGCCACGCGAACGCGGGTTGATCCGGCGCCGCTCACGCAGGAGGAAATGCGCCGGGTAGTGGGCTACCTGATCTCCATGCAGTTTTTCGAAGAACGCGGCGACGTCGCGCAGGGCGGGAAGGTGTTTGCCCGGAAGCGCTGCGGCGCGTGCCATGACGACGCTTCGAGCGGTGCGCCGAGCCGCGCGGCGATGGCGGGGACGATCACATCATTTGGCATGGCGGCGGCGCTTTGGAAGCATGGCCCCGTGATGCTCGACCGCATGCGGCTAAAGGGAATTTCGTGGCCGCGGTTCAGCGGATCTGAGATGGCCGACCTGATCTCGTATCTGCACGGAGACCCTTTGAAACGGCGGCCTCCGGCCGCGGGGCCAGCTGCGGGACGGTGATCGGCGGGTTCGCGGCTGCGGGCAGGGTGACGCTACCCGCTGAAAAAGTCGAGACGAATCTCGACTCCGCAGGCCTGGAGGCCCACGCCACAAACGCGCCACGCCGGCCTGAAGTTCAGAACCGGGAACCGGCTGCCGGCGCGGCGGGCCATCCGAAGGGCGCGTGACCCCGGCGCCTGTTCGCGTAGATCTGAATCCACTGGCCGCCTAGTTCCAACCGCTGCAACGAGGGAAACGGAATCCTCGATTCCACATCCGCCAGCCCATCATCGCCGAGCGGGCCGTACCAACGCGTCCACAAGGCGCTCACCCAATTCCAGCGCATCAGGCTGCGCGCCGGATCCCATGTTCGGGAATAGACCACGACCACGTCGGAGGCGCCCCAGGCTGTCGAATCCAGAGTGGCCTTGGAGAAATCGTGGATGTTCCGCACAGCCATGGCGCGCTTCACGTAGCCCAGTTCCGGCTGCGCCAGCTCTACCGTCATCGGCCATACCGTGGAAACTCGCGCTTGCGGGAAGTTACGCTGCAGGTAGTCCGCCGCGTCACGCTGAAGGCGGACGAAATCCGAGAATGCCAGATTGTCCTCAAGCGGGAACGGATACGGCGGATTAATCAGATTGCACGCCGCAAGGCCCGCCAGCAGCGCCGCGGAATAGGCGATGCGCGGGATCTTGGGGAACTCCATCAGGCTCCCGGCCATGGCGGCGTAGAGGATGGGGAGAACCGGGAGCAGATGACGGTTGAGCGCCGCTTCTCCGCTGAAGCCGAGCAAAACGATGTGCGCGCCGATTAGCGCCCAGGCGATGCGCCACGCGCGGCTTTGAAAGAGCGCGCTCTTCCGCCACGCGTATATCATCGCCGCCGTTCCGATCCAGTGCAGGTTCGCGACAAACAGGTAATACGCGCGGCGAACGAAAGTGATTCCGATCTCCGCGGGATTCAAAGTCAGGCCGGCGCGGAGGAACTCCGCGCTCCCGCCCCAGTACCCGGTAGCGTGTTTCAACACAGCGGCCCAGGCGCCGAGCGCCAGCACGGCTGGGGCGAACCATGCCATGTCGCGCCAGCGGCGCTCATAAGCCAGCCAGCCCGCGAATACAAGCGGCACGATCAGGCCCGTCTCGTTGGTCAGCGCCAAGAGCAGGCAGGCTGCGCCGGCCAGCGCCATGCGATTCTGCAGAAACCACAGCAGGGCCAGCGACGCGAACAGCATCGCCGGGGCGTCCAACTGCGCCAGCATCGATTGGGAGAAGAACACCGGCGAGAGGCACAGCAACCCCACGGCCAGCAGCGCGGGCTTATTCCGGGCGCGTTTCGAAAGCTCGATCGCCAGCAGAAACGCGGCCAGCACTCCGAATGAGGCCGCCAGTAGCATGGCGGCCTTCGTAGCCACCGGCGTGGAGCCAGCCACCGCCCACGCGCCCGCTAGATAGGCGGCCACGGCCGGAGGGTGCAGGCTGGGTGAATGCGCAATCCAGACGCCGTGGGAAAAGTCGAGCGCCGCGGGGATGAATTGGCCGACCTCGTCCCAATAGTAGGGCAGCGCCAGGAAGGGCGCGTGTCCCAGGAAGAGCACGAGGGCGAAAGCCGCCAGGAAGAACAGATAGACGCCTACGCCGATGCGGCGCGGCCGGGTTCCGGGCGCGGTCATGACCCCTACTGCACGCTGCTATTGGCCGCCTGCGGCTCCAGCCGGATTTCGCCGAATGCCGACTCGTACTGCGTGACGTTCTGCGTCAGCACGTTCAGCAGCGCTTTGGCCTGTTGCGGGCTGAGATAAACTCCCTGAAAATTCTGGATCGTAACGTGATCGGGCGCGGTCTGATCGATACGGCCGAACATCAGCACGAAATCCCACAGGCTCACGCGGATCTGGACGCTATTCGCGTAATTCTCTCTATAATCGGGCGTCTGGACGAGATGGATATTGGGTGCGGGGGGCTGCTGCATACGAATTAGCGTACCACCCCCCGAAACCGGGTTCCGGCTGGCCTGCTGCCCCAGGCTTTGCCGTACATCTATATGTACTGTTCGATCCAACAATATTTACGATCTTTCTACAACCCATGCTGTTATTCTTACGTCCGATGTAGTGAGGCGGTACAGATGAAAGCACTGTCACAGAATGGACCACTGGGGCTGGCGTATTGCCCGATTTGCACCCATACCGTACCGGCGGCAATCGATTTGAGGGGAAGCAGAGCGAGGGTGGCGGCGGGCCAAAAGTGCCCGAGATGCGCTTCGGCTCTGGATGTAGCTGCCGTAGTACAGATTCCGGAAGCGGCGTAAGCCTGGTACGTACCAAGGGGGGCTGGGCATTGTCCCAGGGCGCGGTTTCTGCCATAGTGAAATCGGAACTGGGGATCAATGAAACGAAAGGCGCAGGCAAGACCGGACCGGGTAGTTCCGGAAGAAATCCTGGAGCAGGCAAAACGGTCGATTTCCGAGGACAGCCTGAAGAAGACGGTGAAGTGCGTCGTCTGCGGGGCCGATACGGAACTCTTGATGACCGGCAATGAATCGCTCTGCTGGGTGTGCCGCCGCCTTAAGGTCAGCGCCTGGCGGGAGATCGAGCAGCAAATGCCGGCTCAGGAGTAGGATTCCGCCCTGCCCGGCGTTTTCGGGGCCAGTTCGAACCCAGGACCGCACGCCAGACCGGCAGCGCTTACGCGGCGAAGCCGTTCAATTTTTGAGAGATGGGTCCAGAGGATTGCTCACACGTCCCGGCGACGGCGTCTTGAATCTAAGCCGGTCTCACGAGTTGGCTTCGATAGATTGTGACACTTCCTCCCACTCTCCCAGCAGCGCCTCCAGGTCGGCGCGGCGCGCATCGAGCAATCCGGAAACACGCGAAGTCTCTTCGACGCTGACAAAACTCGCCAGCGCCGCCTCGTAGTCGGCGATTTCCGTCTCTAGCCGGGCAACTTCTTCCTCGATCGAATCCTGGCGTTCCTTCATCTGGCGCAGCTTGATCGGGTTGAGGCGCTTCTCCTGCTTTGCAGCCTGCTCGTCCGCGGCGGGCGCCGCGGCTCTCGACTCCGTTTCGGACGCGGCTGCGGCGGCTTGCGGGGCGCCGCCGCCCTGCTTTCTCCAGAGGTAATCCTCGTAGTTGCCGGGGTAGACGTGCACGCGGCCATCTTCCACCTCAATAATGCGCGTGGCCAGCCGGTCGATGAAATAGCGGTCGTGCGAGACGAAGACGGCGGTTCCGGCGTATTCCTGAAGCGCGGTAAGCAGCACGTCCTTGGCGCGTATATCCAGGTGGTTGGTGGGCTCGTCGAGCAGCATGAAGTTCGAGGGCTGCATCAGCATCCGCGCCAGCGCGTAACGGTTCCGCTCGCCCCCCGAGAGCACGCCTATAGTCTTGAAGACGTCGTCCTCGGAGAATAGAAAACACCCGAGGATCGAACGCAGTTCGGTGTTGGTCGCGCGCGGCGCCACGGTGGCGAGGTCGTCGATCATGCGCGCGGCGGTATCCATCTCTTTGTATTGGTCCTGCGCGAAATAATCCGGCTCGGCGTTGTGGCCCAGAATGTATTCGCCGCTGCTTACCGCCTCAACGCCCGCCAGAATCTTGATCATGGTGGACTTTCCCGCGCCGTTCACGCCCACCAGCGCCACGCGGTCGCCGCGCTCGATGTAGAAATCCGCGTCCGAAAAGACGAGGTGGTCGCCGTAGCTCTTCGAGACCTTGCGGAACTCGGCCACCACGCGTCCGCTCGGCTTCGGCTGGGGAAAGCTGAAGTGAATCGATTTCTCGTCGGGCGGAATCTCGATCCGCTCGATGCGTTCCAGTTCCTTGATTCGGCTCTGTACCTGTTTCGCCTTGGTGGCCTGGTAACGGAAGCGGCTAATGAACGCTTCCAGTTGCCTCACCTTGTCCTGCTGATTGTCGTACGCCGCCTGAAGCTGGGCGCGCCGCTCGTCCTTCAGTTGCTCGTAACGCGAAAAGCCGCCGGTATAGACGTGCAGTCCCTTATTCCAGATCTCGACGATCTTGCGCACGGTGGTGTCCAGGAAGTAGCGGTCGTGCGACACCAGCACGAAAGCGTACGGATACGCGCCGAGGTACTCCTCCAGCCAATTGCGCGCTTCGAGGTCGAGATGGTTGGTCGGCTCATCGAGCAGCAGAAGATTGGGTTTCTGCAGCAGGAGCTTCGCCAGCGCGATGCGCATTTGCCAGCCGCCGGAGAACTCCTCCGTGTGTTTCTTCCATTCGCGCTGCGGAAAACCGAGGCCCGAGAGAACCATGCCCACTTGCGATTCCACGGCATAGCCATCGCGCGCGCGGAACTCGTTTTCCACCCAGTGAAACCGGTTCGCCACCTGCGCATACTCGGGCCCGTTCGGATCGAGCTCGGCCATGCGGTGAGCCAAGTCTTCCTGCTCCTCTTCGAGCGCCCGCAACGCCGCGAAGACGGTCATGCATTCGGCGAATACGGTGCGGCCCGAAAGCGAAAGCCCTTCCTGCGGCAAGTAGCCGATATCGACGCTCTTCTGGACGGCAATCGTGCCGGAATCGAGACCTTCGATCCCCGCCAGGACTTTAAGGATGGACGATTTGCCCGTTCCATTGGCGCCCACAATGCCGGTGCGATCATTCGGCGTGACAAGCCAGTCGGCGTTATCGAACAGGATTCTGGGGCCGTAGCGCTTCCCCGCCCCGGTGAGTTGAATCATTGGCTACCCGCTATTTTAGCGGCAGGCGAGGCAACGCTGCTTGGCGCATGACCCCGTCGAAACCGAAATCTCAATCGAGACCGGGCCGGCCCGGTTACGCCACGCCGGCGAAGATCCTCTCGAAGGCTCGCGGGAGCCTATGACCCTGGATTCGGGCGGGGCAGTTGGTCGCTCCGAGTTGAAGCGCCACGCTTCGCATGTTACAAACAAGGCATGGGTCCGATCATTCGCAGGTACGCCAACCTCGACGAGATGAAGGCCGACGAGTATCGGTACTGGCAGAGTCGGCCTGTGCACGAGCGGATTGACGCGGTTGAGGAAATGATCGAGACCGCCTACGCACTCAAAGGTTGGGAAATGGAGCCGGATGTACCAAGACTACAAAGACCTTTTGTCCGCCTTCAATGCCCATGGCGTTAGGTACTTGATTGTCGGCGGTTACGCTGTCATCTTTCACGCCCAGCCTCGTTTTACGAAGGATATCGACCTTTTCATAAAAGCGGACCACGCTAACGCCCAAGCGGTGTATGCCGCGCTTGCCGAATTTGGCGCAGCGCTTGAAGGCGTTAGCCCGGAAGAGTTTGCGGACCGCGGCAGCTTTTTTCGTTTTGGACGCGATCCGCGAGGCTTCGATATTCTCCCCGATCTTCCCGGCGTTGATTTTGACGCCGCATGGGAGCGCAGGGTGGAAGGGTTGATTGATGCGGCCACCGGACTTAATGCGTATTTCATTTCCGCCGCCGACTTAGTGGCAGCGAAGCTGGCGGCAGGACGCCCGCAGGATATCGCCGACGTGGATGCGCTCCGCAAAACCGCGGAAGCGCAAGCACAGGGCGCACGGAAGAATCCGCCGGAACCGGCTCCAACCGAGCCTGGTCGGTAACGGGCTGATCTGGCTGCCGGCGGCGCGCCTCCGCCGAGACCGGAACGCGTCGCCGTGACCGCGCCAATGCGGTTGCGCCTCACCGGCGAAGCTCCTCTGGATGGCTCGCGGAACGCAACGATTGCTCGGCGCAGTCGTCTGCGGCCGGGAGCGCCATCACGCGCGCGTGCACGCCGGCAGGAACTTGCTTAAGCAGTTAGCAATGGCATCCGCCACAATTTCTACCGCGGGGCTGCCGTCAATGCGGAATTCTTCCGTGCTTTGTTGAAGGCACTTCAACGCCGGGATGGTGTGCTCCTCGAAGGTAGCCATCCTTTGATGGAAGACTTCTTCGCCCGCCGCATCGTCTTCCCGCAGCGTTCCTTGCGCGTGGGTTCTGTGGCAGCGATGCAGCCACCGGTCCCTGCAAATCTCCGGGGGAACGTCGAGGTAAATTGTTATTACCTTGCCATAGCCCAAGTCGGCCAGGGCCTTCAAGATAATGACGGTCTGGTCGGGGTTGCGTGGATACCCGTCAAGGACAGGAGACTGGCCATCGCCTATCGTAGCCAGCGCTTGAACCACCACGTCGTTGACTACCTGGTCGCTCACCAGGCCACCGCCAAGCATTTGCTGGCGGACGCGATCGGCGAGCTCGGTTTGCTGTTTCGCTATTGCCCTTAAGGCTTCGCCGCTACTGATATGTTTCAGGGGGAAACGGCTCACCAGTTGATCGGCTTGAGTTCCCTTTCCGCAATCGGGTGGCCCAAGCAATAGAACCGCGACTCTTGGCGTCATCATGATTCTGTCCTATGAGTCCCCGGAACGTCGGCCTCCGGTTCAGATAATGGCACTCCTTTATCTGAAATGCAAACTTCAGTTGGAATCGAAGCCTTTGCAGATCGGTGGATTGTGTTGTCTCGCCGGAATTCCGTTATAGCCAGTATTGCCAGTTTCCCGTGAGTAGAACGTAGGCGGACAAAGCGCCGTTGGTGACGGCGTGCGCCACAATGCAATCGGCCAGATTCTTAGTTCGAACCAGCCACCAATTGTAAATGAGACCAGCGGCGAGGCCGACTTCCCAGTAAGGCCCGTGTTCGGAAGCAAACAACAGGGCTACCATCCAAAAGGCGGAAACCGTGTATGCGCCGATTGGAACCTTGGTGAACTCGTGGCCAATCAGCCAGCGCAGCAACCAGCCGCGCCAGAACAGTTCCTCCAGAATGGGAACGGTGATCATGCAACTGAGCGTGCGCACGACGATAAATGGCACGTTCCCGCGGAGGCCGCTCCCGGCCGAACTGGCCGCCTGGCCGAGAATCGCGTTCTCGAAGATCCAGTGATGGCGATAGGCCGGACCGAAGATCACGTCGGGACCGATCCAAATCAGAAACACCGCGATCCCTATGGCAATGCTCGCGAGCGGCGCCGACGGGCGCAACGGAATCACCCGGCGGGACACAACAATCAGCACCAGGCAGACCAGGATGAACCGCAGGGGATAGTACACTGCCGACGGCAGCGAAAACGCGCGCTCCAGGCCCATCGCGACCACGAACACCACGAATGGCGCTACGTACGCCAAGGTTAGATTGCGCGCGGCTGGGGCTTGAGTGCTCATGCAGCAGGAAGGCCTGAATACACATCATAGCTTGATGCGGATGGCCGTTTGCGGTAACTCCGGAGCGGGACAGCGCTAGCGCGAACGCCGCGTCCCGGACGATGATGAGCCCGCCGGGGCCCGCAGGTTCACCACGGGAATCAGCGAATTGCGCTCCGCGCTTTCCTGCGGCCGCGTGGTGCGGGCCGCGAGTTCGCGGTTGAGCGTGGAGATGAACTCCTGGATCTGCGTCTGCATCTCGCCCATCTTCTCGCGCATGTTCAGAATGATCTCGACGCCGGCAAGATTGACGCCCAGATCGCGAGTCAGGTGCAGAATCACCTCGAGCCGCTCCAGGTCGCCATCCGTGAAGAGCCTGGTATTGCCTTCGCTGCGGGAAGGCTTGAGGAGTCCCTCACGCTCATAGAGGCGGAGCGTTTGCGGATGAATCGCGTACTGCTCCGCCACCGCCGAGATCATGTAGGCCGCTTTGGATTTCGCTTTCGCCATGGGGACTCTCCTCAGACGTCTGTCCAGATGCCGGCGCGCGGATCCTCGGTGTGCAGCGACGCCAGTTCGCGCAGCAGCTCTTTGGTGCGCTCGTCGCGGGGTGCGGGAGCCTCGATGGCTACCTCCACAATCTGATCCCCGCGCTGGTTCGTTCTCAAATTGAGCACGCCTTTTTCGCGCAACCGGAAGCGCTGGCCGTTCTTGGTGCCCTGCGGAATCTTGAGCTGGGTACGCCCATCGATAGTGGGAACTTCGATCTTCGCGCCCAGGCCGGCCTCCCACACGGTTACCGGAACCTTGATTTCAATGTTGTCGCCCTCGCGGTGGAATAGCGGGTGATCTTCCACCCTGGTGGTGATATAGAGGTCACCGGCCGGCGACCCCATTGTGCCGGCGTTGCCCTTTCCGGGCACGCGCAGGCGCGACCCATTGCGGGCTCCGGGAGGGATACGCACTTCCACGGCTTCCGTGCGGGCCACCCGGCCATCGCCGCCGCATGTGGGGCACGCGTTCCGCAGCCTTCCGCCGCCGCCGCAGCGGGGGCAGGTGATATTGAATTTCATGGCGCCCGCCATCTGGCTCACCTGGCCGCTGCCCTTGCACTCGGGGCAGGCCACTTCATTGGCGCCCGTTGCGCCGGAACCGTGGCAGGTATCGCAAACTTCGTAGCGCGTGATGTTCAGCCGGGCCTGGGTGCCTTTGATGGCCTGCCAGAAGCCGATATCCATCGCGTATTCGAGATCGCTGCCCTTCTGTGGCTCGGGCTGAGCCGCGCCGGCCCCGCGGCCGCCGAAGAACTGCGAAAAGATATCCTGGAACCGCCCGCCCGACGCCTGATCCTGCCTGCGCCGGCCAGCCCCCCCACCGCCGCCGGGCGCTCCCGCCCCGCCGAAGTAGTCGGAAAAATCGAAACCGTTGAAATCCATGCCAGGCTGCGGACCGGGGCCGCCCTGAGGCCCGGGACCCGCGCCGGGGAATCCTGCGTCCGAGTAGAACCCGAACTGATCGTACATCTGGCGCTTCTTGGAATCGCTCAGAATGTCGTAAGCTTCCTGCACGTTCTTGAAGCGGTCCTCGGAGGACTGATCCCCCGGGTTCAAGTCGGGATGGTGCTTGCGCGCGAGCTTCCGGTAGGCCTTGCGGATATCGTCTGACGAAGCCTTCCGCTCCACTCCCAGCGTTTCGTAGTAATCGTGTTTAGGCGCTGCCATAGAAACCTCTCGGGCGCATTGCGGCCCCGGAGCCGGGCGAAACGGCGCGCGTGCGCTTGCCCGGCTCCGGCCCGCGATTCGAGCCCTGGCCGTAGTGCTTACTTCTTATCGTCTACGTCAACGAACTCGGCGTCGACCACGTTGTCGCCGCCCTTCTTATCCTGGCCGCCCGCTCCCGCACCGCCTTCGGGCGCGCCCGGCGTGGGGCCCGCGCCAGGCTGCGACGCCGTCTTGTACATCGCTTCAGCCAGTTTATGGCTGGCCGCGGTGAGACGATCCACCGCCGCGTTGATGCGATCCACGTCGTTGGCGCCCATCGCCTGCCGGGTTTCTTCGAGCGCGGTTTCAATTTCCTTGGCTTCCGCTTCGCCGACCTTGGCGCGATGCTCCTTCAGCGTCTTCTCCACGTTGTAAACCATCGCATCGGCGCGGTTTCGGGCCTCGATGGTGTCGCGCTGCTTCCGGTCGTCGGCCGCGTTCGATTCCGCGTCCCTGGCCATCTTATCGACTTCGTCCTTCGAGAGCCCGGAAGACGACGTGATGGTGATCTTCTGTTCGTTATTGGTGGCGCTATCCTTCGCGGTGACGTTCAGGATGCCGTTGGCGTCGATATCGAAGATCACCTCGATCTTCGGAATGCCGCGCGGCGCCGGCGGAATGTTGCCCAGCTGGAATACGCCGAGCAGGCGGTTATGTTGCGCCATGGAGCGCTCGCCTTGGTACACCTTGATTTCCACCGAGGGCTGGCTATCGGCCGCCGTGGAAAACACCTCGCTCTTGCGCGTGGGGATGGTGGTATTGCGGTCGATCAGTTTGGTGAAGACTCCGCCCAAAGTTTCGATGCCCAGCGAGAGGGGGGTCACGTCGAGCAGCAGCACGTCCTTCACTTCGCCGCCGAGCACGCCGCCCTGAACCGCCGCGCCAACCGCCACCACCTCATCCGGATTCACGCCGCGATGCGGCTCCCTGCCGAACAGGTCGCGAACCAGTTGCTGAATGCGCGGCATGCGCGTCTGGCCGCCCACCATCACCACTTCGTCGATCTGCTGCGGGGTGAGGTTGGCATCTGCCATGGCCTTCTTGCACGGGCCCATGGAGCGCTGCACGATGTCTTCCACCATCTGCTCAAAGCGCGAGCGCGTGAGCTTCATCTGCAAGTGCTTGGGACCGGTGGCATCCGCCGTGACGAACGGCAGGTTGATTTCGCTTTCGAGCAGCGTGGAAAGCTCAATCTTGGCTTTCTCCGCCGCTTCCTTCAAGCGCTGGAGAGCCATCTGGTCGCGAGAGAGGTCGATGCCGTTTTCGCGCTTGAACTCGCTCACGATCCAGTCGATAATCCGCTGGTCGATGTTGTCGCCGCCCAAGTGAGTATCGCCGTTGGTGGACTTCACCTCCACCACGCCCTCGCCCACTTCGAGGATCGAAATGTCGAACGTGCCGCCGCCGAAATCGTAAACCGCGATGGTTTCGTTCTTCTTCTTATCCAGTCCGTAGGCCAGCGCCGCCGCCGTGGGCTCGTTGATGATGCGCATCACTTCGAGTCCCGCGATCTTCCCGGCGTCCTTGGTAGCCTGCCGCTGCGCGTCGTTGAAGTAGGCCGGAACCGTAATCACGGCCTGCGTCACCTTGCCGCCCAGATAGGCTTCCGCCGCTTCCTTGAGCTTGGTAAGAATCATCGCCGAGATTTCTTGCGGAGAATACTTCTTGCCGCTGATATCCACGCGCGCTTCGCCGTTTTCGCCTTGGGCCACCTTGTAGGGCACCATCTTCATTTCTTCGCTGACTTCGTCGGAGCGCCGGCCCATGAAACGCTTGATGGAGAAGACAGTGTTCTCCGGGTTGGTGATGGCCTGCCGCTTGGCGACCTGACCCACCAGCCGTTCCCCGCTCTTGGTAAACGCTACGACGGACGGGGTGGTGCGAGCCCCCTCCTGGTTCGCTATGACCGTGGGCTGGCCGCCTTCCATGACGGCGACGACGGAGTTCGTCGTTCCCAAGTCGATGCCTATGATCTTTGCCATTGCTAAAAAGCCTCCCTCGTTCTCGCTGGTAGTGCGGTTTTCCTAAGTTTTATGGCGTGCCGCCAATGAGGGCGGCATTAGTCCATAACCATTATCAAACCTTAGTAGGTGATTGTCAAGAAATCCTTGAGTGTGAAGGACTCAATGGAGGGGCTACGCCTTCATTTCTCCGGCCCTGTCCAGCAGCGCCGATACCAGCCCTGGATGGCCCTCCAGCGGACTGGCTACCTCTATGCTTAACCCTTTATGTTCATTTGAGATAGCAGCCACAAGGCGGGGCAGATCGCGCTCCAGGTGTATCCCCAGCGTCAGGAAGTAGGGAAGAACCACTACCCGCGTAACGCCGAGCGCACATAACCGGGCAACGGCCCCGGCCAAGTCCGGTTCGCCCCGTTCGAGAAAGGCGGCCTCGACGTGCGGGAAGCCGCCGGCCAGCGCCAGTTGGCGCGCCGTCGCGCGCACTCCCTCATTAGCCGGCTCCAGGGGAGAGCCGTGGGCGAAGACTACAATGCCTGAACTCACGTGTTGCTTTGAATATACGCCCGCATGTGATGGAGTTCCTCCGTCTTGCGGGCGAGTTCGTAGTTCAGCAGGTCCCGCATGGAGAGGAAAGCGGTGAGCCGCCCGTTCCGTAGCACGGGAAGGTGCCGGCAGTTATTCACGCGCATGGCCTCCTCCGCCTGCTCCACGCTGGCGGAGTCTTCGATCGTGGCCAGTTCCCGGGTCATCACTTCCTTGACCGGCGTATGATCCGGATCGAGCCTGCCCAGCAAAACCCGCCGCATCAGGTCGCGCTCGCTGAAGACACCGCTCAGTTGGCCGCTGCTAAGCACAACAATGGCGCCCACATTGAGCTCCGTCATCCGCGCCGCAACCTGTGTGACCGTCTGCTGCTCCTCCACAGAAAAGAGCATTCGCTCGTCAACGATATCACGCACAAGGGACATGAGTGCCTCCCCGTCATTGGTGGATGAAATATACCACAACCGGTGGATAAGTAAAGACCGAAACCGTTCTCAGCGATAATAGATTCATGCCGCAGGGGTTGCGATTCGCATGCCAGCGCGGTTGCACGGTCTGCTGCCGGCAACCCGGCTTCGTCTATCTGACAGAGCAAGATTTGGAGCGGGCAGCGGAGTTTCTCCACGTGACGAAGCGCGAATTCGAACGCCGGTACGTTTACCGCACGCGCAACCGGCTGCGCCTCCGCGTGCCCCGCCAATCGCAGTGCAGCTTCCTGACGGACGAGGGCTGCTCGATCCACGAGGCGAAACCGACGCAGTGCCGCGTCTTCCCCTTCTGGCCGGAACTGGTGGAGAGCCGCCGCGAATGGCGCAAGGCCGCCGGCTACTGCCCCGGGATGGACGCGGGCCCACTGATCAAGATTGAGACCGCCCGAAACCGAGCCGGCGAAATGCGCTTGGCCTATCCGGCGATGTACTGAGCAGGGAACGGCGTGCGATGAGCCCTTCTAGGCTCTCGGAAGATCGGTCCGGGCGAAGTCTTCGCCGATGAATAGCAGGGGCATGCCGGCAACGTCCGCCACTGCGTAAGACATGCAGTCGCCGAAATTGAGGCCCGCGGCATGGCGCCCTCTCCCGTATCGGAGGAAAGCGGACATGGCCGCGTCCAGATGGTCTTCGTTGAATGGGACGACTTCAACTCCCAGGCGCCGGATGAAGCCATAGAGCAGCGGGCGCGCGTCCTGACCCAGACGGTTCGAGAGCACCAACGCGCTTTCGAGCAGCGTCGGAACGCCCACCACCACCACTTCCGCACTTTCGATGGCTTCGATCAGCCGGTCGCACCCCGGTTCTTTCAAATGGATCGCGACAATCGCCGAACTGTCCAGGACCATGGCTCAATAGCCCTCGGGGCCGTAGCCCAGAATGCGATCTTCCTCTTCGCGGGTGAGAACTCTCCCGAGTTCGCCCTGGGGTACCAGAGGCCAGACATTCCGCTCCAGGTGATCGCGAAGGCTCTTGCGAGTTCCGGCCTTTCCGATGCGCGCCTGCAACCGAATCCGCCGTTCCAATAGCGCACGCCTAATGGCCTCGGTCTTGGTTTCATTGGAGATTCTGGCCACTTCACTCGCCAGCCGCTCCACGTCCGCATTCTTGATGTTCAGCGCCATGGTAGAAGAACACCTTATATATACCATTCTACCACTGACCGCAGCCGGTTAAAATTGAAGTTTATGCCGCGAATTCTCCCGCTAATGATCGCCCTGCTCGCCAGCGTTGCCGCCGCCCAAGACAAGGGCGAGATATTCATCAACGCCCCCTACGTGACCTCGCCCGAAGAGATTGTGAACGCCATTCTCAAGCTGGCCGGCACGGGGAAGAACGACGTGGTCTACGACCTCGGGTGCGGCGACGGCCGCGTGGTGATCGCCGCGGCGAAGCAGTACGGCGCCCATGGAACGGGCATAGACAACAATCCTGTCCGCATTGCCGAAGCGCGAGCCGGCGCGAAGGCCGCTGGCGTGGAACCCCTCGTCCGTTTTGAGGTCAACGATCTGTTTGCGGCCGATATCCACGATGCCACCGTGGTGATGCTATACCTGCTTCCCGACGTCAATCTGCGCCTTCGCCCCAAGTTGCTGAAAGAACTCAAGCCCGGCACGCGCATCGTTTCCCACAGCTTCGACATGGGCGACTGGAAACCGGACAAGGTGGAAACCGTGGACGGCAACAAAATCTTTCTTTGGACGGTTCCGGCGCGCTAGCTGGAGCCGTCCCAAGCGCGAAACCGTCCTAACTGTTACACTGAAGTAGTTCAGCGGACCTCCGCACCTGGACCTCCGCGTTTGGAATTCCCTACATGATCGATAAACATCCGAAGGGCGCGCAGGCCCGCGTGCTCCTCTCGTCTGTCTTCGGCCCCTACGCGCAAAACGATGAGTTCGGCAGCCGCACCATGAACCCCATGGAGCTTTACCATAACCAGGTAACCAAGCTGCAGGGCGCATTTTCCGTGCGGCGCTTCCATCGTTCCTGGGGCATCCTCATGATCCAGGAGAACATCTCGGCGCCGTGCTCGGTGCTCGACTTCCCCACTCGCGAAGCCTTTGCCAAAGAACTGAAGGCCAATCACTACGACATCGTCGGCATCTCCTCGATCATCGTGAACGTGGGCAAGGCGCGCGAAATGTGCCGGATGGTCCGCCAGATTTCTCCCCAATCGACAATCGTCGTGGGCGGGCACGTGGCCGCAATACCCGGCGTGGAGCATCTCCTGGATGCGGACCATATTGTCAAGGGCGATGGCATTGAGTGGATGCGGCGGTATCTGGGCGAAGACGTAGACGCGCCCATCCGCCATCCCGAACTCTCATCCGGATTCGACCTGCGCGTGATGGGCGTCAGGATTCCAGACGGGTTGGATTCCACGGCCACGATCATAAGCTCAGTCGGTTGCCCGATGGGCTGCAACTTCTGCACTACGTCGGCATTCTTCGGGGGCAAGGGAAAGATTCTGAACTGGTACTCCACCGGCGACGAACTGTTTGAGCTGATGGAGGAAGTCGAGACCAAACGGCACGTACGCTCCTTCTTCATCATGGACGAGAACTTCCTGCTGCAGCGCCAGCGGGCGCTCGATCTGCTGGCGAGGATGAAGGCCGCCGGGAAGAGCTGGGCATTCCATATTTTCTCCTCCGCCAACGCGATCAAGAAATACACCTACGACGAACTGATCGAGTTGGGAATCTCTACCATCTGGCTCGGCCTGGAATCGCCGCGCGCGGGATACGCCAAGCTTGAGGGCACGGATACCCATCAACTGACGAGGGAATTGCGCGAGCATGGCATCGTGCTGTTGGGCTCCACCATCATCGGCCTCGAACACCACACGCCCGAGAACATCGAAGAGGAAATCGAGCACGCCGTCTCCCACGAAACCGATCTGCATCAGTTCATGCTGTACACGCCCGTACCCGGAACTCCGCTCTACCAGGAGATGGAGGAGCAGGGCAGGTTGCTCGATGTGGATCTGGCTGATATCCACGGGCAGGACTCCTTCAATTTCCAACACGCGGCAATCTCGCGGGAATTATCGGGCGAGCTTCTGAATCGCGCGTTCCGCTGGGATTTCGAGCGCAACGGTCCGAGCCTGTTCCGCATCTGCCGCACGAGCTTCGAAGGCTGGAAGCGGTATAAGAACCATGCCGACAAGCGTGTGCGCGAGCGCATCCATCGCGAATCGCACCTGCTGCGACATGCATACCCCGCCATGCTCTGGGCCATGGAGCGCCGCCTGAAGAAGGTCAACGGCGAGGTGTCCGCCCATATTCGCACCCTGCGCAAGGAAATCGAGCAGGAGTTCGGAATTGTGGCCGCCACCGCCAGCCGCGTTCTCGGGCCGGTTCTCTGGTGGACCAGCCGCCGCGAAGACAAGCGCCTCGAAGCCGGGAAGAGCTACGAACCCCATACCATCATCGACCGCCGCAACTGGGTGGAAGCCTAAGAGCCGGACGCGAGCCGCGTTCGGGTGTAAAGAATAAGCCTCCGGGCCGCGCCACGCTTTCCGATCTTCTGCACGGCCTGACCCGGCTGATTACGGGATGTACCTTCCCCAATCGTTGGATAACCGACCGCCTCAGGCGGGCGGGGCGAGCATGGCCTTCCAGGCGGCTTCGTCGTGGCCGATGCTGACCAGTTTGCCGCCGCGGACCAGCGGGAGACGCAGTAATGCGGGGTCCCGCTCGATCTTCGCCAGCAGTTCGGATTCGGAGAGTTTCAGGTACTTGAGCCCGCCTTCGATGTAGGCCTTGCCCTCGGAATCGAGCAATCCGGCCCAGCCGAAGCGTTCGACGAACCGTCTAATTTCGCCGGGGGCGATGGCCTTCTTCTTCAGGTCGATCATCTGAATCGCCGCGCGCCGCTCCTTGAAGAAGCGCTCCGCCGCGCGCGTCGCCTGCGAGTTCTTCACGCCGAAGACCTGGATATTCGCCATGGAAGCGTCTATTTTAGCCGCCCGAGGAACAACGTGTGGCGGCTCCCGGAATTCGGGCGCGCCCGGGATAGGTGCACTTCGACTGTGAACCCCGCGCGGGCCAAGCGTCTTTCGAATTCCGGATCGGCGGCCGCGGACCAGAATGCCAGGCAGCCCGCCGGTCGCAAGGCGCCCCGCGCCAGTTTCAACCCTGGTTCCTCATAGAGGCGTTCATTGCCGCCAGTGGTCAGCGCGGCCGGCCCGTTATCCACGTCCAGAATGATGCTGTCAAAGCCCATCCGCTCCACGCGAATCACGTCCCATACATCCTGTTGCAGAACGGTCGCCCTTTGGTCGGCCATGGCATCGCCGGCGAGTTTGTAGACCGGGTTTCGATTCCACTCGATGACGGCGGGCAGGATCTCGGCCACAACCACGGTGGCGTCAGACGCAAGAGCCGATAGCGAAGCTCGCAAAGTAAAGCCGAAACCCAGTCCGCCGATCAGAACGCGGGCGCCGCGTTTCCCTTCCAAATGCGCGCAAGCCAGTGCCGCGAGCTTCTCTTCGGAGGCGTGCTGGCGCGTCGACATGAGCTGCGCGCTGCCGACCCGAATGGCATAGCTGCCGTCATGCTCATCGAGCGAGATGGCTTGGCCGTCGGGCGTAAGCGTTCTTTCGACCACTGTCCATTTCTTCATAAGCGCGCCGTCAGGCAGGGATGTTGGAGCTTAGGAGCTTGTTGAAAAAGCCTGTTCTCATCGGGGACCGCAGGTGAAACCGCCTGCGCCACCACTCTCAAGCACTTGCGCGGCCAGGTGGGGCAGGCGGTTTCGCCTGCCATGGATTTTTCAACGAGCTCCTAGTTCTCCAGCTTGATTTGGGCCAGTTGCTTAACAATAATTATCTCTTTCGGCCCGTCAACTTGGAACCGGATGCCTCTTCCTTCAGGGTATTGCGGCGCCTCGTCAATCATACGCAGGACGCGGGACGACAGCTTGCTTTGCTGCGCTGCCGCTACTGCTTTGCCGCCCAAAATGAACGTGACCCGAAAGCAGCCATTGCACGGGCTCATCCAGACGATGGTTCGTTTCTTCCGTTTCAATCGCAGCGCCCACCCCGCTTTCGGCGAGTAGGAGTTCCACTCCCGTATCGCGACCCCGTGCTCTTCCTCCAGGACCGCAACGATCTGATCCCATAGCGGTTTTGTCGAACCCAGCGCACGGGCGAGGTCGGCGTCATCAGGCGCACTGGTTTTGCCGATGAATGCGTTTGGGGCAAGAGTTTCGGCGGCCGGCGCCGTTTTGCCCGCACTTGCAGTCTTGGCCATGCGACTCCTTATGCTGCATAACTCTAACTCACGGAACGGCCAAACGCCACCGTAATAACGATTTCGAAGACTACTAGGCGCCGCACTGGCCTGTGGCAATTCCTTTTACGTTGTTATGAGGCAGATACTAGGCCGCAGAAGGCAAGATCGCTTCAAGCATCGCGATCAGAGGCGGCAGGTCTTCTGAAATCGTGTCGCAAAGGCGGTTGAGGTCCACATCGAAATAGGCGTGAACGAGCCGGTGACGCATTCCGATGATGTCTACCCACGGGATTTCCGGATGCCGGGCGCGAGTTTCCGGACTGACCTTAAAAGCAGCCTCCCCGATGATTTCTATGCACCGGATGATCGCCAACGCCAACATGCGATTCTGAAGTAGCTCTGGCGTCGTGCTTCCTGCCCCGAACCCGACGGCTTCGCGAGCCGCGTCGAGCATGTGGCGGAGTCGAATCGTGTCAGGAACTGACATATTGAGTGCGTGCCGACCGAGTTACATCCTCCCGGAAATAGGGGCTGAGTTCATCGGGAGTGCGCAAATCGACTTCGCGGCCGAAAAGCGCCGAAAGTTCGCGCTCCATAGCGGCCATTCTCAAGTAACCCACACGAATTTCCGGCTTAAACTCCACCAGGAGATCTACATCGCTGGTTGGCCGAAAGCGATCCGTAAGCGCTGAGCCGAAAAGTGAGAGTTTGCGTATCCCGTTGCGTAAACAGAACTCGGTTAAGGCCTGTTCCGGCACGCAAAACGTCGCATTCTCCATATAGGTATTATGCACGTTATCATTCCAACTGCCGATTAAAGGCCCTCCTTGACACCTACCCGCCCCGTCCTGTAAAAGTATAGTACAGGGCGAATAAAAGGCGAATACATGGGTACGGCGACGGTCTTGAAACGGCGGTTCGAAACGGTCCTGGGCGATTCCCTGGAGTGGCAGTCCCGGCCCGCCCCGCAGGTTATTTCGAGCGGTATGCCCGCCCTTGACCGCGCCATCGGCGGCCTGCCACGCGGCGCGCTGACGGAAATCGTGGGCCCGGCTTCCTCCGGCAGAACGGCGCTGCTGATTGCGGTTCTCGCGGAAGCGACCAGTGGGGTAGGCCTCCTGGCCTGCCTTGGGCAGTCCGGCAGGGCTGCCCAGTTCCCCTCCCCACCGGAATTTTGCGCCCTCATAGACGCCGAGGACGCCTTCGACCCCGCCTCCGCCGCCGCGGCCGGCGTCCGCCTGGAACGCCTTCTCTGGGTTCGTTGCGGGCACAATGCCGAGCACGCGCTTCAGGCGGCCGATCTGCTGTTGCAGGGCGGCGGGTTCGGCATGGTGGCGATGGATTTGGGCGATACGCCGCCCGAGATGGCGCGGCGTATCTCGCTCACTTCGTGGTTCCGGCTGCGACGGGCTGTGGAGCATACGCCGGCCGTGCTGCTGGCCGTGTCACGGCAATCGAACGCGAAAACCTGCTCCTCGCTCACGCTCGAATGCGCCCGCGAAAGCACGCTTTGGCGCGGCGCTCCGGCGATTCCGGCCCATGCCCGGCTACTCGACGGCGTTCGCGTTCACACGGCGCGCCGCAAGCCCGGCCCCGCGGTAAACGCTTCGTTTTTGGTCCGCACTCGGGAGTAGCTATGTTCGCGTGCCTGCACGGAACCGGAAATCTCGCCGCTTTGGCCCTGGAATTCTCCCCCGTTGTGGAGCAGACCGGTCCCCAAACCGTTACCCTCGATGCCTCTGGCCTCGACCGCCTTTTCGGGTTGCCGCACGATGTGGCGGCGGCCATCGCGCGCCGGGCCGGCGAAACCGGCGCCCGCGTTCGCATTGCGCTCGCCTCCAACCCCGATGCGGCAATCTGCGCGGCGCGGGGATTTGCGGGCATCAACATCGTGCCCCACGGCGATGAAGCCAAGTTTCTAGGGGAATTGCCGCTCGAACAGCTTGACCCCTCGTCCGCATTGCTGGAAACGCTGGAGCGATGGGGCATCCGGCGTTTTCGGGAACTTGCCGCGCTGCCGCCGCTGGGAATCGCCGAACGGCTCGGCCCGGAAGGATTGCGCCTTCGGGAACTGGCGCGCGGCGAGGCCGAGCGCAAACTGCGGCCCATTGAAGAACCGGCGCGTTACGAGGACGAGATCGAGCTGGAGTATCCGGTGGACCTGCTGGAGCCGCTGTCATTTCTGTTGGCGCGTTTATTGAACGGGTTGTGCACGCGCCTGGCGACGCGCGCGCTCGCCACCGACGAACTGAGGCTCCGGCTGCAACTGGAAAACCGCGCGGCGCATGAGCGCACGCTGCGGCTGCCCGCGCCGGCGCTCGATTCCAAATCGTTTTTGAAGCTGCTGCAACTGGATCTGGCTGCGCATCCGCCTGCCCGCGCGATTATCGCGGTGTGGCTGGGAATGAACCCGGTGAAGCCGCGCCCGGCGCAAGGCGGCCTGTTTCTTCCCGCGGCCCCTGAGCCAGTCAAACTCGAAATCACTCTGGCGCGCATCAGGGCCATTGTGGGCGAAGGCAACGTGGGTTCTCCGGAACTGCCGGATACGCATCGGCCGGGGGCGTTTCGGATGGCCGAGGCCTTGGTGGGGCATGCTTTAGCTTGCCCGTCCAGAAATCCGCCGCCAACCGCTAGGGGCGCGGGCGCCTGCCGTCTGGCATTCCGCGTATTCCGCCCCGCGCGTGCGGCGCGCGTGAGAATCGATTCCGGGCGCCCCCGGTTTGTCGCGGCCGAAGGCGTTCGCGGCGAGGTGCTGCAATTGGCCGGGCCGTGGCGGACTTCGGGGGATTGGTGGACGCCCGACCCGTGGTCGCGCGACGAGTGGGATATCGCCCTCAGCGACGGCGCGCTCTACCGCATCTACTGCAATCCGCGCGGCTGGTTCGTGGAGGGCAGTTATGACTGAGGCCTACGTCGAACTCCACGCCCGCTCCGGCTTCAGTTTTCTGGAAGGCGCCGCTGTTCCTGAGGAACTGGCGGGCGCCTGCGCAGCGCTGGGCATGCCGGCCATGGCGCTGGTGGATCGCAACGGCCTCTACGGCGCGCCGCGCTTTCACATGGCCGCGCAAAAGGCGGGCATCCGCGCGCACGTCGGCGCGGAAGTCAGTTGCACAAACGGCATCTCGTATCCGCTTCTCGCGGAAACGCGCGAGGGCTACCAAAACCTGTGCCGCCTGATCACGCGGATGAAGCTGCGCGCGAAAAAAGGCGAGGGGGCCGCGACGCTGGATGAGTTCGCCGAATTTGCGCGCGGCCTCATTTGCATTACCCGGCGCCCGGACGAGCGCCTGCTCGATATCTTTGGAAGCGGAAATGTCTATGCCGAATTGCAGCGCCATTACCGCCGCGATGAGGAAGCGCGCAACCAGGAAATCGTGGAGCGCGCGCGGCGGCTCGGCATTCCTCGGGTGGCGACCAACGCCGTGGCCTACGCGACGCCACCCCAACGCGAACTGCTGGATGCGTTCGCCTGCGTGCGCCACAAAACAACGCTCGCCCGAGCCGGGCGCCTGCTCGAACAAAACTCCGAACGCCACGTGAAGCCCGCCGCCGAAATGGCGCGCCTGTTCGCGGATCTCCCGCAGGCCATTGCCAATACGCGCGAAATTTCAGCGCGCCTCGGCTTCACGCTCGCCGACCTGGGCTACGAATTTCCGCGCTACTCGACGCCCGGTGGCGAGACGGAGATCGCTTTTCTCCGCAAGCGCGTGGACGAGGGCGCGCGATGGCGCTACCGCCCGTATCACGAGCGCGCGCGGCGCCAGATCGAGCGCGAACTGGCGCTGATCGAAAAACTGAAGCTGGCCGGCTATTTCCTCATCGTTTGGGATATCGTGCGCTTCTGCCGCGAGAACAACATTCTGGCGCAGGGGCGCGGGTCCGCGGCCAACAGCGCCGTCTGCTACGCCCTGGGAATCACGGCCGTCGATCCCGTAGGCATGGAACTGCTGTTCGAACGCTTCCTCTCCGAAGAGCGCGGTGAGTGGCCGGATATCGATATGGACCTCCCCAGCGGCGAAAAGCGCGAGCGCGCCATCCAGTACGTCTACGAGCGCTTCGGAAAACTCGGAGCGGCCATGACGGCCAACGTCATCACCTATCGTGGGCGCTCCGCCGCACGCGAGATCGGCAAGGCGCTCGGCTTCGAAATCACCACGCTCGAAAAACTTTCCGGCCTGGCGCGCGCGTGGGAATGGAAAGACCCCAAGGAAACTACCGAAGCCCAATTCCGCGATGCGGGCTTCGACCTCAATCACCCGCGCGTGCGCAAATTCTTCGAGCTATACCGCATGGCGCAAGACCTGCCGCGCCACCTCGGGCAGCATTCGGGCGGCATGGTGGTGTGCCAGGGGCAGCTCGATTCGGTAGTGCCTCTCGAACCGGCCGCGATGCCCAGGCGCGTGGTGGTGCAGTGGGATAAGGAAGACTGCGCCGATATGGGCATCATCAAGGTGGACCTGCTCGGCCTGGGCATGATGGCCGTGCTCGAAGATTGCCTGACGCTCATTCCCGCATCCTATGGCGAAGAAGTGGACCTGGCTCATCTGCCGCCGGACGATCCCGCGGTTTATCGAGCGCTGCAAAAGGCCGATACCGTGGGCATGTTTCAGGTGGAGAGCCGCGCGCAAATGGCCACGCTGCCGCGCATGCGGCCGGAGCGGTTCTACGACATCGTCGTGCAGGTGGCGATCATTCGGCCTGGGCCCATCGTGGGGAAAATGGTGCACCCGTATCTAAACCGGCGGCAGGGAAGGGAGCGGCCGGATTGCCTGCATCCCTCGCTCGAACCCGTGCTGCGAAGGACGCTCGGCGTGCCGTTGTTTCAGGAGCAGTTGCTGCGCATGGCCATGATCGCGGCCGGCTTTACGGGCGGCCAGGCGGAGGAATTGCGCCGCGCGCTCGGCTTCAAGCGCTCGGAAAAACGCATGGCCGATATCGAAGTGAAACTGCGCGCGGGCATGGAACGCAATGGGATCACGGGCGCGACGCAGGACGCCGTCGTTCACTCGATCACCGCCTTCGCGCTCTACGGTTTTCCCGAATCCCACGCGGCCAGTTTCGCGCTGATTGCCTATGCCAGCGCGTATTTGAAGTGCCACTACCTGGGCGCGTTCACCTGCGCCATGCTGAATAACCAGCCCATGGGTTTTTATGCTCCCGCCATCCTCATCAAAGATGCCCAGCGCCACGGCCTGCACGTGCTGCCGGTAGATGTGCAGCGCTCCGATTGGGATTGCACGCTGGAGCCTGGCGGGGCGGACCCCCTGGTCCGCGGCCGACCCCCTGGCCGGCCAGAGAAGCTTGCGCCAGCCTCTGGGCAGCGGGTCCAGGGGGACCCGCGCGGACCAGGGGGTCCGCCCCACTTGCGCCTGGGCCTGCGCTACGCAAAAGGCCTCCGCGCCGAAGCCGGGCGCGCCATCCTGCGCGCGCGCCCGTTCACCAGCATTGACGACCTCGCGCTGCGCGTCCCCGAACTGCGCAAAGACGAATTGAATCGTCTTGCCGAAATCGGCGCATTGAATTCGCTCGACCGCATGCACCGCCGCGATGCGCTCTGGCAGACGCAGCGGGCCGCACTGCCGGTTGGCCCGCTGCTCGAGTTCCTGGAAGAGAAGGGCCAAGCGTCGCCGCTCGCGCGCATGACCGATGAAGAGCGCCTCGGGGCAGACTATCGCGGCGTCGGCCTGACTATTGGCAAGCACCCCATGGCGTACCGGCGCGATGAGATGAACGCGCGCGGCGTTACGCGAGCCATCGATCTCACGAAGCTTCGCAACGGCCGCGTGGTGCGCATCGCCGGGGCGGTAATCGTCCGCCAGCGCCCGGGCACCGCCCACGGGTTCGTGTTCCTGAGCATGGAAGACGAAACCGGCCTCATGAACGCCATCGTCACTCCGGACACCTTCGAGCGTTATAAAGCCGAAGTGCTTTCGGAAACATTCCTCATAATCGACGGCGCCTTACAAAACGTAGACAACGTAGTGTCAGTAAAAGCCGCGCGGATCGAGCCGCTGCGAGCGGGGGCTGCGCCGGAATCGCACGACTTTCACTGAGTCACCGACGCAAGCTGTCAGCGCTACGGAGATCACCGGCGACGTAGGCGATGAATCCGGGGCGGCGTTCAGCCGCGCGTTCAAGCGCGAATTTGACTCTCCGCTGGCCGCGTTCCGCAGGGAGCGGAGAACGGAGCGAACGGGCCTCCTGTTCATTCGCTAGCCAATGCCCGGCGCACTACCGCCGGCTCCTTCGCGATCACCGTCAGGTAGGCCCGCGCTGCCGAATCGGGCTGCCTGCCGCCCTGCTCCCACTCCTGTAAGGCTCGCTTGCTGAGGCCGTACGCCCGCGCGAATTCGGCTTGGGACATTTTCACCCGCTTGCGAATTGCTTTGACATCGATCGGCTTCGGCCAGGCCTGCTCCAGTTCCACCTTGCCCCTCTGGTGAGCCAGTACGAGTCCCATTCCCTCGATCAAGTCCGCGCCGAATGTAGCCTTCTTCGCGCCGGTCTTCCTGGGCATTCTAGTGCGCTCCTTTCAGATGGGCCGCGATTTGCCGTAGTTGTTTCTTCTCGTCCGCGGTCAGATCCGTCTTGACGTTCTTGGCGTAACAACGAATCAGGTAAACGCTGGCGGCAATCACGACGTACAGGTAAACGATCCTGGCGCCGCCGCGCTTCCCTTTGCCCTTCGCTGCCCATCGCAGCTTCCGGACTCCACCCGACCCGGGCATCACGTCGCCGGCATCGGGATGGTCAATCAAATAAATCGCCAGCGCCTCAATGCCATCGGCGCCCATCAACTCCGTCGCCTCAGCCTTGAACTTCGGGAGCTGATAAACCGTGATCTCGCGTGCATCGTCCACTTCTCGGAGTATACCGCACTGCGGCATAAGCAGTTTGTGACGTGGATTGAAGAATCTGCGGGACGCTTACCGCTGAGCGCTGCGATCCGCGCACTCTCAACGGAATTGGAGTGATTGGTTACTGTCCGCCGTCCCTCGCCGCCTGACGGGGCAGTAATCCGGAGAATCCTTACTGGGTAGGACCGCAAGCGGAATCAACAGCCATCTGCCGCGTTACATGATTGTGAACTTCGACGAAGGCGCGGAGAAGGCCACTACTTATCCTGCGAACGAGTTCCAAGTCATTCGAGTCTCGATAATAGTACTTGCCGTGTGCGATCTTGTTCCTGCGCTCGGCTAGCGTCTTCCAGTCCTGCAAGAATTCCTTCCCCCACTGCTCTGCTAACACCTCGCCGAGAGACGCACGATTGAGCTTAGTAAAGAGGGTGCGACGCCGCTCAACGCCCTGATGGGCGTCCAGAACTGCCTCCCGCAGTGCCTCTGAATTTGTGTGCTGCTGGAGCAGTTCTACGAGAACGTCCTCTAGCATCAATTCAAGGGCTGAGGCTAAGAAGAGTACCGATATTCGTTGGCCCTCCGGCGACTCCTGATCTTGGTCTTGTGCTATTTCCAGCAGTTTGATTGCTTGGAGGCCGGGCCAGATGCTGCGAGATTCTCCGTGCGCACCACAACATGGCGCCGGGTTATCTACTCTCACCAAATCGAAGGTGGGGTCGCATACCAGAATCCCGCACGCGGGGCAACGGAGGTAAGGACTGTGGAACATGTTCACCCTAAGACGCTGCAGCGGCAGAAATCAATGGTAGCGCGCTTGGAGCTAGTCCGGGGTTCGTCGCACAAGTAGGCCTGAATCGTAGCTAGGCCCCACCTTGCTGACCGGTATGCCCGAGACTTCAGTCCCCTGTCCGCACGGGAGACTCAGACAGCCGGTCAGCAATGACCGGCTTTGTTTCTCGAGTCGCACGAGGATTGCGCGGGCCCTTACACCCGATGATCTTTTCTCACAACCTGCCTCGCGCCGCTGTACCACGCGGTGCTCCAGTCCTTCGGGGGCATGATGGCGTCTAACCGGTCTAGTTGGCCGACGCTCTCCAGGCGCTTGTAGATTAACTGCCAGGCGCAGGGACGGTCGGCAGACACTTCGCAGTGCTTTTCGGTGGAGCCGCCGCAGGGGCCGTTCAGCATGCGTTTGGCGCATCTGGTCACGGGGCATATGCCGCCGAATTGCGCCAGCATGCAATCGCCGCAGCCCAGGCATTTCTCCGTCCAGACGGCCTGCTCTTCCAGAATGCCGAGGAACTGCGTGTTCAGCGCGGGGTAGACCGGCTTGCCGGGGAAGCGCTCGGCCATCGCCTGCACGCCGGCGCCGCAGGCGAACGATACGATGGCGTCCACCTTGGCGGCTTCCTCCGCCACATCCTTGATGAACTCGTTTTCGCACTGGCGCTCAATCGTCATCTGCGAAAGCTGGAGCGGCTTGCCCTCAATCTTGCGCGCCATGCGCACGGCATAGGAGGCGATGCCGACCTCGCGCTCGCCGCCGGCCAGACACACCGTAACGCACGTGCCGCAGCCCACAAACAGGACCTTGCCGTGCTGCGCAATCGTGTTCTTCAGTTCGGTAACGGATTTGGGGGTGGCGACTATCATGCTTCTACCGCGCTCTCTTTCTGCGATGACTTTTTCAGGGGATTCGGACCCAGCGCACGAACGGTTTCGACAATCTCGGTAACGTGCCTGACGAAGGCCGGCGCTTCGGCGGCCGAGAAATTCACCATCTTCAGCCGCTTCGAGCCAACGCCGATTTCGTCGAGCATCTCGCGGATACGGTCGGTGCGCTTGCGCGCCCGCAGGTTGCCCTCGATGAAGTGGCAGCCGCCTTCGAGGCACCCCGCCACCAGGATTCCGTCGATACCTTTTTCGAAGGCATCGAGGATGTGTTCCATTTCGATCTTGCCCGTGCACGGCGTAAGGATGATCCGCACGTTTACGGGATACTGCATGCGTTTCGCGCCCGCCAGATCGGCCGCCGCATACGCGCAGAAATTGCAGCAGAAAGCGATCACCTGCGGTTCCCAGGCGCCGGCAACAGTCGCCGTGGTTTCTTCTCGATCCGTTTGAATCATGCGTTCACTCCCACGAGCAACTCATCGAGCATCGCCACCACGGCCTCGCTTTCCTGGTGCTGGAGGGTGATGGTCCTGGCCGGGCAGGCCGCCGCGCAACTTCCGCAGCCCATGCACTTGGCGCCCTGGATTTCCGCCTTCTTGAGACTGTTGATCATCGGCGCGCCGTACGGGCAAACCTTCACGCACGTGGCGCACGCGACGCAGTCTTCGGTGTTGACGCGCGCCACTTGTCCGGGAATCTCCAGGTGTGTCTTGGAGAGTATCGTGGTGGCCCGCCCCGCGGCCGCCTGCGCCTGCGCGATGGTCTCGTCGATGGATCTGGGCGAGTGCGCGACGCCGCAGAGGAACTCGCCTTCATTGGCAAGGTCCACCGGGCGAAGTTTCGGGTGCGCTTCAAGAAAGAAGCCATCCGCCGTTAACGCGCTCCGCAGCAGCCCCGAAAGTATCGGATTGTCAGCCGCCGGAGCAATACCGGTCGAGAGCGTCAGCAGGTCCGGCCGCAGCGTGACTTCGCGATTGCTCGCCACGTCATGGACCGTCACCTTGAGCTGGCCGTTCTCTTCGGTCACCACCGGGTCGCTCTTCTCCGGATAGCGGATGAACAGCACCCCGGCCTTGCGCGCCGCTTCAAATTGCAGCTCGCGGAATCCGTAGGTGCGGATGTCGCGGCCCAGCACGGCCACTCTGGCCTGCGGCAGCCGCCGTTTGATCTCCAGCGCGTTCTTCACCGCTTCCGAACAGCAGACCCGGCTGCAATAAGGGTTCTTATCGTTACGGCTCTCCACGCACTGAATCATCACCACCGTGGGAGACTGCTTGCCCGCCAGTTCGGGCGGCAGTTTTCCGCCCGCCAGCGCGGCTTCGAGCTTCGACTGCGTGGTCACGTGCGGGTTCTTGCCGTGCAGGTAAAGTTCGGTCGTTCGTTCCTGCCCGCCGGAGGCGATGATCACAACTCCGTGGCTGATGGGCGTCTCCGTTCCCGCCACGTTCAGCACGCTCTTGAAGTTGCCCACATGGCCCTTAATGCTGGCCGGGGTGGCATTCAAGTACACGCGGATCTTGGAATTCGCCTGCACCTTGGCGACGAGTTGCTTCAGGTGGGCTTGCACATCCGCGCCATCGAGCGTGTTGTGGATGCCGCGCAGAAGGCCGCCGAGAGCCGCCTCCTTCTCCACCAGATGCACTGCGAAGCCCTGGCCGGCGATGGCCATCGCCGCCGTCATACCCGCTAACCCGCCGCCGATGATGAGCGCCGAAGCGGTCACGGGCAGTTGGCCGGTTTGCAGCGGCTTCAGATGCCACGCGCGCGCCACGGCCATCTGCATCAGGTCCACGGCCTTCTCGGTCGCGGCAACGTGGTCGGTCTTATGAACCCAGGAATCCTGGTCGCGGATATTGGTCATCGCGAACAGGTACTGATTCAGTCCGCTATCGCGCAGCGTCTCCTGGAACAGTACTTCGTGCGTGCGCGGCGAGCACGAGGCCACGACCAACCGGTTGAGCCGGTGCGTCTTGATCATGTCCTTGATGTGCTGCTGGTTCGTATCCGAGCAGGTGTAAAGACTCGCTTCGGCATGCAGAACGTTGGGCATGCGCGCGGCGGATTGGGCCACCTTCTCCACATCCACCACCGAGGCGATATTGCTGCCGCAGTGGCAGATGAATACGCCCACGCGCGGCTCTTCGTCCGTGATGTCGCGCTCCCAAGGGTACTCGCGCCGCTGGATCATCGTGCCGCGAGATTGGGCCAGCCGGTCCATCGCGCACACGGCCGCCGCCGAGGCTTGCGCCACGGCTTCGGGAATGTCCTTGGGCTCCTGGAACGCCCCTGCCACATAGATGCCGGGCCGGGAAGTTTCCTGCGGAGCGAGTCGCCCCGTTTGCGCAAAACCGAATTCGTTGAGCTCCACGCCCAGCCGGGCGGCTAACTGCCGCAGTTCGGCGGGAACGCGCATCCCCACGCTGAGCACCACCAAGTCGTACTCCTGTTGCTGTTCGGAGCCGCTCTGGTCGAAGTAGCGAACCGCCGGGTTCTTCGAACCGGGCGTCTCGATCACGCGGGAGGGAATCGCGCGTATGTACTTCACGCCGTTCTCGTCGCGGGCGCGGTTGACGTAGTTATCGAAGT
The DNA here is from genome assembly GCA_903925975.1 of uncultured Acidobacteriia bacterium. Taxonomy (GTDB): domain Bacteria; phylum Acidobacteriota; class Terriglobia; order Bryobacterales; family Bryobacteraceae; genus BOG-224. The sequence goes on along the minus strand of CAIYHG010000124.1, from coordinate 40,467 downwards.
CCTTGCCGAACGCGCGCACGTCCATGCAGAAGATGGATACTTCCATCTCCTTTCCCTGCGCGTGTTCGATCGCCACCATGGCTTCCTTGGTGGCGCTCATGCAGCAGATGGACGAGCAGTAATTATTGCCCCGCGCCGCGTCGCGGCTGCCCACGCATTGGATGAACGCGATCTTCTTAACTTCGCCGCCATCCGAGGGACGCTGCACGTGGCCGCCCGTTGGACCGGCAGCCGAGAGCATGCGCTCGAACTGAATGCTCGAAAGAACATTGGGGTAGCGCCCGTGGCCGAACTCGCCGCGGAGCGATGCCTGGAACGTCTCAAAACCGGGCGTGAGGAGCACGCTGCCCACGGCGATCTCGCGCTCGCCCGGCAGTTGATCGTGCCGCACGGCCCCTGCCGAGCAGGCCTTCACGCACTGCATGCACTCGCTGCACCCGCCGCAAGCCAGGCAGCGCCGCGCCTCGGCGATAGCCTGCTCCGGGCTGTAGCCCAGGTCGATTTCGGTAAAGCTTCCCAGGCGCGCCGCCGGAGCGGAATGCGGCATCGCCACGCGGTCCTGCCGGGGAGCGTCAGGCCGGGGATTGGGAGCCTTTTCCGGAAGCGTGTTCAATAGCGGCGCCTGCGCCGCCCGGGCGCCGCGCAAATAGGCGTCGATGGATTCGGCCGCCCGGTGCCCCTGCGCCATCGCATCCACCATGGATGCCGGCCCCAGCACCGCGTCGCCGCCCGCGAAAATTCCAGGAACGTTCGTGGCTTGGGAATATCTATCGGCGCCGATCCGTCCACCGGGACCGGTGGCCACGCCCAACCCGGCCGAATCGATACCCTGGCCGATGGTCACGATCACGGTATCGGCCGCCAGTGAACTCGTTTTGGAATCGTCGAACTTGGGATTGAACCGCTTACTCTCGTCGAACACGCTGGTGCAGGCGCGGAAAGAAATTCCGGCGACCTTGCCGCCCACTATCTCGATGCGTACGGGGCCCAGGCCATTGTGGAAGACCACGCCCTCTTCGAGCGCCTCGGCCGCTTCCCAGGAGTGGGCCGGCATCTCGGCGCGGCTCTCCAAACACGCCACGCGCACCGTCTTCACGCCGGGCATGCGCAGAGCGCAGCGGGCCGCATCCATGGCCACGTCGCCGCCGCCGATCACGACTACGTTCGGACCGATCACCGGCGTCTTGCCGCTGTTGACGTCGCGCAGGAAATCCAGGCCGGCCCATACGCCAGGCGCATCCTCGCCCGCGATGCCCAGCTTGCGGCTGATCCAGGCGCCGGGCGCAGCGAACACCGCGTTGAATCCGGACTGCAAGAGACTTGCCGGATCGGCCACGGGCGCGTTCGTTCTGGCTTCCACGCCGAGATCGAGAATGTACTGGATTTCCTTATCCAGCACGTCATTGGGCAGGCGATAAGCGGGAATGCCGTAACGCAGCATGCCGCCCAGATGGGGCTGCGCTTCAAAGAGCGTGACGCCGTATCCCAGCAGCGCCAGATCCGCGCTGGCAGTCAGCCCGGCGGGGCCGCCGCCGATCACGGCAACTTTCGCGGTCTGCTTCGATGCGCGCGGCTTGGCGGCCGGATACTGTTCCGGGTTGGCGTGAATGTAATCGGCCACGAAGCGCTTCAGATTGCGGACGGAAACGGCTTCATCGATCTCGCCGCGGTTGCAACTCTCCTCGCAAGGGTGCTGGCATACGCGCCCGCACGCGGCGGGCAGAGGGCAGCGCTCGCGAATCAGGTCGTAAGCTTCCTTGAACTTGCCGGCGGCCACCAGGGCCACGTAGCCCTGCGCATTCACGCCGGCCGGGCACTCCGATTTACACGGCGCGCGCCCTTCGGCCTTCGAGATTCCAAAGACGTTCGGAATGGCTTGCGGATAGGGGCGGAAGATGGCCTTCCGCGTCCCCAACTTGCGGTCGAATTCGTTGGGAAGATCCACGGGGCAGGCGTCGGTGCAGTCTCCGCACGCGTTGCACTTGCTCAGATCCACGTAGCGCGGGTTCTGCCGGATCTTGACCTTGAAATTGCCCGGCTCGCCAGAGACTTCCTGCACATCGGCGAGCGTGATGATCTCGATGTTCTTGTTCCGCGCGCACTCCACCAGCTTGGGCGAGAGCGTACACATGGCGCAGTCGCCGGTGGGGAACGTCTTATCGAGCTGGGCCATCCGCCCGCCGATGGCGGGGGAAGAATCCAGGAGGTAGACTTTGAAGCCGCTCTCGGCGAGATCGAGAGACGCCTGGATGCCGGCGATGCCCGCGCCGCAGACCAACACCGCGCCCACAGCCTCAGGCGCGTGATGCGCATTCTCCTTCTTCGAGATCATAGTCATGCCTCAGCGCCGATTCCCTTGGCTTGGAGCAACGCCTGCGGCTCCACCACCAAACTTGCCAGCGATAGTTTGTCCGCCGGGCAGCCCATGGCCAGGCCCAGCAACTGCGTGAAGTAGAACACCGGCAGGTTATACGTGCGCCCGAATCTGGCTTCCATGTCCTTCTGCCGAAGGTCCAGGTTCAACTGGCACAGAGGGCACGCCGTCACGATGCAATCGGCGCCGGCCGTCTGGGCCATCGCCAAGATCTTGTTGCCCAGATCGAGCACGATGCTCGAATCCGTGATGGACGCGCTCGCTCCGCAGCATTCAGTTTTGTACGGCCAATCGACTGGCTCTGCCCCGGCCGCCTCCATGAGCTTGTCCATCAGCGTGGGGTTCTCGGCGTCATCGAAGTTCGTGATCTCTGGCGGACGCGCCAGCAGGCAGCCGTAGTAGCAAGCCACTTTCAACCCGGACAGCGGACGGCTGACGGCCGCCGCGATTCGGTCGAGGCCTACGTCCCGGCAAAGAATCTCCAGCATGTGCAGCACGGGCGTGCGGCCGTCGTAGTCGCGCCCCACAACTTCGGCGACTTTGGCTCGTAGCGCGGCATCGGAGGCTATGTGATGGTTCGCCGTCTTGAGGCGGGAGTAACAGGCGGCGCAGGCCACCGCTACGGTGGCGCCGCCCGCGGCCGAGAGACTTTTCGCGGGAAGTGCGTCGGCCAGCAGCGGGTCGCTTGCGTGAGCCGCGGTAGAGCCGCAGCAGATCCAATCCTTCAGTTCGGGCAGGCCCAGACCCAGTTTCGCCGCGACGGCCATGGTGGAGCTGTGGAAGTCTTTGGCCGAGCCTTCGAGCGAGCAGCCTGGAAAGAATGTGTAACTCACTTCGCGCCTCCCTTGGCGGCGCGCGCAAACAGAGCCTTGCGCTCGCTCTTGCCGCCCACTTGCGTTCCGAACAGCGGCAGCTTGCCCTTCTTCAACATCACCGGCGCTTTGTCCGCGTCCTCAAAGAACCGCCCCGTACGCAGCTTGTAGCGGATCATCAGAGCCAGCTCGGATACGCGTCCGCGGTTGCGTACGGCGTCCAGGAAGACCTCGGTAAACGCGGGCACGGTGCTCGGGGCAGGCGCCGCGGCGGCGCGGCTCATGGCGCGCAAGGCGTCATTCATGCCGGCAACGCTGACGTTCTGCGGGCATCGCGTGGCGCACGTCTGGCAGGACGTGCACTCCCAGATGAAGCGGCTGGAGAGCACCGCCTCGCGCTGATCCATCTGCACCATGCGTACCAATTCGTGCGGCTTGATATCGGCGCGGGCGGCAACCGGGCAACCGCTGGAGCATTTTGCGCACTGAAAGCAGCTCATCGGCGAGGTCCCGCTGCGCGCTTGCACATCGCCCGCCAGACTGCCGCCGATGCTCTCGATCTCGATTGATGGAGCCATCCCGCCCGTCATTTCTTCTTCTCCCCGGCCAATATCGAAAGCGACACGGCCCCCACCTTGCGGTAGACGCTCTGCGGCTCGCGGAGCTGGCCGTCCACGGTCAGCAGATCCTGCACCTTGACGCCGAAGAGCCGCTCGTTCTCTTCGAGGTAGGGGCGGATCAGCCGCCAGTCCTTATCCGTGAGCGGGCAGAACACCCCGCCGTTCAACTGCCGCTCCACCACCTTCTGATGCGGGTCGCGGATGTAGATGGCGCCTCCGCTGGCGAGGGAGAACAGGTTCGCTCCGGGGTAAGGCGCCGCCTGCGGCTTCAGGTTGCCGCTATCGTCGAACTCGATTCCGTTGAGAATCACGAAGCCGCCGCCGTTCAGCGGATCGCCCGCCATGAACGACTCCGCCAGGAAGTCCAGGCAGGTTCCGTTGATCACCACGCGCGGGCGCCCCACGGCGTTGATCAGCGGCCGCCCCGCCGCGTTGCCGAGCACGTAGACCTCGCCGCCCTTGGCGCCGTACATAAAGGTCTGGCCCACGTCGCCGTAGATCACCAGCTTTCCGCGTTTCGCGATCTGGGCTATCTGATCCTGGGCGTTGCCGTGGATGTAGATCTCCAGGCCATCCATGCCGCTGGCCGTATAGTCGCCGTTCGATCCGTAGAGATCGATCCGCACGCCTTCCGTTCCCGCACTCAGGCCCACTCCATGGAAGCGCTGCCCGCGCAGCCGGTAAACGGCAAACCGCTTCCAGCCCAGCTCGTAAGCCTGCCGCAGCAGCACCGCATCGCAATCGTCGCCTTCGGGCGGGAAGCCCTGGGCGTCAATCAGCAGTAGGTCGTCGCCTTGTTGCGGGGCCGCCACGCTGCCGCGCGTAGCCCAATTGATGCGCCGCCACGGAAGCGCCTGCGGTTCGCCAAACAGCGGCGCTGTGTCGAAGAGCCGCTCGATGGTTTCCTCGATTACCTGGATCACCGTCGCGCGGCGCTTGTCGCCGGTGTCGAAGCGGCGGTCGTGCAACAGCGTCAGAAGTTCGATGGCCGCCACGCGGGATTTGGGGCTGTCCGCGCCCTGCACCACCGTCTGACAGAACTTTCGCAGCCGGTCCGCAGGCCACGATTTCAGCTCCGTCGCATACCGGAACAGGCCTTCCACGTCGCCCTTCTGCAGCATTTCCCGCACGGAGCCGGAGGCGCCGTTGAGGTTTCCTTCGAAACTCCCCAGGTCGCAACGAACCGTGCCGCCCGTCAGTTCAACGGGCCGCCCAAACTTATCGGCGCAGGAGAGCCGTTTGCCGCCATCTTCGGCGGGGGAAACCGTGAACACAAACGCGCCGCCATCGCTGCTCGATCCGCCGCGCGCGTTCCAGTATTTATCCGCCACGGGGCAGAAGCGCGGGTCTTCCTTCGCCAGGCTTCGCAGCGTGGCGTCGATGGCCTGCTTTTCCGAACAGATGAGGCCGATTTGCACTTCCCCGCTATCGGATAGGGCGAACACCTGCGGCCGCAGCATCGCGGTGTCGGTGATGCCGAGCAACTGGAAGTCGCCACCATGGTTCCGCGCGATGATGAAAAACCACGGCCCGTCCGGCGACGCGTGAATATGCGTAGCTTGAATCTGCCGGTAGATCACTTGCTTCTCGGGCGGCAACTGATCGAAATCCAACTCCGTCGTAGGCGCCAGCGCCTCGATGATGTACTCCAGTGGATATTCGTAGACGCGGTCCCACAAGTCGAAAAGCTGCGCCGAAACTTCGGTGTCCGTCAGGAACTGCTGGCGGACGTTGCGCTGCCGGAGATACTCGCTCACCGAATGGTAATTTGCGAAATCGCCGTTATGAACCAGAGCTTCATTCAACCCCGTGAACGGGTGCGCGCCGCCCGGATGCCACACGCGGCCCTTAGTGGGGTAGCGTTGGTGAGCGATCCATACGTGCGCTTTGAAATCCTGAAGCTGGTAATACTCCACGTTCTGCTCGGCGTATCCCACCATCTTGAAAATCAGTTGGTCTTTGCCGTGCGATAGAACGAAAGCGCGCTTCTCGCCCAGCGACGCGTAATAAGCGTCATTGAGCTTGTACGAATTCCGCCAGATGAACTCGTCTTCGAGCTTGCGCGGCGTCAAACCTTCGAGGCCGGCCGTACGCGCAAAGTCTGCCAGCACGGCGGGCTTCACGCGAACCGCGTAACGGTGGATGTCGGGCGGGCGAACTTCGAGGCCCGGCAGATCGCGATAGTCGTCGATGTGCGGCTGCCGCGTGGAGACCGCGATATCGAAATGCGGCAGCACGAACTCCCGTTCCACTTCGGCGTGTACTTCGGGATCGAGCAGGGCGATCTGTAACAGGTAATGGCTGTCCAGTTCCTCGCGCGAAATGCCTAGCTGCTCGGGCACCAGGCCGAGAGCGGCGATGCCGCCACCCTTGCCGTTGCCCCGGTTCTGCATCTGCACGGAGGGCTCGTAGATGAACTGCCCTTTCACCGGCACGCTGCAGGCGAATCCGGTGACGCCGCAGCCGCCTTCTTCTTCGCGCTCCGGCGGGCGATCGTCCGGCCCGGAATACGCCTGCGATCTGCTGGCCAGTAGCCGTTCCGCAAAGTCGCTCACTTCGAAACCTCCAGGTCATCGCTGAGGATGCAGAGAAGATCGCTGCGCCCCCGCAGTTCGCGAATGGACTTCATTCCCAACCGCGCCAGCACGGCGATCATCTGCTCGCGCCACGCGTTCTGAAGATTGATGAGCCGCTGCGTGGCCCACTCCAGGCTCATCAGCTTCATCAGTTCCGGGTCGGTGGAAGCGATACCGCGCGGGCAGCCGCGGCCGCTTTCGCAGCAAGCGCAGCGCACGCAGCCCAGGGCCACCATTTCCGCCGTGCCGATCACAACGCCGTCCGCGCCCAGAGCGATCGCCTTCAGCACGTCGAACGCGCTGCGGATGCCGCCCGAGGAAATCAGCGTCACTTTGTCGCGGATGCCTTCGGCGCTCAGGAATTTGTGCACCTTCGGAATGGCGTACTCGATGGGCATCGCGATGTTCTTCTTGGCGATGTCCGGCGCCGCGCCCGTGCCACCGTAACTACCGTCCAGGTGGATGATGTGCGCGCCGGCATAGTAACTGCCCACGGCCACCATGTCCACGTCGGTGGGCGTCGATACCTTCACGCTCACCAGGCAGCGCGGGTTCGTTTCCTTGATCCAATCCACGTGCTTCTTGTGGTCTTCCACGCTGTAGACGCTATGAAAGGGGAACGGGCTGAATAGCGCATTGCCCGCCACCGCTTCGCGCATGCGCGCTACCGCCGGAGTGTTCTTATCGCCCAGCAGATGCCCGCCCAGGCCGGGCTTCGCGCCCTGCGCGTACTTGAACTCCACAATCCGCACGCGCTGGATGGTATCCTCGCGCACGCCGAAAAGGCCGGTCGCCACCTGCGTGATCACGTGGTCGTCGTAAGGCTTCAGCCGGTCGTGATAGCCACCCTCGCCGGTGCACGTAAAACTGTTCCATGCCGCTGCCGCACGGGCTTTGCCTAGAATCGTATGGATGCTGACGGAGCCGAAGCTCATTCCGCCGCCATAAACGGGTATGTCGATGTGCACCTGCGGCCGGCTGTCGCCGCGGTGGTTCAAATCGAGCGAGGTGTCGATCTCGGTTCCTGCCGGCGTGGGAGTCGGCTCTTCAAACCCGGGGACTTCGAACTTGAACCGGAGAACGTCGAACCCGCCGCCGGAAGCGCCCAAGCGGCTTTCGAGATGCTCTGGCGCGGCGTGCCCCGTGGCGGCCTGGTGCCAGGTCGCCAGGATGAGGTCGCTCGACCAGCGCGGATCGCCCATGCACTGCGCGCTCGAATTCGGCCGCACCGTGATGGCCTTCTGCGGACATTGAGCCACACACGATTCGGCGGTCTCCGCGCAGTCCGGTCCAACGCACAGGTAATCTTCCGGCCGCAGCGTGAACGCATAACCGGTGGGTTTCTTGTGCACTCCGTAAACGCACGCTTCGACGCAGCGTCCGCAAGAGGCGCAGTTCGCCCCCCGGTCCACCTTATACTTGCCGAGAACGTTGCGGTAGCGGTCCGGCGCGGGCCGTATCTCGCGGGCAATCGTTTCCTGCGGCCACTCGCTCTGGCCGGCGTGGGCGCGCTTCGGTTCGGTAGCGCAACCCTGAGCGCCCGCACGGACATCTACGGTTGCGGAGCTCATGCGTTCACCTGCGCCCGGGGCACGCGGCAAAGATCGCCGAACGCCTCCTTCTCAATGTCTTCCATAAAGATGGCCCTTCCCACCTCGCCGCGCAGGCGGCGCACCTCGCGGATTCCCATGGCGCCCAACAGCTCAAGCAACTGGCTGTGCCATGCCCCCATGAGGTTCACCATCCTCTCGGTGGCGTAAGAACACTCCACAGATTCGATTTCGGAGGGACACTTCCCCACTACGCCGCACTGCACCTGGCCCGGCACGTCCGGATGGGCGTCGCGGCAAACCCGGCAGCCCAGCGCCACCAGCAGAGCCGTATCCACCGCCACCAGATCCGCCCCGCAGATAATCGCCTTGGCCATGTGCTCCGCCAGCGCGATTCCACCGGCGGCAATCAGCGTGAGTTCGTCGCGGATGCCTTCCTTCACCAGGCGTCCGTGAACCTCTCGCAAGGCATCTTTCAGGTGCCGGCCGCGCAGGCCGCCGGGCAGCTTTTCGCGCCCATGCCGGTCGGCGCACAACTGGAATACCTTGATTCCCTGGCGGCTTAATTCGATGATTCGGTCGGCCGCCGCAGGCGAAAGCGGCAGCCTCACTGCCACGGTCAGGCCGGGGTTGATGGCGAGGAGTTGCCCCGCCAGCGCCGCCACGTCTGGGCCATCCCGCAGTTGCGCCATCTTCACGCCTTCGATGATGTCCTGGCTATTGGCGATGTCTTCCCTGGTAAACAAAGGCGCGATGGACGGCAATTGCTTCGGCAGAGCCTGTACCGCATCGCCCGCTCTCACAACGGCCAGCGTCTTAATTTCTTTCGCCGTTGCAATCCGCGCCGCGGCCAGACGCGAACCCATGGCCGTCCAGGCCGGCATGTCGAGAATCGCCGGGATCTGGACCTCTATCAACTGCGAGGGCGGCGTCAGCATCCGGCCGTCCGGCGTAAACTTCAAACGCAGCGGCTTGGGGCCGATATCCACGCTGGTCGAGATATACTCGCGCCCGTGAATACCGTCGCGGGTGGGGCGGACGATTTCCGACATGTCCGTCCAGATCGAATCGAAACCCGGACCGTGGAAGCGGCCGCGGTAACCCGCTCCCGAAACCGGAACCCGGCCCGTATCGGACTGGTTCCAGAGAGTCAGCAGGATGTCCGGCCGCCAGTACTCGTCCCCCAGAGATAGAAACTCGGGGTTGGCAGAAACGCTCAAGAGGCCCTTCGTGCAGCCCTGGACGCAAGAGAGGCAGGCCTTGCACTCGTCTGCCGTCCCCACGGGCTCCATCGGGTCGCGGTTGAACGCCGCCTCGTGCTTGTAGACGTCGTACAAGCAGCGCAGCTTGACGCAATTGCTGCACCGGGAGCAGTCTTCGCGCCAGTCTACGTTGCCGAACTTGCCGATCCTGCGGAACTGCGCCGGCGCCGGAGCGGTATGAATGTGGTAACGATCGGGCATTCCAACCTCGCCTAAGCCAATCCGGCTTCTTCGATCACCTTGCCTGCCAGCGATTCGCACCCGCCGCTGAGGATGTGAATGCCGCGGACTCCAGGGACGGACTTGAGCTTTCCCGCCATCTCCACGGCGATCGCCAAACCCTCTTTAGCGGCGTCCGGGGCGGCGCCCAACCGGGCGATCACGCTCTCGGGCACCGGCCCGTAGGTGCGGCGCCGGTCGAGTTCCTTCGCTTCCTCCACGCTCGCGAGAGGCAGCACGCTGGCGATGATCGCCGCTTGCTTGTCCAATCCCGCGGCACGCACCGCTTCCATCCACATTTCAAAACCGGCCAGGTCGAATACCGCCTGCGTCAGCACGAAGCGCGCCCCGGCGGCAATCTTCTTCCGGAGGCGCAGCAGGCTCAACGCCAACGGCTGCTGATAGGGATGGGCGGCCGCCCCGAGCGGCAACTCGGGCAGCGGGCCGTCGCTCATCATCTTCTTGAGCGCCTGGGCCAGTTGGATGGAGTCGATGTCGTACGCGCTGGCTGCTTGCGGGCAAACTCCCAGCGACTGGTGGTCACCGCTCAGGCAGAAGATGGCCTCCACGCCAAGCGCGGCCGCGCCCTGCGCGTCGTTCTCGAGGGCGATCCGGTTGCGGTCCCGGGTCACGATCGAAAGCGCCGTGGCGCGCCCTTCAGTCTCCAGAATCGCCGCGCACGCGAGCGCCGAGCCGTGGATCCCGCCGGGGTTGTCCGCCACTACTACCAAGTCAAGGTTCTGTGGAAGCGCGGAGGAGAGTTTCTTCACCGCGCCGGCGTCGCTTCCGCGCGGCGGCGTGCACTCAGCCGTGAGAACCAGCCGGCTCGACGCCAGCGCCTGACCGAATCTACTCGTCGTATTTTTCATCGCCGAATTCCAATTCCCGCTCGGAGTTTCTGTCCGCGTCGACAACTCGGGCCATACGCAGGGGGTCGGGGCTCAATCCCCGCAATGCTTCCATCACCTGTTCGCGGATCGCGCCCGCTAGCGCGTCCAATGCCTCGGGCGCTGGCGCGTCCGCCGTTCTTCCCGCCTCGATCGCCATGTCTTCCGCCGCCGTGCCAGGCAGATGGAAAAGCATCAGACGTTCCCCACCCAGACCGATTTCGTCCAGAATGGAACGAAGGTAGTCCGCACGCCGGGCGCAGCGCTTGCTGCCTTCCACGTAATGGCAGTTGTCTTCCTGGCACCCCACCATGCACACCGCCTCCGCGCCCGATTCGAACGCTTTGAGGACGTGCTCCGGCTGTAGCCGCCCGGCGCAGGAGACCACCGCCTGCGTCACCGGCCATGGCCAACTGAACTCGGGAAGAATGGGCCGGGGGCGGCCTGCCGAGGTGGCGGCCCGCGCCGGACGCGCGCAATTCGCGCACACAAAAACCGTGATCGCCCGCGCCGCGGACGCCTCCGCCACGGCCTGCAGCTGTCCACCTATACTTGTAGCGTCCAGGGTCATAAGGAGCCCCCAAAGGGAGGGGGAGAGCGTGTAGTGTATCAGAATTAATAAGACTTTCAGATCTTTTTGTAATAAATATTGAGCATTAACATAAGCACTGCTTATCTTTATCCCGTCCTGACCGGATGGGCGGGCCACCTGCTCGAAGTGGGTGTCATTGTGACGTCGCAGCCGTGGGCGGAGATATTCGATCCAGTTTGTCGATGCGAGGCGTCGGGGTGCTGACGGCTTGAAGGATGCCTGCGACGCTCAGCCGTACCGCTGGCCCGCATTTCTCGCACCGCGTGCGCTTCGTATCAGGGCACGGCTTGAGCCGTGCCGGACTGCGCAAGAAAGGAAAGGGCTTCAGCCCCCGTCGGCAGCATGGCGCGCTCTCGTTCGGCAGGGGCTACAGCCCACAAGCTGTAATGCTTTGATCGGCACGGCTCAAGCCGTTCCCTGACACAAGGCATGGGCTATCCATACCGAGCGAGTGTCTCTTGGGCACCGCTCGTGAGAAACCCAAGTTAGTCTGAAGCGCTCGCTATGTCCCTGCTGCAGGACTTGCGCCGTGTACCCGACCATTTCGATCCGTCATTCAGGTGACGTCATTACAGGGGTTTGTTCGGAACTTCAATCTGCGGAGCCACGGCGGGGCCGGACCTGCGGAGCGCGGAGCAGAACGTTTGTATTTCCCGGCGCAACAGCCCAAAACCCTCTTTCAACTCGGGGAAAGACTGACGGGCTTCGTTGAGATCGTCTTGCCTGGCGGCATTTTCGAGCCGCGCAGCCAGGACCTGAAGGTTAACGCCGCCAATGGTGGCCGCCGCTCCCTTGATGGCGTGTGCATACAAACGAGTCGATTCAATATCGCAGCCGTCGATGGCAGAGGCTAGAGCCGTGATCTGGCGCGGAGTTTCGTCCAAGAAAAGGGTCAAGACCCGCTTGGCATGGGCCTCGTTTCCCATCACACGGTCGATCAGCGCCTCTGCATCGAAGGGGCGCGGCGCCGGGCTGGCTTCCGTCAGTGTTTTCGGGGTTGCCTCCGCCGAAGCCCGAATGGCCGTGTCGCAGGAGGGGACTGCACCGCCACCGGGTTCGGGGGCCGCCCACCGTTGGATCGTCTCCTGCAATGTCGCGGCACGAAACGGTTTGGTGATGTAGTCGTTCATTCCCGCGGCCAGGCACTTTTCCCGGTCTCCGACCAGCGCGTTCGCGGTGATGGCGACGATTGGCGTGTGGTGGTTGCGAACTGGCGTGTTCTCATCGCGAATGCGGCGGGCGGTTTCATAACCGTCGAGTCCGGGCATCTGGCAGTCCATCAACACCAGGTCGTACTCCGCAATTCCCAGACGCCGGAGGGCGGCATAACCATCGCCCGCCACGTCAACCGCGTGCCCCATGCTTCGGAGGCATTCGCGCGCCACTTCCTGGTTGATTGGATTGTCCTCCACAAGCAGCAGCTTGAGTGCGCGCGAGTGGGCGGTTGCCGAGGGCGGCGGGCCGGACGCCGGCTTCGGCATTGGGCCAGGGCCAAGCTGTAGCGCCGATGCCAGGCGCCGCCCGAGTTTGCCTTGCGTCACCGGCTTGGGAACGCATACCGCCAGCCCGCGCCGCTCGCATTCCTCCGCTTCCGCCTGGCGCGTCAGCGGCGTCAGCAGCAACAACGGTATCCCTGCCAGGGCCGGATCTTCTTGAATCCTTGACACCAACTGGAACCCGTCCACGCCCGGCATCTCCAGGTCAATGATCACCGCATCGTACCGGGTTTCGGGCGGGGGATGCCGTAGCAGCGCCATTGCGGCGTGCGCTCCCGCGGCTTCCACACCCCGGCACTGCCAAAACGTGAGAAGTTCCAGAAGCAGACCCCGGCTGGACGCATTGTCGTCAACCACGAGAACCGTTCTTCCCTGCAGCGAAAGCAGTTCCGGGCGGCGGACGCCGGTCTGCAATTTCACCGGGACCGTGAACCAGAATGAAGCCCCCTCGCCCTCCCGGCTTTCGACGCCCAGCGCTCCCCCCATCAGTTCCACCAGATGGCGAACGATGGAGAGCCCCAATCCGGAGCCCCCGAAATGCCGCGGAATCGAGGCATCCGCTTGCGAGAACGGTTGGAAAAGGCGCTTCTGCTGTTCTAGCGGTATGCCTATGCCCGTATCCCGCACTTCAAACCGGACGGCGCTTCCGTCCTGCTTGACCCGCAGAGAAATCTCGCCGGAATGGGTGAACTTCACGGCGTTTCCTACAAGATTCAATAGGACTTGCCGCAAGCGTTCGGCATCGCCGAAGATCGCCGTGGGAACGTCCGGCTGAATCAGGCAAAGCGTCTCGATACCCTTCTGCTGGGCTTTCAGCGCCAGCAGTTCTATCACGCCCTCCACGACGGAGCGAAGATCGAAGCCGTATGCCTCTAGTTCCAGCTTGCGGGCTTCGATTTTGGAGAAATCGAGGACATCGTTCAGTACTGCCGCCAAAGCCTCGGCGCTGTCGCGCAGGGTCTTGGCCCAGTGTTGCTGCCGCTCGGAGAGCCCATCCCCCAGCAGCAGATTCGCCATCCCGATGATTCCGTGAATGGGCGTGCGGAGTTCGTGGCTCATGTTGGCCAGGAACTCGCTCTTGGCCCGGCTGGCTCTTTCGGCCTCTTCCTTGACGGCCGCAAGTTCGGCGGTCCGGGCGATGACGCGCTGTTCCATCGCGGCGCGGGAATCCGCAAGCTCGCGGCTCAGGTCCGTCCGGGCGTCAAGGTTATGCTGCAGCTTCCGGTTGGCGGCGCGCAGCAGGTCAAGCGCGGCGGAAAGTTCGTCACACATTTCCCCAATCGCGGCCGGAGCATCGGCGCCGCAATCGGCGACCGGATCCCCTGCTGCATCCATGGCGAAACCGGCCCCGCGCCGCTCGGAGTTCATCGCGCCTCCACACCGCTCAACGAGTAGTAAATCGTATTCAAATAGCGCCGCGTCTGGAGTTGGGGCAATTGATTTCCCAACGACTCCATGCTGCCGATGATCAGAGCGCCGTCGCTCTCCATCGCGCGGGAGATGCGGGTGAACAGCGAAATGCGGTCGCGCTCATTGAAATAGATCGCTACGTTGCGGCAGAAGATGATGTCGAACCGTCCCAGCGCCGACAGGTTGTCCATGAGGTTGAATGTGCGGAAACTGGCCAGCGCGCGGATCTCGTCGCAGACCTGCCAGCCTCCCGCAACCCGCTTGAAATGGCGGTCCCGTATCGCGTCGTCTACCCCGCGCGATAGTTCATAGTCGGTGTATACGCAGCGGCTCGCCTGCGTGATCGCCTGGTTGGAAATATCCGTGCCAAGCAGCCGGACACCATACCGGGCGGGGTCGCCCAACGCCTCTTTGATGGCAATGGCGATGCTGTAGACCTCCTGCCCGGTGGAGCAGGCCGCGCTCCAGATGCGGATCGATGGCACGCGGCGCGCGCGCGTCAGCCGGTCGATCGCCTCCGGAAGAATCTTGTTCCGCAAGAGAGCGAAAGGCGCGGAGTCCCGAAAGAACAGGGTTTCCCCCGTCGTGATCGCGTCGATCACCAGGCGGCGGATCGAACCGCCCGTGTCGGTGTGCGCCCGGTTCAGAAATTCGGCGTAGCTGCGGCACCCAGCGTCCTCGACCAGCCTACCCAGCCGGCTTTCAATCAGGTATCCCTTCGTGGCGTCCAGCGCGATGGCGGATACGGAATACACGTAGCGGGCCAGCGCGTCACGCTCTTCCGGCCGGAGGGGAATCATCGGCCCGCCTCTTGCACCGCGCGGACAATTGCGCCGGCCATCGCACCCAAAGGCAAGACCCTGTCTACCACGCCGGTCTGGATTGCTTCCTTCGGCATTCCGAAGACCACGCAACTGGCCTCATCCTGCGCGAGGGCCAGGCAACCGCCCCGCTTCAGAGTACGCAAGCCATCGGCGCCGTCGCGGCCCATTCCCGTCAAAATCGCGGCGATAGAGCGGCCCGGGAAGTGAAGCGCGGCCGAACGGAACAGGCAGTCCACGGCGGGCCGGCAGTTATGCTCCGGCGGGTCCGAGGTGAGGCGGATAACGATCTCGCCCTGACCGCCCCGTTCGAGTTTCATATGGCGGCCTCCCGGGGCCAGGTACACACAGCCGCTTCGGGCGCGCTCTCCTTCTGCGGCTTCCTTCACGCTCAGTGCGGATTTGGAGGCCAGACTGGCTGCGAGCGGTCCGGTAAACGCGGGAGGCATGTGCTGGACGACGAAAACTGGGGCTTTGAGATCCGCCGGCATGGCCGGGATCAGATCGGCCAGCGCTCGCGGGCCCCCGGTGGATACTCCGATCAGTACGATGGGATGCCCCGCGAAGCGCGGAGCGGGATGCCGGAGGGCGCCGGGCCGCTCCGCGTCCGTTGGCGCCGGCGGTCCGGCAGCCTTGGCCGCGCCTCGGAGCGCCACCCTCGACTCGAAGGCCCGGATCAAAGGCAGCAGTTGCGCGCGCAGCAGTTCGACGCCGGCCCGCGGGTCGCCCGCCTCCGGCTTGAGCAGAAAGTCCAGCGCTCCGAGTTCGAGGGCGCGTACCGTCAGCTCCCGCGCGCGCGCCGTCAAAGACGTCAGCAGGATGATGGCGCATGAGCGCTCCCCCGAGTTGATCTGCTCCAGCGTTTCGAGGCCGTTCATCTCCGGCATCTCAACGTCGAGGGTTACGATGTCGGGCTGCAGCGCCGCAATCCGGGAGAGGGCGAGCCTGCCGTTAGCCGCCGTGCCCGCCACCTCTACGCCGGGGATGCCGGACAGCGCTTCGCTCACCGCCTGCCGGAACACCACCGAATCGTCGACCACCAGAACTCGGAGACTCATGGCCGCACTAAGCGCTTTCCGTCAGAAACCGGTCAAGGTCTATCAGCGCCATGGCCGCGTCGCCGAAGCGGCAGACTCCGCGAAAGCAGAGGCTCTGCTCGCGGGGGACGTTGGAGGGCGGCGGTTCCACCTGCCCATCCTCGATCTCCACTACCTCGCCGGCGCGGTCCACGAAAAAGCCGACGCATTCGTTCCGTTGTTCCACGATGAACACCCGGCTCTCCGGGCCCGGCGCCGCCGGCGGGAAACCAAGTCTCCGGCCCACGTCCAGAATGGTTACGATCCGGCCGCGGAGGTTGACGATTCCCAAGACCTCGGCCGGCGCGTGGTGCACGGGAGTCATCGGGCCCAGCCGGATCACCTCCTGTACTTCGGTCGCATCCAGCGCGCACAGCGCGTCGCGAATATAGAAGGTTGCGAGAAGCGCTCCCCGTCCCGTTACCGACGATGATTTTCTGCCCATGGCTTGGCTCTCAGACCTGGAATCGGCCCACCGTGGCTTTGAGTTGCCCGGCCACCTTTTCCAGGTCGGATGCGCTGGACCTCACGTGTTCGCTGCCGTCGGCCATATCCCGCGCTGAGTTCTCCACGACGGCGATATTCCGCGCGATCTCCTGCGACGCCTGCGATGTCTGCGCCACCCGTACATTCGTTTCGCCGACTCCGGCCGCCGCTTCGCCGATATTGCGCGAGATATCTTTCGTTACCGCGGCCTGCTGTTCGATGGCCGTGGCGATGGAGGATACGATCTCGCTTACGTCGCGAATGACCTGCGAAACCCTCTCTACTTCTTTGATGCCTGCCGCCGTAGAGGACTGCACTCCGGCTATCCGCGCCTTGATGTCCTCGGTAGCCGTGGCCGTCTGCTGCGCCAACGCCTTGATCTCGTTGGCCACCACGGCAAATCCCTTTCCGGCCGTGCCGGCCCGCGCGGCTTCGATGGTCGCGTTGAGAGCCAGCAGGTTGGTCTGGGACGAGATCTCATTGATTGTCTCGGTGACCTTGCCGATTTCCCGCGCCGCCTGTCCGAGCTGGTTGATCTGATCGGTAATTCGCACCGCCTGCCGATTGGCTTCCGCGGTAATCGTCCTCGCTTTTTCCGAATTACCGGCGATTTCCGCGATCGTGGAGGTCATCTGCTCCGTAGAGGAAGTTACGTAAGAGAGATTGGCCGAAGCCTGTTCCATGGCGGCCGCCACCGACGCAGCGTTCGTGCTCAATTCCTCCGCGGCTGCCGCCACCGAGTGAGCCCGCTCCGACGCGTTGCGCGATCCGCCGGACATCTGCCCCGAGCTCGTGGACAGCTCCGCGGACGAAGACGACAGGACATGGATGCCGGCCGTAATCTCCCGAATCGCTTCCCTGAGATTGCCCGACATGGTCCGCACCGCCCGCATCATTTGGCCGAACTCGTCGGCGCGCTGCGCGTCCTCTTCCGGCAACTTCCCGGAAACGTCGCCCTTCGCTACCGCCGAGATCTGCCCCATCGCCGCCGTGAGAGGCCGCGAGATGCTCCGTGACACGCCCACCCCCATGAACAGCGCGATAGCCAATGCCGCCAGCGCCAGGATGCCCACGGCCAGCGGTACGCCGCTCATGTAGGAGAGGGCCCGCTGGCGCATCTGAGCCATTCTGGGCCGTTCCCATTGGAGGTAATTCTTTAGCGCTTCTTCCACCGGCGCGTAACCCGGAATCGATTCCGAGCGGTAGGTCTCGGTGGCCAGCTGCCGCTTGCCGGTCCGGCTCATCTCGAGAACACGCGCATTGATGTCGTGCCAGCGCAACCCCGCAGCCTCCAATTCCGTGACGAGGCGATGCCCTTCCGGATCGACTTCGGCAGCCTTCAACTGGCCCAAGGACGCCATGTACTCACGGATGAGCGCAGCCTGATGTTCGCGGTCGCCGCCGGTCGCCGCTTCGTGGCACGATTCGCATTGGCTGCCCAGCGCGATGTGGCCCACGATGCTGGTCACCCGTCCCATCCCGGCCGCCGCCTGTTGCGCCAGCACCATCCTGTCGGCGTCGGCTTCTTCCGACGCGACCGAGTCTCGAATGGCGTGAAGGCCCCAAAGCGACAAGGCTCCCACGCAAATGATAGGCCCGATGCCGCAACCTACCAGCAGGGCTAGCTTCTTTCCGATCTTCAGGTTCGCGAGCATTCTCGTCATTCAGCTTCTCCGTTAACTCCGCGAGCCCGGCGCGCGGGTTTCGTCTCGCATCGCTTTCCGGATGCTCCGCGCCAGGTCGTCCTGGTTCAATTTGATCTGGTACTCCGTGACTCCCGCCGCCATACCCCGCGCGATTTCCTCTTCGCCGGCCAGGGTGGATACGGCAATCACCGGAAGTCCCTCGAATCGGGCGTCGGTGCGAATGCGGCGCGTCAGCGCCAGACCGTCCATGCGCGGCATCTCAATGTCCGTGGTAACCAATTCGACCTCACCGGCATGCTGCTCCAGCAACTCCCAGGCGGCTTGGCCGTCCTCGGCCGCCAGGACGTTGCAGCCCACGCTCTCAATCAGGCGGCGCAACTGCGTTCGAAAGAAATCCGAGTCCTCGGCCAGCAGGACGGTCGGCTTCTTCCCGTCGCGCGCCGGAAGCGCGCCGGGGGCGGCTGGCGCCGCGATCTCCGCCTCCTCCGGGCGGGCGGCCACGCCCGCCAGCTCAGACAGTTCCACCATCAGGGTTGTCCGTTGCTTGAGGATCACCGAACCGGCGATTCCCGGTTGCCGCAGCGTCCGACGGTCGAGCGTCAGGGCGGCTTCGGCGATATCCAGGGGTTCGGCTGTCAGCAACCCGGTCGCTTCCCGGCCGAGTTCGAACACAATCACCACCCACGACTGGCTCTCCTCCACGGCGCCCAAACTTGCCACATCCGCCAGGGCGAGCACCGGCAGGGTTGCGCCCCGATACTGCATCGTTCGCTTTCCGCCCAGGTATTCGATCTGATTGGGCTGCACTCGCTCAATCCTGGACACCATGTGGATCGGCACGGCGCACCGCTCACCGGGGGCGTTGTCGAATAGCAGCAAGGAGACCTTCTCCTCTTCCGCAAAACCGGCCTCGGCCGGCAGCGCGGAGGAATGGCCGCTCGAGCTGAGGCCGGCGCGAACGGCCAGCCCGGCCACATCGAGGATGACCGCGACGCGGCCGTCGCCAAGAATCGTCGCTCCGGCGTACTCCGCCAGTCCTTTGAGATGATGGCCCAAGGGTTTCACTACGATCTCGACCGTTTCATGCAGCCGGTCGACCACCAGCCCGTACTCGAACGTTCCGGCGTCCACAAGGACCACGTTCCAGGCGCGGTCGGGCGAGTCGTCCCGCTGAAGCCCCAGCGATTCCGATAGGTGCACAAGCGGGACGAGGCGGCCGCGGACGCTAAGCGTCTCGGCGCTGCCGACGCAGCCGATTCGTTGCGCCCACTGCCCGGCCCGAATCCGAATCAGTTCCGCGACCCTCACCTGTGGAATAGCAAACTGCTCGCCACGGTCCGATACCAGGAGAGAGGGGATAATGGCCAGGGTCAGCGGCAGTTTGATGCGGAAAGTGGTTCCACGGCCCACGGCGGAGTTGATCTCCATCTTGCCGCCAAGCCGGTCCACATTCGTCTTCACCACGTCCATGCCGACGCCGCGTCCGGAAACGTCGCTGACCTGCGTAGCCGTCGAAAGGCCGGGCAGCAGGATGAGCGCCGCACGGTCCTGGTCGGTCATGGAGGCGGACTGCTCCCGGGTGATGAGCCCTTTGTCCAGAGCCGTGGCGGCGATCTTCTCCCCGTCCAGCCCTTCGCCGTCGTCCGAGACTTCGAGCACCACCTGTCCGGCCTGCTGCGCCGCCCGCAGAGTAATGACGCCCGATGGCGGCTTGCCGCGCGCCCGGCGCACTTGCGGGGCTTCTATGCCGTGGTCTACGGCGTTGCGGACCATGTGCGTCAGCGGGTCCCCGAGCCCCTCGATCAAGGTCTTGTCCAGCTCGACTTCCGCACCCTCGACTTCCAGGCGAACCTCTTTGCCGAGGTCACGCCCGAGGTCGCGCACCAACCGGGGGAATCGGGCGAACAGCCCCCCCACCGGCTGCATGCGAGTCTGCGTGATAGCTTCCTGCAGTTCGGACGTCACCTGGCCAATGCGCTGGGCGCTGGAACGGACCGCGCGCTCGTCGGACCGGCCTACCGCCTCCGTAAGTTGGTTCCGGCCGAGCACTAGTTCGCCGGCGAGAGTCATGAGCGAATCGAGAAGCGTCACGTTCAGCCGTACCGTGGGATCGGCCGCAGGGGGCGCTTTGTCCGGCGCCCGGGGCGCAACGGGCGGCTCGTGCGGGTTCGGCGCCGCGGCGCTGCCGGCCGGCCGTTCCTCCGCGGCAGTTCGCCGCTCCAGTTCCCCCACGCTTCCTTTCAGCGTTCCGTCGCGATCGAACCGGTAGGTGCGGTCCGGCGGCAAATCCAGAGCGGAACAGATGAGGTCCGTGTCGAGCGCGCTGGCATACACCACATCCAGCAGCAGCGTATTCGGCGGATCTTCATCCAGGGTGCCGGCCGATTCGATGTTGAATATCGTTTCGAGCACCGTGCCGTATTCGATCAGGCGCTTTAGGGCTTGGTAGGGCGTCCTTCCCAGTCGATGCACGTCGTGGATCAGGTCGTAACGCACTACATAGACGCACTTACCCGTTTTGCGCGCCTGAGCCCAGTCAAAGGCCGACGCTTCAACCGGCGCCGCCCGCCCCGGAACCGCCAGAGCGATGCGTTCGGTGACCGCGTTCGCCTCGGCGCCCGGCAGGTTGCCGGCTGCGAGTCTGGCCAACTGCGCGGAGTATTCTTCGACTGACGCCCGGTCGTCATCCTGGGGCCGGCTCAGCAAGTCCCGCAGCTTGTCGAACGAAAGCAGAAGCACGCTGACGGCTTCCGGCGTGGGCGTCATCTGGCGCGACCGCATCAGGTCCAGCACGTTTTCGATCCGGTGCGCCAGTTCGCGAATGGCTGTCAGGCCAAAGAACCCCGCCCCGCCTTTGATCGAATGCGCGGCGCGGAATACCCGGTTCACCAGTTCCTCGTCCGCTTCCGCGCCGGCCGCTTCCATGGCGAGCAAGTCCGACTCGATGTGGGACAGGTGTTCGTGGCATTCGGCCAAGTAGTCCTGAATGGGATCGTCGTGCGAATCGTTCCGGCTCATATTGGCTCCCTCACCCGGCGGTAACGGCGAAGTGGCGGTGCAGGCGCATGGTGCGGAGCAGGCTGTCGATCTCCTGGCAGACGCCCGTTACGGAGAGGCTGCCTCCCACTGCGCGCAGCGAGTTGTGAGCCGAGATCAACAGGCCTATCCCCCGCGAATCCAGCATTTGTACGTTGCTGAAATCAATGACCATCTCGCGCACTCCTTCGGAGATCAAGCCGCGCATCAGCGCCCGCAATTCCGGTATGCTTGAGGCCACCACATCGCCTCCCGGGCAAACCACGCCCCGCTCTTGATCTCGCGTGACAAGCGTCTCAGTCATCGTTCTTTTCCCGTCCAATCGTCTTCCACACCATGACCGCGTTTCCGCTGGCGCTGAACCGGAACCGGGTCGCGTAAGTCCTAAGGATCTCCATACCGCGCCCGGAAGCCTCGCTCGGGCGCGCCGCCCGGGCGCCGGCGTTGCGCCACTCGAAGCCCTGCCCATCGTCTTTGACCGCGATGAACAGATGGTTGCCCTCCCGCCGCACGCGGCACCGAATCTGCCGCTCCGGGCTGCACCGGCAGCCATGCTCGACGGCGTTGGTCAGCATTTCGCGCAGCAGCAGTTCGGTGGCGAAGCAATCCTGCGCGCGCTCGAACCACCCGTTCCGCAGGCCCAGTTCCGCGAGAAAAGCCTCCATCGCGTTCAGCGTGCCCGGAAACGCCTTCCAGGTTTCCCGGGCCGCGGCGATCCGCCGGTTCATCCGCCCACCTCGATTCCCAGCAGGAGCAGATCATCCCGTCTGGCCGCGTCAACGGGACGGCAGTCGATGGCCATTTGGCGTACCGCCTCTTCCAGAGGCCGGTCCAAATGGCGCGCCGCCGCTTCCATGAGCGCGGCGATGCCGGCGCTCCGCGCGCCGGGGACCGATTCGATCAGGCCATCCGTATAAAGAAAAGCGCGGTCGCCGCGACGGACCCTCATGCTCTTGCGCTGCAAGACGAGGGAGTGAAATACACCCAGGGGTTCTCCGTCCATCTCGATCGCCGTTACCTGGCCGGACCTTTCGGCCAGAATGGCGGGCGGGTGCCCGGCGCTGACGACGGTAAGCTTCCCGGTGCGCCGGTTCACAAGCGCGTGGCAAGCAGTCAGGTATTGTTCTCCCGTCAGCACGTGCCGCATCACCGCATCGATGCCGCGCATCGTATCTTCGGGCGAGTACATAGGGCCGCTATACTGGCGGAACAGAGCCTTAATCGCCGACGTGGCGAATGCCGCCCGCACCCCGTGCCCGCTGACGTCCGCCACCAGATACCCCGTCACTCGGGAGTCGATCGGGGCGACGTCATAGAAGTCTCCGCCGGTCTCCTCCAGCGGTTCGTAGTAAACCGCAAAAGAGGCCTCGGGGAAGTCCGCAGGAGCCGGCAGGATCGATCTTTGGGCGTCTTGCAGCAACTGGAAGCGCTGGCGGCATTGTTCCGTGAGAACCCTGTGCGTCTCCCGGATTCGCAGATGCACCCGGACCCTCGCGAGCACTTCCGTACCGTGGGGCGGCTTGGCGATGAAATCGACCCCGCCTATCTGCGGGCCGTGCACCTTGCTTTCAACGTCGTCCAGCGCCGAGAGAAAAATGATCGGTATTTCGGAGGTAGCCGGATCTGACTTCAGGCGGGCGCAGGTTTCAAACCCGCTTTCACCGGGCATGACCACGTCGAGCAGAATCAGGTCGGGATTTTGCGCGCGGCTGATCTCGACCGCGGCGGAGCCATCGCGGGCGGACAGGACGCGAAAGCCTTCGGCGGAGAGTATCCCCTCCACCATCTCGCTGATCGCCGCCGAATCGTCTACGACGAGGATAGTGGGAGCGGGCGGCAAACCCGCCGGCTGGATGCCTGTCCCCATTCCGGGCGATAGCGCGAATGTCTCCACGAATCCACGTATCGGCTGAATGGGGCGGTTTGCTTTAGTCCGGGAGGTGGAAGATCGTCAAAATCATACGAACTTCCACAACAACTAGGTCCACCTAAGCAGCCTTCAGCAGCGCCCGGAAACCACCTGCTTGAAGTGGGTGTTCCCGGTCCTGAAGGGGGGGCTCGGAGACGATGGGTCTACGTTGCCAGCGGACTCACGCTCCCTACGCCAGGAAGCCGAGATTCCGCAGGCTGAAATTCGCCAGGTTGGGGAACACGGCTCCGAGATCCCCGTCCGGTATGCCGAACCACGAGGACAGTGTCGCGCCGTATTGATCCACGGATGTCGTCGGAATCCACCGCCCACGCACGTCGGTATCGTCCGGCCCCCCCAGCGTGAAGTCGGGGAATTTGCCGTAGACCCGTCCGCCTCGCACCGCGCCTCCGACCACGAGTTGCTGTCCGCCCCAGGCGTGATCGCTGCCGCCGCCCGAAGTCGGCTGGAAGGTCCGGCTGAAGTCGGATTCGGTGAACGTGGTCACGTCCTGCGCCACGCCGAGTTCCTGCGTGGCGTTGTAGAACGCCGCGAGCGCCGCGCCCAGTTGCGGGTAGAGCGTGTTGTGCGCACTGATCTCGCTCGTGTGCGTATCGAACCCTCCCAGCGAGCAGAAGAATATCTGGCGCCGCATCCCCAGCGCCTGCTGCGCCTGAATGATTTGCGCCGCCTGCTTCAACTGCGCGCCGAGCGACGTGGCCGGGAACTGCGTCTTGATCGCCGCCGCCTTGCCCAAGGCGGCCGAAAGCGCGGACGCATCCTGCACGCTGTGCGCCAGGGTGGCGTTGGCAGCCTGCATGAGCGAGAGTCCCGAATCGAAATTCAGCAGGCTTTGAAACGCGGCGAGCCGCGCGTTCGATGCGGCCGTGGCGTCGAACCCGGTAAGCGCGAGCGATTGCCCCGGCCCGAGCGCCACCGGCTGCGTCGTTGCGCCCGCGCCCATCAGGCTGTTGCCCGCCAGGGAAACGAAGATGGGAAACTGCGAGCTATTGATGTTGCGCGCGGCCATGTAATCCGCCGCTCTGCCGGCCCATCCCGTGGCGCTACGCCCCTGGGCCACGGAGGTCTGCCATTCGATTTGCTGGTCGGCGTGCGAGAACAGGTTCGATGGCACCGGCGCCAGCGCGGCCTGATACTGCGCACGCGTCAGCGGCTGCACCAGGGGGCCAACATTCGCGAGCACGGCCAGTTCCTTGCTGGCGAACAGGCTCGCCATCTCGGGAAGCTTGGCGTGGAACGCGTACGGCGCGCCCAGCGCGTCCGCAACCGGCGCCGTCAACCCGCTGCCGCTGAGCGCGAGCGCCCCCCGGTTTGCGGTGTATGCCTTGTAGGCCGCGTCCTCCATCGGAATCACCGTGTTGTTGGAATCATTGCCCCCAAAGAGGAACACGCAAACCAGCGCGCGGTAATACGGCCCGGTTTGCGCCATGGCCGGCAGTTCCCAGAAGGGCCGCAGCGCGAGCGCTCCCACCGAGGAGGTGCCTATACGAATGAAGTTCCGGCGTGAAAGCATCTGGTTCCTCCTAGTGGATCACTTGATATTCGGCGGAAGTCAGCGCCACGTATAACGCTGCCTGCGCGCGCGTCAACGGCGTCGTGGCTGCGTTCGCCGCCTTCGCCGCCGCGTCCCGCAGTTCCTGCGACATCGAATCGTGCAGGAACAGCATGCCGATGTTGTCGAGCAGCGTACTTACGTCCGGCGCGGTAAACGCATCCAGGCGCACCGGCGTGTTCTTGTCCAGCGTCCTGTACAGAATCTGCCCGATCAGGTTCGCTCGAAACGGCGCCGTCTGCGTTGTGTAGATTTGGAACTCAGGCCCGCCCGCGCCGGCCGGCGTCCGGTACTGCGGGGAGAAATAGCTGAACACGCTCGGCGCGAAGAACAGGTTCTGGCCCAACGTCGCCGCCGCGGCGGCAGCCGTGCCGTTCTCATTCGTGCTGGCCCCCAGGCCCCTGAGCAGATTCGCCAGCAGCAACACCGGTTCGCGCAGGTGGCCGAAGCCGCTTGAAATCGGCGTACCCTCCTGGTCTCCGGCGCGCGCATCCGGGTCCATCAGAAGCGCCTCCACAACCGCGCGCAAGTCACCGCGAACACCGCGTCCGTTATCCAGAAACACCCGCGACACGCGCCCGATATAGTCCGGGCTGGGGTTGCTGGTCACTAGATGCTGAATCAACTGCCGGCACACGAACGGCGCCATCGTATCCTGCTTCATGAGGATATCCAGCGCCGTTTCCAGATCCCGCTGGGCCGTTTGATTGGCCGGGAATACTCCCCCCAGGACCGTCTTTTCAGTCGCATCGTGCCGGCTCTCTACCGCGAACATCTCGCCAATGTAATATGCGGGGTTGTTGGCCAGCGGGGTGGCATCGGGCGCCGTCGGATAGGTCCATCCGGTCAGCACGCGCGCCAGGTTGGTCACATCCGCTTGTGTGTACGCGGGGATCGGATTGCCTTTCGCATCCAGTTGCGGCGAGCCATCCGCGTTCAGTTTCGTAAGCCCAAGCGTGAACAATTGCAGAAGCTCGCGCGCGTAGTTCTCATTGGCGGATTGCCCTTTGGCCGGCTTGTTGTTGTTGGCCATGCTCAAATACCGGCCCATGGCGGGGTTCAGGGTTACCGCCCTCATAAGATCCCGGTAATTGCCGAAAGCGTTGTCCCGGAAGAGGCGCCAGTACGGCGGAAACGCGTACGGATAAGGAATCTCCACGCCCGAAACCACCCAGATCTCAGAGAGCGCGAACGCCACCCGCTGCCGCAGTTGATCCTGATTCCAGAGGGCCTCTTCGAAGAAGGTCCCCTGGAGCGGGGCGAAGTTGCGGTAGGTTTGTCCAGCCGCGTCAAGAACCGGCTGGTCCGGCAGGTCCGATTCGGAAGCCGAGAACTGCCACTCCAGCCAAGGGCGCATCCCCATCGTCCGCAACTGGTTGATCGAGAACGGCGTCGGCCCCCACGTAGCCTGATCCAAGAGCCGCCCGGCCGCGCGCGCCGAAATGGCATACTGCGAGGTCGCGGCCGGCCAGTCCGCCGCGCGCGAGAGCGGCGCGGCAGCCGTAGCCGACAGCAGGGCAATAGTCGCAAATAGTCTAAACGTAATGCGGGCCTCCGCGTCCCCGAGCGCATTAATAGTGCGATTGATCAGATATTTTCGGCGCCCCTTGAGTTGCGGAAATCTGGTGCGGAAAGCAACCGATCACGCGGAACGGCCGAATCCGCCCCCTCACTGTCGGGAAACTCCACATTTTCGCCGCGGCTCGCACCTCAATCCGTGGCCAAATCGGCTTTGGCCTCCGCCATCCCGCCCCGCGCCGGCACGCTAAAATGAATACAAATGCCCCGGCTTGTGCTTCTCGCCCTGTTCGCCGCCGCCCTGTCCGCGCAATCCCCCGCGCCTCCGGCCAAAGTAGATAAAGCGCTCCGCGCCCGCGTCTCCGAGTTTTACCGGTACGGCATGGCGAATAAGTTCCGAGACGCGGAAAAGCTCGTGGCGCAGGACAGCCGGGATACCTTCTACAACTCCAACAAAACGACCTGCCTCTCTTTTGAAATTCAGACCATCGAATACGACGCCAAATTCACCCGCGCTCACGTCTTAGTGCTCTGCGAGCAGACCATCATGATGCCCGGGTTCGCCGGCCGCGCCTTCAAGCTTCCCAACGGGTCCACCTGGAAACTGGACAAAGGCAAGTGGTTCTGGTTCGTTGACCCCAACGCCCCCGTACAAACCCCGTTCGGGGCGATCAAACCGTCGCAAAGTGTGGGGAAGGCGCCCGGCTCACCGGCCGACATTCCGACCACGCCGGATTTCGCCTTGAACAAGGTGACGGTTGACCGGCAGTCGGTTGAGGTAAAGCGCGGCGAATCGGCGGAATTGACCTTCACGAACTCCGCCCCGGGCACGATGAATGTTTCGATTGGCCGTATTCCTACGGGTTTGGAAGTCACGCCGCAGCGCGCCGCCTTGCCGCGCGCCGGCCAAGCCGTCTTCACGATCAAAGCCGGACCGGACGCCGCTGACGCAACCCTGGAGTTCGAAGTCGAGCCCACGGGCGAAAGCATTCTGGTAAAAGCCACGATCAAGTAAGCATTGGAGAAGTCAGTTCCGGCGCCCCGAGTCAACAGCCACCCTACGCGACCAGCGCCCCGCCACCAGCGCGTAAGCCCAACAGCGCCCCACCGGTATACTGAAGAATATGGGGTTTCGTCTGACGGTCCCCTTTCGCCCCCGCGGCGATCAGGAAACCGCAATCGGGGAGTTGTTGCGCGGCCTGCGCGACGGGGAACGGCACCAGGTCCTGCTCGGCGTCACGGGTTCCGGCAAGACCTTCACCATGGCCAAGGTGATCGAGGCGGTCAACCGCCCGGCCCTTATCATGGCCCATAACAAGACCCTCGCCGCTCAGCTCTATCACGAGTTCAAGTCGTTCTTCCCCGATAACGCCGTCGAATACTTCGTCAGCTATTACGATTACTACCAGCCCGAAGCCTACATCGCGGCGAGCGACGTCTACATCGAAAAAGAAGCCACCGTCAACGACGAGCTCGACAAGCTCCGCCTCGCCGCCACCAAGTCCCTCTTCGAGCGCCGCGATTGCATCATCGTCGCCAGCGTGAGTTGCATCTACGGCCTCGGCTCGCCCGAAGCCTATTACGGCATGCTCCTCATGCTCGAAAAGGGCCAGAAGATTTCGCGCAACCAGATCGTCTCCAAGCTGGTGGACATCCTCTATGAGCGCAACGATATCGATTTCCGCCGCGGAACTTTCCGCGTGCGCGGCGACGTCATTGAGGTCTACCCCACCTACGACGATTACGCCTACCGCATCGAACTTTGGGGCGACGAGGTAGAGAGCCTCTCGCAGGTCGACCCCCTCCTCGGCCAGGTGAAGCAGACTTATCAGCGCCTGCCCATCTACCCCAAAACGCACTATGTCATGTCCGAGGAGACCCGGCTTAAGGCCATGGATAGCATCCGCGCCGAGCTGTGCATGTGGCGCCCGGAACTGGAGCGGCAGGGCAAATCCGTGGAAGCCCAGCGCCTCTACCAGCGCACCATGTTCGATCTGGAGATGATGAAGGAAATCGGCTATTGCCACGGCATCGAGAACTACTCCCGCCACTTCTCCGGCCGCCTCCCCGGCGAGGCCCCTCCCACGCTGCTCGATTATCTGCCGAGCGATTGCATCATGTTCCTCGATGAGAGCCACCAGACCGTTCCGCAGCTCCACGGGATGTATCACGGCGACCGCTCGCGCAAGGAAAACCTGGTTGCGCACGGCTTCCGGATGCCTAGCGCGCTCGATAACCGCCCGCTCACCTTCGAAGAATTCGAGCACCGCGTCAACCAGGTGATCTACGTTTCCGCCACGCCCGGCCCCTATGAGCTCACGCGCTCCGCAGGCGTTGTGGTGGAGCAGATCATCCGCCCCACCGGCCTGGTGGACCCCGCCATCGAAGTCCGCCCCGTAAAGGGCCAGGTGGACGATCTGCTAGGCGAGATCCGCAAGCGCGCCGCCGCCAACCAGCGTGTGCTCGTCACCACGCTCACCAAGCGCATGGCGGAAGACCTGGCCGAATATTACTCCGAAGTCGGCGTGCGCTGCCGCTACTTGCATTCCGAAGTCATCACGCTCGAGCGCATCCGGATTCTGCGCGACCTGCGCCGCGGCGAGTTCGATGTCTTAATCGGCATCAACCTGCTGCGCGAAGGCCTTGACCTTCCCGAGGTCTCGCTCGTCGCCATCCTGGACGCCGATAAAGAAGGCTTCCTGCGCTCCTCGGGCGCGCTCATCCAAACCATCGGCCGCGCCGCGCGCCACCTGGAAGGCCGCGCGATCCTCTACGGCGATGTGATGACCGACAGCATGAAGAAAGCCATCGGCGAAACCGACCGCCGCCGCCGTACCCAACTCGAATACAACGAGCGCAACGGCATCATTCCACAATCGATCATCAAGCCCATAGACATGAGCCTGGTGGCCATAGCCGAAGCCGACTACGTAACCGTCTCATTGGAAGAAGACGAAGACACGGAATCGCTAACCCCCGAGCAGCGCGACCGCTACATCGCCGAACTGGAAGAAAAGATGCGCGAAGCCGCAAGGAAATTCGAGTTCGAAAAAGCCGCCCAACTCCGCGACAAAGTAAAAGCCCTGAAAGCTCCCGCGTTAGCCTAAGCAAACCGCAAATCCCGACCGGAAGCCGCGCCCGGCTAGGGAGCGGTAGCACAGCGTCCCCAACGCCCACCCGCCGCAGCAAACGCCGGAATCTGCCCCCGTGCGAAGCTCCCTACGCCGCAGCGTCCGCATTCACTACCGACACCCTCATACGAGGTGGGGCTGCCCGAGGTTCGAATGCCCCCGGCGACCCCGCCCTGCGGGGCGGCGGTTGGTGAACTCACCCCCGGGTTGTCTGCCGTAAGTGGGTTCTTTCATCAAGCGCTCTGCGTGGCGAGCGCATTTTGCAGAATGCTCGACAAGATGCCCATCGGGTCCGTCGCCTGGTTCTGATGAAAAGCCTTGAGCAATTTTGTGATCTCGGCGCCGCTGCTCGCAGAACTGTCGTCCGCAGACGGGGGCGGTCCCATGCGAGGCGGTCCAGGCGGGCGCATGTCCACTTCGTCTCCGGTCTCGGAGGCGGTCTTGAACTTGGAGGCCATGTCGTTGAGCATGGATGCCGACTGGCTGTCGCCCTGGCTGGCGGCTGACTGGGCCGCGCCCTCTAACTGAGTGGAGATGGCCGCCGTGATTTCTTTGTACTTAGCGGGATCAGACACTCGAATCTCCTCCAGTTGCTTCATCAGCTTGGCGAGCTCGGAAAGCTTGGAGCTGTCTTGCTGAATCCCATCGGTGGAAGCGGTTTGTGAGGCTTTATTAAGAGCCGTGGCGCCGGCGGTTTGGAACAGCGCCGCTATGCTCGAAAGCGAATTGATCGTCATGTGAGTACCCTTGCACCTTTTGTGCCAGCACAAGTCGATTCCAGCCAACGCCACCCGCTAATCACAAGCGGCAGGTTCTTGCCGCCGGCACTTTCCCGGCGGTGAAGTTCCGCGACTCTCGATACTCATTTCGACTACTCGCCGCACGGCGACTGTGAAGAAGTGTGAAGCCTATTGAGCTGCGGCGACGATTCAGTCGCTATCCTGTCGGCCCCGGAGGGCGGCAACAGCCCTGTCTCGGAGACCGCACGGTAGTGCGCCGCCGGGGCTGCCGGAACGTTCGCCATGGCGAACCACGCCGAACCGTAAGCTCATGATAATATGGATGTAATGCCCATCTACGAATACCGTTGCCAAGACTGTGGAACAAAGTTTGAGAAGCTGGTGCGCAATCAGGAAGCGCCCAAGGAATGCCCTTCCTGCGGCAAGGAGCGGCTGACCCAGGAGTTTTCGACCTTCGCTTCGCACATAGCCAATGCGCCGTCGCTGCCTTCCCCGGACTCCTACCCGTGCTCCGGCGGCGGGGGCCGCTGCCCTGGATCGTGCCCGGGGATGAGTTCCAACTAGCCTGGTGCGGCAAGCGGGATAACGATTACGCGTCGTTGTGGGGTGGGTTCTCCAGCCCGCCCCGTTCTATGAAAGCGCTGGGCCGGCAATGCGCGGGGCTGCATGATCTGGATATAGAATCGTCGGAAGCGTGACACTGGCCGTCAAGTATCCTGACAGGGAGAAAGTGAAATGCCGTCACTTCGCGATCAGGCAGCCCGCCTGGAGTTGATACGCCGTCTGGAGAGCCTCACCCCGGCCGCAAGGCCCAAATGGGGACGGCTCGATGCGCCTCGCATGCTCTGCCATGTGGGTGACACTTTTGCCATGGCGCTGGGAGAGATCGCCGTGCCCTCGATGAATCGCAAGGCGCTTCAATGTTTTCCGCTCAAGCACCTCATCATCCACGTATTGCCTTTTCCCAAGAGCGCTCCCGCCCCGCCGGAGATCCTGGCGACCGCTCCCGATAATTTCGACGCCGACCGGCGGAGATTAGCGGGCTTTATGGAGCGGCTCGCGGCTGCGCCCAATGCCCCCGGCCCAGCGCATCCTGTCTTTGGACCGCTGTCGAATAACGAATGGAATGTCTTGCAGTGGAAGCACGTCGACCATCACCTCAAGCAGTTCGGTTGTTGAGGCTTCCATTGGCAGACCCACGCTACCGCCCGCCCCGAAGCGCTTGAGCCGCCGTCAGCCGCCGGAGGGATAATGGTTTCGATGCAAAACATCCTCCCGGTCATTTGTTTTATCGCCGGTTTCCTTCTGGCGTGGCTGCTGATTCGCCGCCGCGCGCAGGAAACCGACTCGGCGTTCAAGGCGCTATCGGCGGATGCCCTGGCGCGCAACAACCAGGCGTTTCTCGATCTCGCCCGCGCCGCATTCGGACAGTTGCAGGAGGGCTCCCGCGGCGATCTCGAAAAACGCCAGCAGGCTATCGGCGAATTGGTCGGGCCGGTTCGCGAATCCTTGGACAAGATGGGCGAACGAATCCAGGACCTGGAGAAAGCCCGCACCGGCGCCTACGCCACTCTCACCGAACAGGTGCGCAGCTTGATCGAGACGCAAACGCAGCTTCGCTCCGAAACCGCGCGCCTGGTGACCGCCCTGCGCGCGCCCGCCGTGCGCGGCAATTGGGGCGAGATCCAATTGCGGCGCGTGGTGGAAATGGCGGGCATGACCGAGTACTGCGATTTCACTCTGCAAACGAGCGTGGAAAGCGGCGAGGGCAGCCGGCTCCGCCCCGATATGGTGGTGCGCCTGCCCGGCGGCAAGAATGTGGTGGTGGACGTGAAGACGCCCCTGGCCGCCTACCTCGAAGCGCTCGAAGCGCCCGACGAGCAAACGCGCCGCGACCGTCTGGCGGACCACGCCCGGCAAGTGCGCGCGCACGTCACCGCACTGAGCCGCAAGTCGTATTGGGAGCAGTTCGAGAACGCGCCCGAATTCGCCGTGCTGTTCTTGCCGGGTGAGTGCTTCTTCAGCGCGGCGCTCGAAAGCGACCCTTCGCTGCTCGAATTCGGCGTGGAGCAGAACATCATTCTTGCCACGCCCACCACGCTGATTGCGCTGCTGCGGGCCGTGGCCTACGGCTGGCGTCAGGAGAAGTTGGCTGAAAACGCAGCCGAAATCAGCGCGCTCGGCAAAGAGCTTTTCAAGCGCCTTTCGGATATGGGCGAACACTGGGGCAAGGTGGGCAAGGCACTCGAGCGCGCGGTGGATTCCTACAACGGCGCCGTGGGGTCGCTCGAAAGCCGCGTCATGGTGACTGCCCGCAAGTTCGCCGAATTGAAAGCGGCGCCGAACGGAGCGGAGATCGCTCAACTCGAACCGATCGGCAAGCGCGTGCGTTCGCTGGAATCGCCGGCAGGCGGCAACTCGTAAACGCCGTGGGGCGGGCCCCCCGGCCCGGCGTTGCCCCAAAGCACTGCAGCCTTTTCGGGTTTGGCCGGACCAGGGGGTCCGGCGCGGACGAGGGCGGCCGCCCCACTTTTCAGGCCATCGCGAAACGTAGCAGCGCTTCGGTAAACGCGCGCGGCTGCTCCAGATTCGAGAGATGCGCGGTGGGGAACAGCGCGGTTTGGGCGCCGGGGATCTCTCGCGCCAGCACGGCCCCGTGCGTCTCCCAGGGAGTGGAAAAGTCGCGCGTTCCGCCGATCACCAGAGTGGGCACGCGGATCGCAGCCAGCAAGGCCGCCTGATCCAGGTCTCGGACCGCCGCGCAGCATCCGGCATATCCTGCGGGACTGGTAGCCAGGATTACCCGGCGCATAGTCTCCACGATGGGCGGGTTCGCGGCCAGGGTTTCGGGCGAGAAGAAGCGCCCCATCACGGCATCGACAACGGCCGGCATGCCGGATTCGAGCACCGTGCGGCGGCGCGTTTCCATTGCGCTGGGGTCGGCCATCTTCGGCGAGGTATTCGCCAGCGCCACGCGGGTGATACGGTCGCCGGCCTTCGCGGCGAGCCATTGCCCGATCATTCCGCCGAGCGAGAGGCCGCAGAAAGCGAATCGGCCGATTCCGAGCGCATCGGCCAGCGCGAGGGCGTCCCGCGCCAGCATCTCGATCGTGTAATCGCCCGGGCGGCAATCCGTTGCCCCGTGGCCGCGCAGATCGTAACGCAGGACCGAGAAGTGCGGCAATAGCGCGGCCGCCTGCTCGTCCCACATAGAGTGATCCACGCCGAGCGAATGGGAGAACAGGAAGACGGGCTTATCCCCGTTCCCCTCCAAGCGGTAGTACTGGCGCAACCCGCCGGCGTTAGCGAAAGGCATTCCGTATCTCCGAACAATTTCTGGAGAAGCGCCTCATCTGAGCCCGTGCGCTGGCTTCCCTTTGCCAGTGTATATCGGCTCATGCGCCCAAGCCCCAATACGGTTCACAACCCGTTGTGGGGCGGCCACTCTTGGCTGCGAACCCGCTCTCCAGCGGGTTCCCGGCCGTCAGGCCGGCGCCTCCTCACCGATTGCCGCCGCACTTGTTAACCGAACCGTATTGCCCCAAGCCCGCATCCCCACCCGGGTGCGTCGCGAGACGCGTGAGAAGGCCGCGGACACGCGGCTCGGCCGCAGTCCAATACGCAGCTTCCCCGCCCGCGCCCGGTATGTCTTCCGCCGCGTAGCTCTCCAGTACATAACAAAAAAAGCCGGCGCCGCCCGTTGGGGCTGCGCCGGCTCAAGGGTTGACTGGGTTATTCCGCTAAAGTTTCTTCGCCGGTGTCCTCGGCCAGCCCGCCGGCATACTGCAAACGAGTTTCCTCGTCGTAGCCGGGGATGACATCGAGCGGCACTTCGGTCACCGTCTCTTCCACCACGTCCTCGCCTGCGATCTTCACCTGGCGGTAGTATTCCATGCCAGTTCCGGCGGGCACCAGGCGTCCCATGATCACGTTTTCCTTCAGGCCGCGCAGGTAGTCCACCTTACCGTTGATGGCGGCTTCGGTGAGCACGCGCGTGGTCTCCTGGAAGGAGGCCGCTGAGATGAACGAATCCGTGGAGAGCGAAGCTTTGGTGATGCCGAGCAGCATGGCCTTGCCCTGCGCCGGACGCCCGTCGGCTTCGATCACACGCTGGTTTTCGGCGCGGAACTTGAACTTATCCACCACCTCTTCCGGCAGGAACTCGGTGTCGCCGATGTCCTCCACCTTCACCCAGCGCATCATCTGGCGAACGATCGTCTCCAGGTGCTTATCGTTGATGTTCACGCCCTGCAGACGGTAGACTTCCTGAATCTCGTTCACCAGGTACTTCTGCAGTTCCTTTTCGCCAAGCACGGCCAGAATGTCGTGCGGGTCGCGCGGCCCGTCCATGAGAGGTTCGCCCGCTTTCACGCGCTCGCCTTCCTGAACGTTGATGTGTACGCCGCGGGGAAGTGAATACTCGCGCTTCTCCCCGTCTTCGGCTTCCACATAGATCCGGCGCAGGCCCTTGCTCACTTCGCCGTACTTCACCGTGCCGTTGATCTCCGCGATGATGGCCGTCTCGCGCGGCTTGCGCGCTTCGAACAGTTCCACCACGCGCGGCAGACCGCCGGTGATGTCCTTGGTCTTCGTGGTTTCACGCGGAATCTTCGCCAGTACGTCGCCCGCGTGGGCCTCTTCCCCGTCGCGCACCATGATGTGAGCGTGGGTCGGCATCAGGTACTTCTTGACTTCCGAACGCGAACCCTGAGCTCCCTCAGGCCGCACGCTGACGGCCGGCTGCCGTTTTTCGTCCAGTGAATCGGTCACCACGAGTTGCGACATGCCGGTGACTTCGTCCACCTGCTCCTGCAGGGTGAGCCCGTCGATCAGGTCGCGGAAGTGCACCGTGCCGCTGACTTCCGTCAGGATGGAGAATGTGTACGGGTCCCATTCCAGAAGAACCTGGTTGGCCTTGACGGGCGCCCCGTCGGCGAACAACACGCGGGCGCCGTACACCGCCGTATAGCGTTCTTTCTCGCGGCCCTTTTCGTCCACGATCGCCATAATGCCGTTGCGGTTCATGGCCACCAGATCGCCGCTCTTCGAGCGGACTGTCTGGATGCCGATGTAGCGCGCGAACCCGTCGGACTTGGCGTCCTGGGTGGATTGCTCGTTGATTCGGCTCGCCGTTCCGCCGATGTGGAACGTACGCATGGTGAGCTGCGTTCCGGGTTCGCCGATGGATTGCGCCGCGATCACGCCCACCGCCTCGCCGCGTTCCACCAGCCTGCCGGTGGCCAAGTTGCGTCCGTAGCAACTGACGCAAACTCCACGCTTCGATTCGCAGGTCAGCACGGAGCGGATCTTCACGCGCTCGATACCGGCCAGTTGAATCGCAGTCGCGAGTTCTTCCGTGATCTCCTGGTTTACGCCCACGATCACGTTGCCTTCATAATCCCGCTGGTCTTCGAGAGCGACGCGGCCCACGATGCGGTCGCGCAGATGTTCGATGATTTCGCCGGATTCGATGATCGGTTCGACGTAGATGCCTTCCGTCGTACCGCAGTCGTTCTCGGATACGATCACGTCCTGCGCTACGTCCACAAGCCGGCGAGTCAGGTAGCCCGAATCGGCCGTTTTCAAGGCCGTATCCGCCAAACCCTTCCGGGCGCCGTGCGTGGAGATGAAGTACTGCAAAACGTTCAGCCCCTCGCGGAAGTTAGCCGTGATCGGGGTTTCGATGATCTCGCCCGAGGGCTTGGCCATCAGTCCGCGCATACCGGAGAGCTGGCGGATCTGTTGCTTCGATCCGCGCGCGCCGGAATCGGCCATGATGTAGATCGGGTTAAGGTAGCGGCCCGTGCGGTCGTCTTCTTCCATCGCCGCGAACATTTCGTCCGAGACGCGCTCGGTGACCTTGCTCCAGATCTCGATGATTTTGTTATAGCGTTCGCCGTGGGTGATTGCGCCGTCCTGATACTGACTTTCGACGGCCACCACTTCCTTCTCGGCTTCCCGCACCAGCCCGGCCTTCTCGCTCGGCACCACCATGTCGTCGATGCCGATGGAGATGCCCGCCCGGGTGGCGTACAGGAACCCAAGCGCCTTCACCTCATCCAGCATCTGCACGGTTACCTGCAAGCCGAACTTGAGGTAGCAATACTGAACCAGTTGCCCCAGGCCCTTCTTCTTCAGAAGGCCGTTGATGAACGGCATATCCTGCGGAAGGTGGTCGTTCAGAATCACGCGGCCGACCGTCGTTTCCATGTACTGCTTGATGAACTCGATCGGTTCCGTGTGCAGCATGTTCTGGTTGTCGAACGCGTGCACCAGGTCAATCACCCGGCCGGTATGCCGCAGCTTGATGGGCGTGAGCGTTTCCACTTCTCCCATTTCGAGCGCGATCAGCACGTCGTCCGTGGAGGCGAACGTGCGTCCTTCGCCCTTTGCGCCGGGACGCGCCTTCGTCAGGTAGTAGCAGCCCAGCACCATGTCCTGCGTCGGAACGGCGATCGGGGAGCCATACGCCGGAGAAAGGATGTTGTTCGACGAGAGCATCAGCGTCGAAGCCTCGATCTGCGCTTCCGGAGACAGCGGGATGTGTACCGCCATCTGGTCGCCGTCGAAGTCCGCGTTGAATGCCGTGCAAACCAGCGGATGAATCTTGATGGCCTTGCCTTCCACCAGCACCGGCTCAAAGGCCTGAATGCCCAGCCTGTGCAGCGTGGGAGCGCGGTTCAACAGGATCGGGTGGTCCTTGATCACCTCTTCGAGGATGTCCCAAACCACGGCGTCCTGCTGCTCCACCAGTTCCTTGGCCTGCTTGATGGTGGTGCAATGGCCGCGCTGCTCCAAACGGTGATAGATGAACGGTTTGAAAAGCTCGAGCGCCATCTTCTTCGGAAGACCGCACTGGTTGAGGCGCAGGTCCGGACCCACGACGATGACGGAACGGCCCGAGTAATCCACGCGCTTTCCGAGCAGGTTCTGGCGGAAGCGTCCCTGCTTGCCCTTCAGAGTGTCGGAGAGCGATTTCAGCGGGCGGTTGTTCGCCCCGCGCAGCACGCGGCCGCGCCGGCCATTATCGAACAGCGCGTCCACCGCTTCCTGCAGCATGCGCTTTTCATTGCGCACGATCACGTCCGGCGCGTGCAGCTCAATCAGTTTCTTCAACCGGTTGTTGCGGTTGATCACGCGGCGGTACAGGTCGTTCAGATCGGAAGTGGCGAAACGGCCGCCGTCGAGCGGCACCAGCGGGCGAAGCTCCGGCGGAATTACGGGAATCACGTCCAGAATCATCCACTCCGGCTTGTTGCCGGACTTGCGGAACGATTCCACGACGCGCAGCCGCTTGGCGTACTTCAGCTTCTTCTGCTGCGAGGTCTCCGTCTTCATCTTCTCGCGGATATCTTCGCTGAGAAACTCGACGTCCACCTTCTTTAGCAGCTCTTTGATGCCCTCGGCTCCCATCATGGCCACGAAGCGGCCGGGGAACTCCTGGTCGAGTTGCCGTTTTCTTTCGTCGGTGATGACTTCGGAGGCCTTGAGGTCGGGAACTTCGCCGGGGTCCACCACCACGTAGGCTTCAAAATAGAGCACCCGCTCCAGTTCGCGCAGCGTGATGTCCAGCAGATGGCCGATGCGGCTCGGCAGGCCCTTGAAGAACCAGACGTGCGAGCACGGGCTAGCCAGTTCGATATGGCCCAGCCGCTCGCGGCGCACGCGCGCCAGCGTGACTTCCACGCCGCATTTATCGCAGATGACTCCGCGATGCTTCATCCGCTTGTACTTGCCGCACAAGCATTCCCAATCCTGCGTGGGTCCAAAGATTCTGGCGCAAAACAGGCCGTCGCGTTCCGGTTTGAAGGTCCGGTAATTGATCGTTTCCGGCTTGGTGACTTCGCCGTGTGACCAGCTCCGGATCTTTTCCGGAGACGCCAGTGAAATGCGGATCGAATCAAAGTCCGCGATCAAATTCGCCCGATCGTACGGAGAGGATCTCATAGAACCTTTCAAGTCGCCAGGAGCCTTCAACCGGGGGCCGGGGTTTCCGGATCCAACTTCCTGGCTTCAAAGAACTCAAATCAGAACGTTATGACTGGTCCGTCCGCGGCGGCGGGTTTCCCTGGCCCTAACCCCCGCGAACGGCCCATGCGATTAGTCCGCCGCGAGCGCCGGTTCGGGCGCCTCTGTCGGCTTCTTCATCAGTTCTACGTCGAGACAGAGCGACTGCAACTCTCGAATCAATACATTGAACGATTCGGGCACGCCGGGTTCGATCGCGGCTTCGCCCTTTACGATGGCCTCGTAGATCTTCGCGCGGCCATAAACGTCGTCGGATTTCGCCGTCAGCAGTTCCTGCAGAATGTAAGCCGCGCCGTACGCTTCGAGCGCCCAGACTTCCATTTCCCCGAAACGCTGTCCGCCGAATTGCGCCTTGCCGCCCAGCGGCTGCTGCGTGATCAGCGAATACGGCCCGATGGAGCGCGCGTGAATCTTGTCGTCCACCAGGTGCGAGAGCTTCAGCATGTAGATGTAGCCCACGGTTACCGGCTGTTCAAACGCCGTGCCGGTCATGCCGTCGTATAGAGTCGTCTTGCCCGATGTGGGCAAGTGCGCGTCTGAGAGCGCCTTCTTGATTTCGCGTTCGGTCGCGCCGTCGAAGACGGGCGTGGCGTAATGCAGGCCCATCGCCTTCGCCGCCCACCCAAGGTGCGTCTCCAGGATCTGGCCGACGTTCATACGGGAAGGCACGCCGAGCGGATTGAGGACGATCTCAACCGGCGTTCCATCCGGCAGGTACGGCATGTCCTCTTCCGGAAGAATCCGCGCGATCACGCCCTTGTTTCCGTGCCGGCCGGCCATCTTATCGCCCACCGAAAGCTTGCGCTTCATGGCGATGTAGACCTTCACCAGCTTGATCACGCCCGGAGGCAGTTCGTCGCCCTTGCGCAGCTTGCCGATCTTCTCGTCGGTGATCTTCTCGAGCACCGCGATCTGACGCGACGTCATCTCTTCGATTTCGTCGATCTGCTCGTTCAGCCGCGGGTCCTTATTGGTGATGCGCATGCGCTTCAGGTCGCGCGATTTCATCTTCTCGATGACGTCGCGCGTCAGCTCGGCATCCTTAGAGAGCAGGCGCTTGTTCGTCTTTTCGTCGTGCAAATCGGCCAGCAGTTTCTTGCCATCGAGCAACGCGGCCAGCCGCTTCGAGCGTTCGTCCGTCAGAATGCGGATTTCATCCAACAGGTTGCGCTGCAGCCGCTGGATCTGTTCTTCTTCGATGGATTTCGACCGCTCGTCCTTCTCCTGGCCCTTGCGGGAGAAGATCTTGCAATCCACGATGGTGCCCTCGATGCCCGGCGGGCAGTAGAGCGAGGCGTCCTTCACGTCTCCGGCCTTTTCGCCGAAGATCGCGCGCAGAAGCTTCTCTTCCGGCGTGAGCTGGGTCTCGCCCTTGGGCGTCACCTTGCCCACCAGAATGTCGCCCGGCTTCACCGTGGCGCCGATCCGGATGATGCCGCTCTCGTCCAGATTGCGCAGGAACGAATCGGCGATGTTCGGGATGTCGCGCGTAATTTCCTCGGGCCCCAGCTTCGTGTCGCGCGCTTCGATTTCGAACTCCTCAATGTGAATCGAGGTGTAGTAGTCTTCCTTAACCAGCTTCTCGCTGACCAGGATGGCGTCTTCAAAGTTGTAGCCGCGCCATGGCATGAAGGCCACCAGCACGTTGCGTCCGAGCGCCAGTTCCCCGGCGTCGGTGCACGGGCCGTCGGCCAGCACCTGGCCCTTCATCATCCGCTGGCCCACCCGGACGATGGGCTTCTGGTTAATGCACGTATTCTGGTTTGACCGCTTGAATTTGGTCAACTGGTAGATATCCGCGCCCACTTCGCGCGAGAGTTGCCCCTCGTGCGCCGCGCCTTCCACGCGCACGATGATGCGCTCGGAATCCACCGAATCCACCACGCCCGGGCGGCGGCAGAGCACCACGGCGCCGGAATCGCGCGCCGTCACGTGCTCCATTCCGGTACCAACGTACGGGGCGTCCGCCCGCAACAGAGGCACGGCCTGGCGTTGCATGTTCGAACCCATCAGGGCGCGGTTGGCGTCGTCGTTCTCAAGGAACGGAATCAGGCTGGCCGCCACCGAGACCAGTTGTTTCGGGCTGACGTCGATGTACTGGATTTCTTCCTTCGGCTTCAGAACGAAGTTCCCGGCCTGCCGCGCGTTGCACAGCTCCGGTACGATCCGTCCCTTTTCGTCGAGTTCCAGGTTCGCCTGCGCGACGATGTACTTGTCCTCTTCCCAAGCCGAGAGGTACTCGCAGTGGGCCACGTATTCGGCCGGCTGCTTCTTGGCGCCCAGTTTCCGGTTCACCGACTCGGCGTCGGTGCGCGGAACCGTGTCGCCCACCTTGAAGTCGGTGTCGCCCGGGTTCAGTATCCTCACTTCATCGATGACTATGCCCTTCACTACCTTCCGGTAGGGTCTCTCGATGAAGCCGTATTCGTTGATCCTGGCGAAGCAGGAGAGCGACGAAATCAGGCCGATGTTCGGGCCTTCCGGCGTTTCGATGGGGCAGATGCGGCCGTAGTGCGTCGGGTGCACGTCGCGCACTTCGAATCCGGCGCGCTCGCGGCTCAAACCGCCTGGTCCAAGGGCCGAAAGGCGCCTCTTGTGCGTAATCTCCGAGAGCGGGTTGGTCTGGTCCATGAACTGCGAAAGCTGACTGGACCCGAAGAACTCGCGGATAGCCGCCATTACCGGCTTGGCGTTCACCAGATCGT
>CAIYHG010000123.1 GCA_903925975.1 uncultured Acidobacteriia bacterium | reverse complement strand
CGTGTATCTGGAGACGCCGAAAAGCGGCGTTTTTCAGCACGGGCCGACGGGGATGAGCCCCGGATGCCCCCAAAACCGCACCAAGAACCGTACGGAGTGAGTCGCCGGTTCGTCAGCAGCGGATTTTCAGCAGCCTGTTAGAGCTTGCGGAATCGCTCTGGGGATGTTTTGCCTCCCGGCTTCGCCGGGGAGGCAAGCATGGGCAGGCTAAAGCATGCCCCACCCGATGCGTTGGTGGGGCATGCTTTAGCTTGCCCGTCTCCAGCGCCCAGCGAAGCGGCGCTTCGAGCCTCCAGATGACCGGCGCCGCAGGGGTATCATAAACACGATGCTCCATCGCGACCAAGCTTGGGAACTACTCTGCGAGTTCACGAAATCCGAAGGGCTGCGCAAGCACGCCCTGGCTGTCGAAACGTGCGTCGCCGCGTACGCGCGCAAAGCGGGCGCGGACGAAGAGAAGTGGTCCGTCACGGCGCTGCTCCACGATTTCGATTGGGAGATTCACCCGCAACTGCCGGATCATCCCGTTAAAGGCGAGCCAATTCTGGCCGCCCGCGGCGTTGATGCCGATATCCGGCGGGCGATTCTATCTCACGCCAACCATACCGGTCTGGCGCGGGAAACCCCTCTCGAAAAGACGCTGTTTGCATGCGACGAACTGGCGTGCTTCATCACTGCGATCTCCTATGTGAAGCCCCGCCGCAGCGTTTTCGATGTGGACGTGGCCTCGGTAAAGAAGAAGATGAAGGACAAAGCCTTCGCACGCTCCGTGAACCGCGAGGAAATCGTGCAGGGCGCAACCGAGTTGGGAGTTCCCCTCGAAGAGCACGCCGAGTTCTGCATCAAGGCCATGCAGGCGAACGCCGAGGCGCTGGGGCTGAAGGGCGAAGCGTAAGCTGGGCGATCTCCCGACTTCGTTAGAAGGCTTCCATCTACCGATCAGGTCAAACTCGACCGGCAATACTGCCCGTAGCGCTCCCGTCCCCTCGACCTAGACGGTAGTTGCAGACTGATTGCAAAGGGACAATAGGGAAAATCAGATCTGATGCTGCCCGTTATTACTGTATAATCGATCCTACTCCGGAACTCCGATATGCGCACCCTTGCAAACTGCTTCCCGTTGGCCCTGCTCTGCGGTTCCCTGTTTGGGCAGCCGTACAACACCTCGGTTTTTGCCGGTTACGACGGCATGCCGACAGACCGCCTCGCGCCGGCGCTTTCCATAGGCGGGCCTAGCGCCATTGCCGCCGACGCCTCTGGTAACGTATACATCGCGACGGGCTGTACCATTTTTCGGGTAGATTCGTCCGGCCGGCTGACGCGCCTGGCTGGCGGCCTTTGGTGCACCAGCGGCGTTACCGAGGGCGGCTCCGCTCTCGATGCCAGATTCTACTCCACCGCAGGCGTAGCCGTGGATAACGCGGGAAATGTTTACATCGCGGCCACTCAGGCCAACAAAATCTACAAGGTTTCAAACGGTATCATTACGAGGTTCGCGGGTGGGTCATACGGTTATTCGGGCGACAACGGTCCGGCCCTCAATGCCACCTTCAAAGGTCCGCAGGGTCTGGCCCTGGACTCGGCCGGCAACCTGTACGTAGCGGATGCCGGCAACAACGTGATCCGCAAGATTTCGGACGGCGCCATCACTACGATCGCCGGAAATGGCCAGAAGGGATCCTCGGGCGATGGCGGCCCCGCCACCAGCGCCAGCTTGAATCTGGCGCCTAATTCCAGTGCCCTGGCAGGGGTAGCGGTGGATTCGGCTGGGGCCGTATACATAGCCGACTACGGGAATAACAGCATCAGGAAGGTGTCCGGCGGCAACATCACAAAGATCGGCTCGGCTTACAGCCCCATGGGCGTGGCAGTAGACTCTGCCGGAAACGTGTATTTCCCCGACTACATACTCGGCCGGATCTATAAACTGACAAACGGAGCCACCACGACATTCGCCGGCGGAGGCGGACAGGGGAGCGTGTCTTTCAGTGGACCCGCAACCTCAGCCTTACTTCCCGGCATCAAAGCCGTTGCGGTAGACCCAGCCGGGAATGTGTACATCGGCGACGCCCCTAACTCCGCCGTCCGCAAAGTATCGCAAGGCTCGATCAGCACGATCGCCGGTAATGGATTCGGCGATCACTCGGGCGACAACGGGCCGGCCAGTACCGCCCAACTCTCGTCAGTGTCCGACGTCGCAGTGGATAAAGACGGTAGCGTATACGTGGCGGAATACGGCTCCCACATGGTCCGCAAGATCACAAACGGGGTCATCACGACAATCGCCGGTAACGGCTATGAACCATGGTGGGAGGGTAATTTTGGTGGGGACAACGGGCCGGCAACCAGCGCCATGCTGTCCCGTCCTTCGGGGCTCGCGTTCGACGCGGCCGGCAACTTCTACATCTCGGACACGGCAAACTGCCGCATTCGCAAGGTTGCGAAGGGCATCATCACCACAATCGCCGGTAACGGCAAGTCCGAGTACTCTGGCGACGGGGGGCCTGCCACGAGCGCAGGATTGATGGTTCCCAAGAAACTCGCCGTCGATGCCGCCGGAAATCTGTACATTGCGGACCAGGGCCGCGTCCGAAAAGTAACGCCGGCCGGCGTAATTTCGACCTTCGTGGGCGACGGAACCTACGGTTACTCAGGCGATGGCGGCCCAGCCTCCGCCGCGAAACTGAACACCCCCGCCGGCCTCGCCGTGGACGCCGCGGGAAACCTGTATATCGCGGACAGGGATAACTACAGGATCCGAAAGGTGACGCCTGCCGGAGTCATCTCCACGTTCGCCGGCGCCGGGACCCGAGGCTACTCGGGTGGTTCGTTGGGAGAGGGCGGCCCGGCCGTGAGCTTTCAGTTCCAAGGCCCCTCCTCGGTCGCAGTGGATTCTGCAGGCAACCTGTTCGTCGTGGATTTATCCGGCGTCTACAAGATCTCTAACGGCATCATCAACCGGATTGGCGCGATTACCGCCAATTACCCTGACAACAAACCTTCCGGCATCGCCGTGAACAGCGCCGGCGCCGTGTACGCCGGCGAAGCCCTGACTATGGCCTACGGCGTCGCTGTCCTATACCCCGTCTGGCTCTCTTCTCAGGCGACGCAACTGAACTCTGCCGGAGGTCCCGGAACGGTCCTGGTGAGCACGCCTGGGGGCTCCACATGGACTGCATCTACCGACGCCTCATGGATCACAATCACGGGAGGATTCTCCGGTTCCGGAAGCGGTTCGGTGACGTACATGCTTCAGGCCAACACAGGCGCCGCACGCAGCGGCTCGATCACGGTCGCCGGTCAGACGTTTCGTATTACCCAGGAGGGCGCTACGGCAGGGCTCAACCTCATCGGGTCGATGGCGCATCTGGCTTCGGCCGGCGGTTGGGATACTTCGTTGAGAGTAGTCAATCTAGGCGCAACCGGCGCCCAGGTACAGTTGAATTTCCGAGCCGATGATGGCTCCGCGCAGTCGTTTCGCGTCGCATCTCCGCCGATGCAGTCGTCTCCAAGCACGGCGATAGCTTCCGCGTTCGCCACGGCTGTCGATCAGACCATCCCCGCAGGCGGGATGTTGGAAGTGGATACGTCCGGGGCTGCCGGTCAACCGGTTGCATCCGGCTGGTCGCAACTCCTCACGGGCGGCTCCGTGGACGGGTTCGCGGTGTTTGACTACAGGCCTACGGGCCAGGAGGCCGTGGTTCCCCTGGAAACCCGCAACGCGGCGTCGTACCTGCTCGCTTTCGACAATACCGGCTCTATCGCAACGGGGTTGGCGATCGCGAATCTGGCCGCGAGCGCGGCGAACGTTGGCGTGGTCATTCGCAACGACGCGGGGGCGCAGATCG
This sequence comes from uncultured Acidobacteriia bacterium, assembly GCA_903925975.1. GTDB lineage: Bacteria > Acidobacteriota > Terriglobia > Bryobacterales > Bryobacteraceae > BOG-224. The sequence continues at coordinate 8,835 of CAIYHG010000123.1, read as the reverse complement.
GCACGGGGACAATCAACATTCCGGCTAAGGGGCACACGTCATTCATGCTGACGGATGCGGCGAGCGGTTTCCCGGCGACTGCCGCGAAGCGCGGCACGGTGGAGTTCGTCACGCCGCAGGGCGGACGGATCAGCGCCCTCGGCTTACGCGCCAGCGGCGCCGCTATCACTACGCTACCGGTGCTGGCGAATGTCGGCGTTGCGGGCGGCACGATGGCCCACATCGCGTGCGGGGCGGGATGGCAGACCGTGTTTACCCTCGTGAACACGGGAGCGGCTTCGGCTAATGCCACACTGAACTTTTTCTCGGACGCCGGCGTTCCGCTCGCACTGCCGCTGCGGTTTACGGGCGCAATGGTGACTTCAACGTCGGTGACCCAGACGATTCCGGCCGGCGGAACGTGGATCATCGCCACGCAAGGGCAGGATGCAGGCGCAACGGTGAGCGGCTTGGCGGAACTCACCACCACCGGCAATATCAGTGGTTTTGCTATCTTTCAGAACGCGGGCCAGGAGGCAGTTACCCCGCTTGAAACGCGCGCCGCAACCACTTACACCATGCCCTTCGACAATTCGAATGGCTTGACCACCGGAATCGCGTTGGCGAATAGGTCGGCTTCATCGGCTACGGTTCAGGTGTCGGCTTACTTCGAAAGCGGAACCTTCATGACATCTGCATCCATCGTTTTGCCCGCCCACGGGCACAGCGCGCAGATGCTGCCGACGTGGATGCCGGGGACTGCAAGGTACCGCGGCACGCTGCGGCTCACAATTCCAGCGGGCGCGCAGATCGGCGTGCTGGGAATCCGCGCCACGCCGGCCGGGGCCTACACCAGCATCCCGGTACTTGCGAAATAGGTCAGCCACGCAGAGCGCATGTTCCGCGGCCGCGCTTACCTGGATGGGAGGGCATTGGCCGCGCGTGCTTTCGCCCCTGCGGCGCTAGAAGAAGAACGCCACTTCGGGCGTAATGCCATCCGAAGCGCACAAGCACGTCCTTGTCACGGTGTAGTCTGCAACAGTTGCGTGGACCAACCCCACAACGGCCGTTGCGTCATCCTTGAGGTGATAGATGCTGAGCGCCATTCGAGGCCGAAACCTCGCGATGGTCTTCCTGGCGCCAGCTACCGCTTTCTGTTCAGCGCCTTCTATGTCCATCTTAATGAAATCCACCCTGGGCAGCCGCAGTTCTTCCACCATCTTGTCAACGGTGGTCAAGGGCGCCTCAATGAACTGGGCGTTGTCAATTCCTCGAACAAAACTATCGCGGGCCGAGTTCGCCGGATCGACGCCGAGCTTCAGAACATCGTCTTTGTCCCATATTCCTTTCGGATAGAGGACAACGCGGCCTTCGGCGATTTCACTAGCGAAAGTTCTTTGCAGACACCGTAAGTTCTCTGGCGCCGGTTCGATCGCCACAACTCTTGCTGCGCCGGCCATCAGCGCCTTCCTTGTAAAGACGCCGACGTTTGCTCCGGCGTCCAACACGATGTCGCCGGAATGGATTCGGGTTCCATAGATATTCCGCTCCTGTTCGGCAAGATCGTAAATTACTGCATCACCGCTGGCCGTGGGTATCCAATACTCGCCCAAGGGCGTACTGTACAGAGAAAATGAATCATCCCGCCGAACGACGCGGCTCGCGCGACGAAGCGCAACGGCGTTAGCGCTCTGCAATGTCGAGAGTGAATCCCCCTCAAATGATTCGGCAACCGAGCAGTTCCCCGCCCTGCCTCCCAGGTAGTGCGAGAGCACCAGAAAGGCATGATGCGTAAGGGCTACGTTCAACAGCGCGGCGGCCGGCAGAGCTATCACGAAGATGCCCACCGCTACTTTCAGACTGCGTTGTTTTGACATCGGCAGGAATATCATCGCTGAATAGCGCCGCCGCTTCAATAACCAATAGAGGCAACCCCTAACGGCTAACTGAAGATAGCGCAGCCAGTTCTGCCGCGAGGACCGCGGACCGGCCGCAATGAATACCCCCAAATCCCGGAGCGCCCGTCACCAAGACCTGTGCTACAACGTGGGTTCGGCAGGCTCGGGCGGAATACGCGCGTCGCGGGCGCAGGGAGCGGAAACATGGACGTAGCGGTTGGATTGGTTGGATTCGGGCTGGGCGGGTCTGTTTTCCACGCGCCGTTGATCCGTGTGACGAAGGGCTTGCGTCTCAAGAGCGTGGTGACCAGCCGCGCCGCTCAGGTCAGCGGCATACCCGGCGCGGCCGCAGTGAGCCGTTTGGAGGACGTTCTCGCGGACCCCGAAATCGGACTGGTGGTTGTGACTACGCCCTCCGGCCTGCATTTCGACCAAGCCCGCACCTCCCTGATGGCCGGCAAGCACGTTGTGGTGGATAAGCCCATCGCACTCGCCGCCGGGGAGGCGCAGGCGCTAATCACGCTCGCGCACGAACGGGGGCTCTTGCTCAGCGTCTTCCAGAACCGCCGCTGGGACGGCGACTACACGGCCGTGAAACAAGCCATTCGGAGCGGAGAACTGGGAGATGTCTACCACTTCGAAGCTCACTTCGACCGCTTTCAGATTGAAGTGCGCGAGCGGTGGAAGGAGCGGCCCGGACCCGGCTCGGGAATCTTGTACGACCTGGGCAGCCACCTCGTCGATCAGGCGCTTGATCTGTTAGGGATGCCGGAGGCGGTGACGGCGGACGTGTTCGCGCAACGGCCCGGCGCTGCGGTTGACGATTATTTCCACCTGACGCTGCATTACGGGCGAAAGAGAGCGTTGCTTCATGCTTCCACAGTGACGGCCGAGCCCGGCCCGCGCTTCACCGCGCACGGCGACCGCGGCAGCCTGTTCACGTACGGGATGGACTGGCAGGAGAACGCCCTGAAGCACGGCAAACTGCCGGGAACGCCCGGTTGGGGTGAGGGTGAGGCAAGCCCTCGCGGCGAGATCTTCGGCACGGATGGAACGCGGAAGGAAATGGAAATCCCGCCCGGAACGTATCAGGCGTTCTACGCGGGTATAGCCGATTCCCTGGGGCACGGGGCTGCCCCCCCGGTAAATCCTGCCGAAGCCCACAACGCACTCATGGTTATTGAGGCGGCGTTGTTGAGCGCGCAGGAGAGGCGCACGGTGGAACTCGGGGCGAGCGCCGGATGAGTGGGTGAACGCAATTCAATTTCGTTCCAAGCAGCGGATGGCCGTCAGCCGGCATCCTTGCGGCTGTCGAATCCCTGACCGCCCGGCTGTGACCGGTCAGCGGAGTGCAGCACTTCATTGATCATCTGAACCAGTTTCACCGCTACGAAAGGCTTCTGAATGTAGGCCCAGCCGTAATTGAGAACCAGTAGATTCCCCTCTATTCCGCCCGACATCAACATCACGTGCATGCCCGGTCTGCCCTTCCTCAGTGCCTCGCCCAAGTCCGGGCCAGACATCTCTGGCATGTCCACGTCGGAAAGAAGCAGGTCGATCTTCCCATCTGCCTGCGCGGCCACCTTGAGGGCGTTCGGTCCGCTGTCGGCTGAAAGCACCCGGAAGCCCGCATGCCCTAGGATCGCCACCACGACCTGGAGAACCGCTTCGCTGTCATCAACTACAAGAATGGTCTCGAGCGTCCCCATGATCGGCCTTGGCACCATGATCACCTTTGCATACGGCGGTAGCACGGCACGTCTGTAGCCGAATGCAAAAGCTAACAAACCATCGGGTAGATGTGCTGTTCCGTGCAAAACGTGCACGCCTAAGTGCATTTCTTGCACTGGTCGTTCGGCTGGGAGAACTCTGCTGAATGCTAACGGCAGTGCTGGTCCGGCCACGCGCCCGAATCCAAGTGCGATCAGCCGCTTGCTATCCGCGACTTCCTCGGCAAGCCGGTATTCGCGGACGTAGCCGTGGGCGGCGAAGGCAGCCGTCAGCTCACCTTCAGGCACTAGATTCGCGTGAGCCATCTCGAATGCGCGCGCGGTTGAGGGCGGAAGCGCGCGGCCGGGCGTGACGGCGGATGTCATACCGGGCGGGTTCTCCTGGATTACTACGCCGCACCGCGTGGGGCGAAGCGCGGCAAAAGCTTCCACTCCGCGGCGCCAGTCGATGTGCTCCAGTACGAGGGTAGCCAGGAGCAAACCGGGGCCGGCGCGCAACGCGGTGCGCTCGATATCGTCAATCACGAGATTCGCTTCCAGCTCGTTTGCGCACAGCCGCTGCCCCAACCGCGCCAGATATGCTGGATTCAAATCGGTGCAGGTTAGCCGGTATGGCCGCAGGATAGCCGGATCCAGATAATCCAGCATCTGCCCCGTGCCTGCGCCTACAATCGCGATCCGCGCACCCGGCGCGGGCTTGGCCCAACCGATGAAGCCGCGCATCAGTGCGGCTACGCCTTGAGCCTGGCCGATGCGGGCCATGTGTTCGTCGTAATCGCCGCAAAGGACTACTTCTGTCCACACGCGGCGGAGCGCCGGGTCCATGATATTCAGCTTAAGCCGGTGGAGGGACTAGATTCTCGCGTCGGGATGGAGCGAGCGCATCCATGCGACGAAGGTTTCGGGGGCGCTCATCGTGGAGAGCCTGCCCTGCCTCACCAGCGCCCAGTCGTCGAACTGCTTCGACCGCTTGATCTCGGCGAGCGCCACGGGCGGGTCGATCCGACCCTCGAAGGCGACCTCAACCACGGCCGATTTCGGGTTGCCGGGGGCGTCCCTCGGTTCCGTACGCACGGTCGCCATGCCGACCACGGCGGATGTGCCGCCGCTGTGATAGACGAAGACGCGGTCGCCCGGCCGCATGGATCGAATGGCGAGGACGGCCGACGGATTCGTCACGCCGTCCCATACCGTTTTGCCTTCGCGCTCCAGATCGCTGATGGAGTACGTCTCCGGGTCCGTTTTTGCCAGGTAGTAACTCATGTGCGCTCCAACGTCTAAATTGTTGGATGAACTTTCGGCGCTTTCGGACGCCAAATCTATCGGCCGCGGCCGGCGGCATGGCGCGCCGCGCTAAAATTGGATTATTCCTACGCACTACGAACGGATGTCCCGCCTCGCCGCGCTGTTAATCGCGCCGTGTATTTGCGCCGTCGCTCAGCCCGCGGCCGGCTCGCTCGACGCCCAAATGAAATCCGTGATCGATGCGTTCGCAATCGCGGAATCGAACGCAGCTGACCCGGTAGCCGTGGATCAGGCGTTCTACCAGGGCGCAATCCCGGGACTTCTGCGCACCCTCGACCCGCACTCGGTCTTCTTCCCGCCCGATCAGTTCGAGCAACTCCGGCAACTTCAGGAATCCACACAGAAGGGCTTCGGCACCGTGGTTTCGATTCTTCCGGGACGCGTGATCGTCCTCCAGACGCTCCCCGGCACACCCTCGGAGAAGGCCGGCCTGGCGCCCGGAGACGAAATCCTGGTCATCAACGGCTACGAAATCGCCCGCCTGGATATCGACCAACTGCCGGAACTCCTGACGGCCGCGCGCCAGAAGACGGCGCAGTTGTTCGTCAGGCGCGCCGGCTCGTCTACCGTCATGCGCTATACCCTGACGCCGGAGGCCTTGCAGGAATCTAGCGTAGACCGGACCTACTTCCTGGGAGCCGGCATTGGCTACGTGCGCATCGCCAGCTTCGACGAAAACACGGCGAAGGAGTTTCAAGCCGCCGTCGAAAAGCTCGGCGGGCACAAACTGGTGGGTCTGGTGCTTGATCTGCGCAACAATCCGGGCGGCCTGGTGACCGCCGCTATCCAAGTGGCGTCGCTGTTTCTGGAACCGGGGCTCGAGATCGTCAGCGTGAAGGGCCGCAACGCTCCGGAGCAGATGCAGACCGTGCCCTCCACCGCAACCCCTTACAAATGCAAGCTCATGATACTGATCAACGGCAAGTCGGCCAGCGCTTCGGAAATCGTCACCGGCGCGATGCAGGATCACGACCGCGCCACCGTTATCGGTGAGACCAGCTACGGGAAGGGTTTGGTTCAGAGCGTCTATCCGCTCAGCCAAAGTACCGGCCTCGCGCTCACCACGGCGTTCTACTACACGCCTAGCGGCAGATCGATCCAGAAGCCGCTCGATGCCTCCAAGTTCGAGTTGGCCGGAGCTGCCGCCAATCCTGACGCCAGGAAGATCTACCGTACCGACAAAGGCCGCTCCGTCAGCGGCGGCGGAGGCATCCAGCCGGATTACGTGGTCTACCCCCCGGGGATGAACCGGCTCCGCGCCGCGCTCGAAGCTTCGGCTTCGTTCACGGCGTTCGCAACCGAGTACCTCAAAGCCAACAAAGTGACGGCGGAGTTTGAGGTAACGCCCGAACTGGTGGACCGTTTCAGGCTGTTCGCGGCCCAGCGCGGAATCCAGCCGGGGCCGGGCGAGTGGTCCCAGGACCGCAACTTCATTGAGAACCGGATGCTGACGGAGGTCTTCAATCAGGCCTTCGGCGTCGAAAAAGGCGATGAGATCGAAGCCCGCCGCGACCCCGTCGTCCAGAAGGCCCTGGAACTCATAAGCAACTAAACCCAGGTTGACTCTGGAGGGCCGCGCCGGTTGCTGGCATAATAGGTCCGGAGGGTCCACCAATGGCCGCCGCTACGCCCGCCGCAATGTCCACCGAAAATGAGAGGAATCCCTGGTTAGCCGCCGCCGCACGCTTCGATGAGGCCGCGCTGCGCCTCAATCTCGACGACGGCATGCAGAAGGTCCTGCGATCCGCATCGCGGGAAATCTGCGTCAACATTCCGGTTCAGTTGGACGATGGCCGGATCGAGGTTTTCACCGGATACCGTGTGCAGCACTCTCTGGCGCGCGGGCCCGCAAAGGGCGGGATTCGCTTCGCCCCGGACGTGACATTGGACGAAGTGCGCGCGCTCGCCGCCTGGATGACCTGGAAGTGCGCCGTGGTGAATATCCCCTTCGGCGGCGGCAAGGGCGGCGTCATCTGCGACCCCAACGTACTCTCGGACGCGGAACTCGAGAAGCTGACGCGGCGGTACACCGCCGAGATCATCGATTTTCTTGGACCGGAACGCGATGTGCCCGCGCCCGACATCAACACGAACGAGAAGATCATGGCGTGGATGATGGATACCTATTCCATGCATGCGCGCCACCTGGTGACGGCCGTGGTTACCGGCAAGCCCATGGCTCTCGGCGGGTCGCGCGGCCGCCCAGAGGCCACCGGGCGAGGCTGCATGATCGTCACCCTCAGGGCCCTGCGCCTGTTGGGCATGCGCCCGGAAGACACGCGCGTGGTGATTCAGGGCTTCGGGAACGTGGGCGGCATGGCCGCAAAGCTCATGAGCGCCGCCGGGTTCAAGGTCGTGGCTATCGCGGATTACGACGGCACGGTGTATAACCCCAAAGGTCTGGATATTCCCGCGCTGCAAAAGCACCGCAAGGAGACCGGCTCGATCACGGGCTTCTCCGAAGGCGAGGATGTGGATAAAGCCGAGGGCTTGTTCCTGCCCTGCGATGTTCTGGTGCCCGCGGCCGTGGAGAACGTAATCACCTCCGCCAACGCCGACAAACTGCGCTGCAAGATTCTGTGCGAAGGCGCCAACGGGCCCACCACGCCGCTGGCCGACCTGGTGTTGCACGATAAGAACATCTTCATCATCCCGGACATTCTGGCCAACGCCGGCGGCGTGACCGTCTCCTACTTCGAGTGGGTGCAAGACCGCCAGGGCTTCTTCTGGAACGAGCAGATGGTGAACGAACGCCTGCAGGAAATCATGGTGGAGAGTTTCGATGCGGTAGTGGACTATGGCGCCAAACACGGCGTGAACAACCGTATCGCGGCCTACATGCTGGCGCTAGACCGCGTGGCGTTCGCGATCAAACTCCGCGGGATCTACGCCTGAGGATGGGAAAGAGTAACGCTATGGCAAGAGCCGGGGAGGGCTACGCCGCTCCCAAGAAGGGCAGGCTAGAGCATGCCCCACCCAGACACACGGCGTGCGGTGGTGGGGCACGCTTTAGCTTGCCCGCCCATGCAGTTGCAGCATCCTCGATAGCTTGCCCCGCCCATGTCCTCTGACGCCTCCACGCCGCTCATGCGGCAATACAACGGCATCAAGCAGCAAGCGCCCAACGCGCTGCTGATGTTCCGGCTCGGCGATTTCTACGAGCTCTTCTTCGAGGATGCGGTGACGGCCGCGCGCGAGCTTGAAATCACCCTGACTTCGCGCAATAAAGAGAAGGGCGCGGCCATTCCGATGTGCGGGTTTCCGTTCCACGCGGCGGACGGCTATATCGCCCGCCTCGTGCAAAAGGGTTATCGCGTGGCCATCTGCGACCAGATGGAAGACCCGCGGCTGGCCAAGAAACTGGTGAAACGCGAGCTGACGCGCATCGTCACGCCGGGCACGGCCATCGACGCCAACCTGCTCCATTCGCACGAAAACAATTACCTGGCCGCCGTGGCCCAAGCGGGAGATCGCTTCGCGCTGGCGCACGTCGATCTCTCCACAGGCGAATTCCGCGTCACCGAAATGACGGAAGCGGACGTGCCCGCCGCGCTGGAACAACTCGGGGCGCGCGAGGCGTTGTTCCCGGCTGGTCTGCCGCTGGCTCCCGAAGAGCCGCGCATGACTTCCCGTTGCGTGCGAACAGAACTCGAAGAGTGGGTCTTCACGCCCGACTATGCGTCGCGCACTCTGCTGGAGCATTTCAGACTGCTCTCGCTCGATGGCCTCGGCCTGGCGAACCGGCCCGCGTCCGCGGCGGCAGCGGGGGCCATCCTGCACTACCTGCGCGAAACGCAGCGAGGCGCGCTCGACCACCTGGATCGGCCGGTATTTTACGACCGTGCGCAGACGCTGGGCCTGGACGCGGTAACCGTCCGTAATCTGGAACTGGTGGAACCGGTGTTCTCCGCCGATGCCGGCGG
>CAIYHG010000122.1 GCA_903925975.1 uncultured Acidobacteriia bacterium | reverse complement strand
GTGACTCTCTCGTAGGTTGCGCTGAGCGCGGGATGCGGGTATTTGAGAATTTCCCTAATCATGTTCGTCTCCCGCCGGCAGCGCCAGCGCCTCCCCAGCCTTCAGTTTGGCTTGTGCTTCTGCTTCCCGGCGTCGGAAGCCGACAATGGGCGGCTCGTTCGGGTCTGGGATAGACTTTGGCTGGTACTTGGCCGTCATGTGGACCGCCAGGGAAAGCGCTTTGCGCGCGCACTCTGGGCAATTGGCGATCCAGTAATTATGAGCGCATCCTCGCTTGACCTGAAGAAGTTCGCGGACGGTCGGCGCGATGTAAAGAGCGTTAATCGTGCTGCCGCCACCAAGTTCTCGAGCGGCGCGCACCATGTAAATCGCGTCCATTGCCCCATACAACGCCAGCGGCATCTTCTCGTAGATAGCCCACTTCTTCTCTCTGAACTCCTTTGCAAACGGCCAGCGCCAGCCTATCACGATGGAGGTTTCGTATTCGCTGGGATACGCCTGGAACTCTCTGCGATTGAAGTACCAGAGCCCCCGCACAAAGACATACGGGCACATCACCGTGACCGACAGGTGGGGAATATCCACCGTGCGGTCAAACCGGAACATGCTACGCCATTCACTCCATGTCATAAGTTTTATCCTCTCGTTGTGGGGGTTGGTTCTCGGCGTTTCTATTGCTGTCGGGCGGGGGATCTTCGTCTTCCGGCCCCTCGGTGTAGCAGACGCACGGCAACCTGCCGCAATCGTAGCAACGATCTGGTTTTCCTTTGCTCATGCGGCGGCGCGCTCCTTGCCGGACACGGGCAGCGGTTGAACCTTGCCGGCCCCATAGCAGGACGGGCAGGGTCGGCTAACCCAAACTAAATGCTCTTTGGTGAATCCCGAATGTTGGACCTGGCGCCGAACCAGACCCACCCCATCACAGCGCGGGCAGGGTGTCATGGGTGTACCCACGCCCAGATTCCGCCAGCAAGCAAAGAGACCGCCAGCAAGGCGAGCCCCAGCAGAGTACACGCCAACAGGCGCACGACAAAACGAATTGATTGATCTGACCTGTGTTTCACGTATTCCAATCTCCGCTTGCGCGGGGGCTATTGCAAGCGTATCATGCTTGCATCGGTTGTCAAAGCAAAAACTCCAGTCTATACATAGACTGAAAACCTACCGCCGCTTACGGGTTGCCCGCTTCTCTGCGCGGGATTTCTCGACGGCCAGCAGGGCGGCGCGGCTCCATATTGCACCGGGGCTGATCTCGTAACCGGTGCGCAATCCCTTGAGCCTCACCGTTACGCCGTAGGGATGGAAGTCCATGATTACCTCGCGGAGCTTCCCTTGCTCGCGAACAGTTTCAGAAAATTCTACAGAGAGCTTTGTCTTCCGTTTGCTAAGGCTGGTCATGTGCGGGCGTCCTCCATCTCAGTCAGTTCGTTGAGCCATTCGCTTTGGCCTAAGCGCATGGCGGCGGCCGTCAGGATGGTAGCCAGCCGGGCGCGGTGGCCGGCGAATATGTCAAGAGCGGCGATCATTGCCGCCTGGCGCTGCTCGGTTGGCACGAATGGCAGCAAGGCGTCGTTGAGTTGCACGGCGGTGTCCATGGTGTCGCCGGCCAGCCAATCACTCTCCAGCAGGGCGGCGGACACAGAGACTTGTAGCGGGATGTCGCGCACACTGGCGCAATCGTCGATGAGTTGGGCGTAGGTTACGGGGTCGATGGTCAAGAGGTGGCCTTCTTTCGCGCTTCGGCGCGTCTGCGGGTCTCGCGGCGTTTCCTCGACTTGCTGCGCTTGGGGTCAGACGGGCGCCGGTGGACCTGGCCGCCCGTATCTGTGAAGTGGTCGAGCCACGGCGCAAGCTCGCCTGCGTAGTAATCGCTAGGCGCACCCTTGCAGTCATTGGCGAACCAGTCGTCCATTTGGTCATCAAAGAAACTCATACCGCGCACATCCTTTCATCGAACAGGGCGGCTTCAACCTGCCGGGCCTCGTGTTTGCCGCAATCCTCGCCGTCACAAAAGATGGTTTTGGAATTGGGGTAGTAGAAAATTGGCGCGCCGGTCTTGATGGGCGCGGCACACTTCGAGCACTGGCCGGGGAATCGTGCATCCAACCAGTAAGGATCTCGCGGGAATGGTAGGCGCTGGCGTCTCATTCGGGCACCGCCTCTCTTAATTCTCTGGCCGCCGTTCGTCTTGCGCTTTCCTCTTGGATGATGTTCAGCTCGGTTAAGAGTTTGCCGGCGCCCACCACCCCGGCGGTAAACACCTGGCCGCGCCCAAAGGGAATGGCCCACTTTAAGGTTTTGATTTCTTCGGGCCACTGCATCAAGGCGAGAACATCTTCCACGGTCTGCCGGTCGCAACACTTGACATTTTCAAGCCAGAACCGCGCGGTCTTCAGGTAGAGGGATTTTGCGTCTTCGAGCTTCATCTTGGCACCTCGAATTTCACGCCGCGTTCTGACGGGGACAGCGGGCCAACTGAAGCGTCGATGTGCTCCTGGGCAATCTCCCGTATGCGCTGGATGCGGTACTCCTCAGAAATGCAATCGGTTCGCGGGTCGCAGAGGTCCACGATCATTTCCAGCGCGCCGCGCATGGCCGGCGCTTCGGCTATCAGGTTC
>CAIYHG010000121.1 GCA_903925975.1 uncultured Acidobacteriia bacterium | reverse complement strand
GTTCTCACGAAGAATGCCGCCCCCGATCTGCGCGGAGTTTCCCGAACTCAAATCCAGGCGACGCGAGTCATGTATCAACAAACCAGTTGATAAAGGTTTTGTTTTCAATGCGCCTTGTTATTTAAGTGGCATTGGCCACTCGTGGCTGCGAACCCGCTCTCCCGCGGGTTCCCCGGCCGTCAGGCCGGCGCCTCGTCACCGCTTGTGAGAAATCCAGGTTCAGGGCACGCTGGGTGCGTAACCGGGTGTTGCAGGGGTTAATTCGTGTTCGATCGTGGGGTACGAGGCACACCGAACCAGGATGGTACGCCCGGGCGGATTCGAACCGCCGACCTTTTGCTCCGGAGGCAAACGCTCTATCCAGCTGAGCTACGGGCGCACACTGTTGGTGCTCTCTGATTGTAAACCCCGCGCGGCGCATGGTCAAACTACGGCTGCGCGAGGCCCTCCGGCGGCCCCTGCTATACTAAACTTTCAGGCCAAAACTACTGAGGGAGTTTCATGATTTCAGCAACACAAATGCGTCCGGGCATGGTCATCAAGTTCAATAATGACCTGTTTTCCGTCTTCAGCGTCAATCACCGGACCCCTGGTAACCTGCGCGGCTTCGTCCAGGCCCGCATGCGCAACCTTCGCAGCGGCACCATGATCGAGCATCGCTTTTCTTCGGAAGACAAAGTCGAGAAGGCCGCCCTGGAACAGCATGACATGGAGTACCTGTACGACGACGGCGAGTACTACTACTTCATGAACATTGAGACCTTCGAGCAGATGCATCTCATGAAGGACCTGCTCGGCGACGCCACCCAGTACCTCATTCCGCAGCTTCACGTGAATGTGGAGTTCTATGAGGGGAAGCCTATCAGCGTTGAACTCCCCGCCACGGTAGACATGACGGTTGTTGAGACGGAACCCGGCATCAAGGGCGCCTCGGTCTCCAACGTGACCAAACCGGCGAAGACGGAAACCGGACTCATCGTTCAGGTGCCGCCCTTCATCACCGAAGGCGAGAAGATCCGCGTGAATACTTCCGAAGGCGCGTATCTGGAACGCGCGTAACACGCGCTACGCAGCCGACCACAGCAGATAGCCCCCGAATATGGCGAGCGCCGCGGCCGAAACACCGGCCAGCGTGCGCGCCGCCAGCGGGTGAACTTTCCCGGCCGCGCCTCCCAGCACGGCCGTTGCCACCAATCCTGGAATCAATACCCCATAGAACCCGGCCAGCAGCCCGATTCCGCGCGCCGGCGAGCCCCGCCATGCCTCCAGCAGCAGCGGCCCCAACACCAGGCTCCAACTGATCCACGGATTGGGGTTCAGCAGGTTCACCAGCGCGCCCTGCCACAGGCTGCGATTGCGAGTGGGCGCCCCGGCTGTGTTCCCGCCGCCCCGTCTCCATGTTCGAAACGCTCCATAGGCCAGGTAGAGAATGAATGCTCCTCCGCCCACGCGCAGTCCGCGCATGAACCACGCCGGCGCCTGGCTCAGGATCACGAGCGTGGTCAGAATGATGGGCGCATCGCTCACCAGTGGGGAGAACGCCGCCGGTAGCGCGCGGCGCCACCCGTAGCTGGCCGATTGCCAGATCAGGTACGCCTGCATCGGGCCGGGCTGCGCTGCCGCCGCAATGCCGAACGTCGCGCCAAGAAGCAGATAAGGAATCATATGCGGGCGGCCGCGCCCGGGCGTCCGCCCCCGCTATTCATGCCCGCGCGCCCGCCGGGTTGCCTTTCCGGAAAGCGTCGATTTCCTGTATCTCTTCCGCGCTCAGCCGGAACTCCAGCGCGCCCCTCACGCCCTCCACCTGCCGGGGCGAGCGCAGGCCCACGATGGCCGCGGTCACTGCCGCGTGCCGCAGAGTCCAGGCGATGGCCACCTCGCCCGCCGTGCGTCCGTGGCGCGCCCCGATGCCCTTCATCAGCTCGGCGAATTCCAAGTTCCGCGAAAGCTGCGGCTCCCGAAAAGCCATCGCTTTGCGCCGGAAATCGTCTTGGGGAAGCGCGGCCACGCGCTCTTTGGTCATCGCTCCCGTCAACAGCCCCGATTTCATCGGCGAATAGACGATCACGCCGATCCCGTGCTCACCGCAGTAGGGCAGTTGTTCGTTCTCCACCTGCGGCGAAATCGCCGAATACGGCGGTTGCAGCGAGGTGATGGGCGCGATCTTGCGGCACCGTTCCATCTGCTCCGCGGAAAAATTGGAGACGCCGATGTGCCGCACTTTGCCTTCCTGTTGCAGCCGGGCCATCTCTGTCCAGCCTTCTTCTATATCCGCATCGGGTTCGGGCCAGTGGATCTGGTAGAGATCGATCACGTCCACTTTGAGGCGGCGGAGACTGGCTTCACATTCGCGCCGGATCGAGTCCGCCCTCAGCGAGTTGCCGATCTCGCGCTTCTCATTCCAAACCCTCTCGCATTTCGTGAACACGTAGGGCCGGTTCGCGCGGCCTTCGAGCGCCCGCGCCACCACATCCTCGGAGTGACCCAGACCGTAAATCGCGGCGGTGTCGATCCAGTTCATGCCCGCGTCAAGCGCCGCCCGAATGGCCGCGATCGACTCGTCATCGTCCTGAGGGCCCCACCCAAATGCCCAGCCGCCTCCGCCGATAGCCCAGGCCCCCACGCCGATGGGCGTGAGTTCCATATCGCTATTCCCTAGTCTTCGCTTCTCCATGTCTCTTACGATATCCAAGTTCGGCCCCGTGAATCGAGAGCGCCCCGCGGCGCTGGGCGAAGGCCAAGCCCTGGCTCTATAATCTTCGGTAGTGGATACGTTCTCGCGGGCCGGGCGCAGCGCTGTGATGCGGAGCGTTCACGGCAAGGATACCGGACCCGAAATGGCGGTGCGCCGCCTGGTTCACGGGATGGGCTTTCGCTACGCGTTGCACCGCCGCGATCTGCCCGGCAACCCGGATATGGTCTTCCCGTCGCGGCGCAAGATCATCTTCATCCACGGCTGTTTCTGGCATGGGCACGCGTGCCCCGCGGGCCGTAACCGCCCGGCCTCGAATCAAAGTTATTGGATTCCCAAGCTCGATCGCAACAAAGCCCGCGACGCCTCGAACCGCCGCGTCTTGCGCGCCGCGGGCTGGCAGGTATTCACCGTATGGGAATGTCAATTGAGGCAAACGGCCCGCCTGGAGCCGCGCATTCTGAAATTCCTTTCGGGCTCCGATGACTAGAGCACCCTGGGGTTACCACGAGTTCTTCGCCGGGGGCGGCATGGCGCGTCTCGGGCTCGGCCGCCGCTGGCAATGCGTTTTCGCGAACGAAATCTGCGTAAAGAAAGCGCGCGCCTACCGCCGCAACTTCGGCCCCAGCCCCGAACTGCGCGTCGAGGATATCTGGAACCTCACTCCGCGCGACGTGCCGCGTTCGGCCGTGCTCTCGTGGGCCTCGTTCCCGTGCCAGGATCTTTCCGTTGCCGGAAACGGCGCCGGTCTGAAGGGAGAGCGCAGCGGTTCGTTCGTCGCTTTCTGGCGATTGATGGACTCCGTTCGTCCGCCCATCGTCGTAGTCGAAAACGTCCCCGGCATGCTCAGCGCCAATGGCGGCGCCGACTTCCGGTTTGTCCTCGAATCCATGGCGGGCTCGGGCTACCGCGCGGGCGCGCTGGTGATGGATGCCGTGCGCTTTCTGCCGCAATCGCGGCCGCGCGTGTTTCTCGTGGCCGTCCAGGAGGCCCAGGTCGCGCTGCCGCACGCCCTGATCGCGGAGAGCCCGGAGCCTGCCTGGCACCCGGCCAAACTCCAGGCTGCGGTGGCTGCGCTGCCCGCCGCTCTGCGGAACGCCTGGATCTGGTGGAACGTGCCCGAGCCGGCGCCGCGTGCGTTGTCCCTGGCCGATATTCTCGAACCCGATTCCGCCGTGGCGAAGTGGCACTCTGCCGCCGAAACCGAAAAGCTGCTCTCGTTGATGAATGAAGTGCACCTCGGGAAAGTCCGCCAGGCGCAGGCTTGCGGCCGCCGCATCGCGGGCACGGTCTACAAGCGCATCCGCGCCGCCGCCGGGGGCGCCCGCGCGCAGCGGGCCGAAGTCCGCTTCGATCAAGTCAGCGGCTGCCTGCGAACTCCCGCAGGCGGGTCGAGCCGCCAGTTCGTGCTGATCGTGGAAGGCCCGGCCGTCCGCTCGCGCCTCCTCACGCCGCGCGAAGCCGCGCGTCTCATGGGTCTTCCGGATACCTACGCGCTCCCCGAAAAGTACAACGAGGCGTATCACGTCGCGGGCGATGGCCTGGCCGTGCCCGCCGTACAGTGGCTCGAACGCAACCTGTTGCGGCGATTGGCCGCGGACGGCGCATGCTAAATTGAGAGCATCGCAGCCGAACAGAAATTCCAACAGCTCGTTTCGATCATGGCGCGTCTCAGGGCCCCTGGCGGGTGTCCCTGGGATCGCGAGCAGACGTTCGATTCCATCAAGCCTTATACGCTCGAAGAAACCTACGAAGTCCTCGACGCCATAGACCGCCGCGATTGGGCCGATCTCTCCGAGGAGCTGGGCGATTTCATCCTCCAGGCCGTCTTTCACGCACAGATGGCGAGCGAGCAGGGCCTGTTCACCATCGAGGATGCGCTCGACGCCATCAACAGTAAGCTGATCCGCCGCCACCCCCACGTATTCGGCGACGAGTCCGCTGAAACCTCGGGCGACGTGAAGCGCATCTGGGGCGACGTTAAGGCTGCCGAGAAGAAAGAGAAGGCTTCCGCGCCGCAGGGCTTGCTAGGTGGCGTGCCGCGCGCGCTCCCGGCCCTTGTGGAAGCGCAGTTGATTACCTCCCGCGCGGCGGGCGTCGGCTTCGATTGGGAAAACGCCGGGCAGGTGCTTGAAAAGCTCCAGGAAGAGCTCGGCGAGTTCGACGAAGCGCGCCGCAACCCTTCTCCGGATCGCCTCGAAGACGAACTCGGCGATATGCTGTTTGTGTTGGTGAACCTGGCGCGGTTCGTGAAAGTGGACCCCGAGCAGGCGCTGCGCCGGACCAACGCGAAATTCCGCGCCCGCTTCGGCTATGTAGAGCGCAAGCTCGAAGAGCGCGGCAAGAAGCCCCAGGATTCCAATATCGAAGAGATGGAATCTCTATGGCAGGAAGCGAAAACAGCGCTTTAAGTGGGGCAGGCCCCCTGGCCTGCAAGCCGGCCCTCCGGCCGGCTTTCCCGGTCCAACGCCGGGCCGCCGAACAGGAATCGCCGTGGACGATTTGAAAGATCGCGTCATCCTCGTAACCGGCGCCGCCAAGCGCATCGGCCGCGCCATCGCCCTTCGCCTCGCGGAGGAGGGCGCGCGGGTTGCCATCCACTATCACGAATCCGAAGCCGAGGCCGCGAAGACGGCGGCCGAGTGCGGCGGGGCTACCCTGTTTCGCGCCAACCTCGAAAGCGTCCCCGAAATCACGCGCATGTTCGAAGATGTGGAGCGCCGCTTCGGCCGGCTCGACGGCCTGGTGAACAACGCTGCGCGCTTCACCGGCGCCGACCCTCTCGAAATCACCGAGCGCGATTGGGATTTCATCCACTCCGTGAACCTGAAGGCGGTCTTCTTCTGTTGCCAGCAGGGCGCGCGCCTCATGCGCAAGAACGGTGGGGGCCGCATCGTGAATCTGAGTTCGCTGGGGGGGCTCCGTCCGTGGGCCAGGCACGCCCACTACTGCGCCTCGAAGGCGGGTGTGATCATGCTAACCCGCTCTCTGGCGAAAGCGTTCGCTCCCGATATCACCGTGAACTCGGTGGCCCCGGGCGTGATCCCTTTTCCGGATATTGACGACGCGGGAAAGCGGATGATTGTCTCCACGCCGGCCGGCCGGGGCGGCACTCCGGCCGAAGTAGCCGACGCCGTGGTTTACTTCCTGCGCGCGTCTGAGTTCGTCACCGGCCAGATTCTTGCGGTAGATGGCGGACTGAGCCTGCGATAACCCCGCGGCAGCCCGGAGCCGCCGCTCAACGGACAACAAAAAAGCGCCCCGCCCAGTGGGCGGGACGCTTCGGGAGCCGATGACGAAATTCTTAGGCCTGGAACGAACTTCCGCAGCCGCAGGTTGATTTCACGTTCGGGTTATTGAACTTAAACCCTGCGCCTTCAAGGCTTTCCACGTAGTCTACTTCCGCGCCTTCGAGGTATAGCAGACTGGCCTGGTCGATGAAGACTTTCAAACCGTCGTACGTTAACGTCTTGTCCAGCACGCCGGGCTGATTCTCGAATGCCATCGAGTAGCTGAAGCCGGAGCAGCCGCCGCCTACAACCGCGATCCGAAGACCTGCGGGAGCCGGGTCCTGGCTGCCCATGATTTCCTTAACCTTGCCGACTGCTTTCTCGGTTAATTGCACCATTCTGAAACACTCCTAATTAGAGCTTGCACTTCCCATTATACAAAGAGGAACGGGCAGCTCCGGGTTCACTCTAATGGATGCCGCCGGGCGCGCCGGGATTCGCCCACTGGGCGGGTAATCGCGCCGGCTGTGGTATGGTCCAATTGTGTTATGCGGCGGGTAGCTGAAACCCGTTGGCGGCCGAGTGCGTCGGAAACGGTGTATGGGGACTATAAGCGGCGCTCTGGCACTCCCGGCTTTCGGCAGCAAGGTTGCAGCGAAAACTAGAGTGGATTATCAGAACACCCCTGAAGGCGCTCTCGTCCAGAGGGCGCAGGCCGGCGATGAGGCGGCGTTCCGGGATATTGTGGAACGCTACCAATCCAAGGTGTTCTCGATTATTCATGGCATCGTCCGGCAGCGGAATGACGTGGAAGATATTGCACAGCAAGTATTTGCAAAGGTCTACGTCTCCCTGAAGAATTTCGATTTTCGCAGTTCCCTCATCACTTGGATCTACAAAATCACCGTCAACGAGTGCTTCGACTACTTGCGTAAGCGCAGAGTCCGGCGCCTGGTCTATGAGAGCGACCTGAGCGAGGACGAGGTGCGCCGCGTGGAGAACAGTGAGCCGGCACAGGATCGCCCGGTTCTGGCGGACACCGCTTTGGCCCGCCGCGACTACATCACCAAGCTGCTCACCCGCGTTTCCGAGGAAGAGCGCATGCTGCTGATCCTTAAAGAGGTGGAAGGGTATTCGGTGGAGGAACTGGCCGATCGCACCGGAATGAACGAAAACACCATCAAGGTGAAATTGTTCCGGGCCCGGCAGAAGTTGGTTAAGGCGGCGCAGCGTTTAGAGCGCGCTCCCGGCATGGTGGCCGGTTGAGCCCCGCATGCGCCGGCAGAGTTCGAATGGGCTCCGTAGAACGGGCCGGCCTTTGAGCCAAAGACCCGTAAACGGCAGGTGTCGTGTGGTAATTTACTTTTCGTAAGGGAAGAAACGTATGCACGAGGTAGTGATGGAGAGCCTCGAAGAGTATCTGTCGGGAGCCTTGAGCGAGGCTGGCCGGCGGAAGATCGAGCTACACCTAAACGCCTGTGTGTCTTGCAGGGAAGACGTTATTGGCATGCAGGACATTTCGCTCTTGTTCGAAGGCTTGAAACCCCCCAAGGAAGTTGTGGCGCCGTCGCCGGGCTTCTATGCTCGCGTGCTGCGGCAGGTCGGAACTCCGGCCGCTGTCCCGTCGTTCTGGAGCCTGTTCTCGCTCGATTTCGCTTTCGGCCGCCGTCTGGCCTTGGCGTCGCTATTGAGCCTCGCCGTGCTGGGAGGGATACTGGTCACCCGGGAGTCGGAATACCCAAACGGCCCAACGGCCGTCATGGCGGAGCAGAATTCCCCGTTCTTCGATTCCGCGCCCGCGCAGGACAGCATGCTCGTTACGCTGGCATCCTATGAGCACTAATCTGCTGGAAACCGCCGCCGCGCGCCGTCTGGGACCCAAGACGGCTTGCGTTCTGGTCTTGAGCCTGGTTTTTCTGGCAGGCGCCGGCGTGGGAGCGCTGGTAGTGGATTACGGTATTCATAATCCCTCCCGCGCGGCAGTTTTCGATACCCTCGACGGAAGAACCGCGTACTTCGAACGAGTTCAGAGGGATTTGGACCTCACCCCCGCCCAATCCGCCCAGATGCAATCCATCCTCGACGATTTCTGGCAGTACTACCGCACCGTGCTGAGCGACG
Organism: uncultured Acidobacteriia bacterium; assembly: GCA_903925975.1. Classification (GTDB taxonomy): domain Bacteria; phylum Acidobacteriota; class Terriglobia; order Bryobacterales; family Bryobacteraceae; genus BOG-224. Next base: position 9,023 of record CAIYHG010000121.1, on the reverse strand, counting down.
GCAAGCAGCGCATCGAGCAAGTGCTCACTCCAGCCCAAAAAGTGAAATTCGAACGCCTCTTGCAGGGACAGCAGAAGAAGTAGCCCCGCCCGACCCGCCTGGACGCCCCCACCGCATCTGGTTATTGACACCAACGGAGCAACAAGTGACAATTGTGCTCTAAGTATGCGTCAAAAAATCGTTTGCACTCTCTTGATCGCCCTCGCCGGGGCGCTGATTTTGGCGGGCTGCTCTGGCCCAGCGACCAAAGAGCAGATTCTACCGATGGGCGAGAAGGTATACGTCGGGCGCCTGGTGTACACGGTGTTCGAAACGCAGTGGATGACGCAACTTGGCCAGGGGCTGGAGGCCAGGGTCCCCCAAAACCGTTACCTGGTGCTTCGCATCAGCGTGGCCAACAGCGGCACGCAATCCTTCGTCGTGCCGCCCGTGACTATTGAAGGCGACGACGGCAAGGTGATTAGCGAATTGCAGGACGGAAAGGGAGTCCCCCAATGGATCGGGTTCCTGCGCCAGGCCAGACCGGCCGAGGCCGTTCAAGGCAATATCGCTTTCGACGCGCCTCCGGCCCACTACAAGATTCGCGTCTCGGATGAGAACGAGGTTCAGTCGGCCATTATCGACATGCCGCTCACGTTTAACGCGGAAACCCCCGAGTTCAACGTTCCCGGCGCCGGGTCCGGGATAGGGACTGTACCGGCCGCGCGCTAGGCCCTCGCGCTCCTGGCCGAAAACGGGCAGGCGCCCGGGGAAAAGCGCGGGCGCTCCTGCTAGAATGAAGGTTATCCACTCCCAGGAGGACTAGCCTACTTGAACCTTGCAATCCTGGCCTTGGAAGACGGTACGGTCTTCGAAGGCGGGAGTTTTGGCGCGCCCGCCGAGCGCTCCGGGGAGGTCGTTTTCAATACGGCGATAACCGGCTACCAGGAAGTATTTACAGACCCTTCCTACTCCGGCCAAATCGTCATTCTGACCAATCCCCAAATCGGAAATTACGGCGCCAACGAAGCGGATAACGAGGCTGGCCGCGCCTATATCGAGGGCCTCGTCGTTCGCGAGTTTTCTTCCATCGCCAGCAACTGGCGCTCCGGCGAGCAGGCCAACGCTTTTCTCACGCGCTACGGAATCCCCGTCGTTTCCGGCCTTGACACCCGCGCGCTGGTCCGCCATCTGCGCACGCGCGGCGTCATGCGCGGCGTTCTTTCCGCCATAGAGAGCGATGCCGCCAAGCTCGTGGAGAAGGCGCGCGCCATTCCGCGCATGCAGGGGCTCGATCTCGCCAGCCGCGTCAGCACCCCACGGCAATACGAATGGGTCAAAGGCGTGGACGCCTGTTCGCCTTCCGAACCAGTCGGCCCCGCCCAGGAACAGACGCTGCATGTGGTCGCCTACGATTTCGGCATCAAGCTCAATATCCTCCGCCGTCTTTGCCACGTTGGGTGCCGCGTCACCGTGGTTCCTTCCACCACGTCCGCCGAAGACGTTCTCGCTTTGAATCCCGACGGCGTCTTCCTCTCTAACGGCCCCGGCGACCCCGAGCCTTTGCAATCGCAGGTCGGCAACATCCGCAAACTCATCGGCAGAAAGCCCATCTTCGGCATCTGCCTGGGGCATCAGTTGCTCGGCCTCGCCGTGGGCGGCAAGACCTACAAACTCAAGTTCGGCCATCGCGGCGTGAACCACCCCGTACGCAACGAGGTCACCAAGCGCGTCGAGATAACCTCCCACAATCACGGTTTTGCCGTTGATCCCGATTCGCTGAACATGAATGAAGTGGATATCACCCACGTCAATTTGAACGACCAGACCCTGGAAGGCTTCCGGCACAAGAACTACCCGTTATTCTGCGTGCAGTACCATCCCGAGGCAGCGCCGGGGCCGCATGACTCCCACTACCTGTTCGATGATTTCGTGCAACTCATGAAGAGCGGAAAGTAATAGCGGATGCCCAGACGCAACGATCTCCATCGCATCCTGATCGTCGGCTCCGGCCCGATCGTAATCGGCCAGGCCTGCGAGTTCGACTATTCGGGAACCCAGGCCGCCAAGGCCCTCCGCGCGGACGGCTTCGAAGTCGTGCTGGTGAATTCCAACCCGGCCACGATCATGACCGATCCGGACCTCGCCGACAAGACCTACGTCGAGCCCCTCACCGTCAAGTATCTCGAAGAGATCATTCGCCGCGAACGCCCCGATGCGCTGCTCTCCACCGTGGGCGGGCAGACCGGTCTGAATCTCTCGGTGGAACTCGCCGAAACCGGCGTGCTCGACAAGTACGGCGTGGAACTCATCGGCGCCAAGATCGATGCCATCAAGAAGGCCGAAGACCGTCTGCTGTTCAAAGACGCGATGCGCAAGATCGGCCTGGAGACGCCGCAATCCCAACTCTGCAACACCGTCAACGCCGGCCTCGATTTCGCCGCGCGCATCGGCTACCCCGTGATTCTTCGCCCCAGTTTCACCTTGGGCGGCACCGGCGGCGGCATCGCATACCACCAGGAGGAACTCGTCGAGATCCTCGAACGCGGCATCGCCCTCTCTCCCGTCCATGAGGTTCTGATCGAAGAGAGCGTGCTCGGATGGAAGGAATTCGAGCTTGAGGTCATGCGCGACCTCGCCGATAACTGCATCATCGTCTGCTCCATCGAGAATTTCGACCCCATGGGCGTGCACACCGGCGATTCCATCACCGTCGCCCCGGCCCAAACCCTCACCGACCGCGAATATCAAATGATGCGCGATGGCGCGCTCCGCTGCCTCCGCGAAATCGGCGTCGATACCGGCGGGTCCAACGTGCAGTTCGCCATCGATCCCAAGACCGGGCGCATGATCATCATCGAGATGAACCCCCGCGTCTCGCGCAGTTCGGCCCTGGCTTCCAAGGCAACGGGTTTCCCCATCGCCAAGATCGCCGCCAAACTTGCCGTGGGATACCGCCTCGACGAGATCCGCAACGATATCACGCGCAAGACGCCCGCCTGCTTCGAGCCCACCATCGATTACGTGGTCGCCAAGATTCCCAAGTGGGCGTTTGAGAAATTCCCCGGCGCGGACCCCGGCCTCGGCACGCAGATGAAGTCCGTCGGTGAAGTCATGGCCATCGGGCGCACCTTTAAAGAGGCGCTCTACAAGGGCATGCGCAGCCTGGAGACCGGCAAGGCATTCGGATCTGAGAAGCTCGACAAGGCGTTGATTCCGAATAAGCTCATCAGCCCCACGCCCGATCGCCTCAACTACCTGCGTTTCGCCCTCGCTAGCGGCTACACGCCCGAGGAGATTCACGAGCTCACCTCCATCGACCCCTGGTTCCTGCGCCAGTTGAAGGAAGCCAACGATCTCGAAGTTGAGCTCGCGGAGTCTTCCTGGCCCGTCGATTCGGCCGATCTGTTCCGCCGCGCCAAACGCTGCGGCATCTCCGACGTGCAGCTCGCCCAGACCTGGAATACCGACGAAATCACCGTGCGCAGCCGCCGCAAGGAGTTGGGCGTGTCCGCCGTCTTCAGCCGCGTCGATACCTGCGCCGCCGAGTTCGAAAGTTTCACGCCGTATCTTTACTCCTGCTACGAGAGCGCCTCGGAAGCCAACCCCGCCCCCGGCAAGAAGGTCATCATTCTCGGCAGCGGCCCCAACCGCATCGGGCAGGGAATTGAGTTCGATTACTGCTGCTGCCATGCCTCGTTCGCGCTCCAGGAAATGGGCGTCGAGTCGATCAAGGTCAACTGCAACCCGGAGACCGTCTCCACCGACTACGACACCAGCAACCGTCTCTACTTCGAGCCGCTCACCCTTGAGCACGTCTTGAACATCTGCGACGAGGAAAAGCCGGATGGCGTCATCGTGCAGTTCGGCGGCCAGACGCCCCTGAATCTTGCGCTTCCCCTCAAGCGCCTCGGCGTGCCTATTATCGGAACCGATCCCTCCAATATCGATCTCGCCGAAGACCGCAAACTATTCGGCAAACTGCTCGACGATCTTGCGATCCCCTGTCCCGAGAACGGCACGGCCACCAACGTGGAAGAAGCCTGCGCCGTAGCCATGCGCATCGGCTATCCCGTGCTGCTGCGGCCCAGCTACGTGCTCGGCGGCCGCGCCATGGTCATCGCTTACGATGAGGACTCGATCCGCCAGTACATGCGCGAGGCCGTCACCTTCTCGCAGGACCGGCCCGTGCTCATCGATCGCTTCCTCGAAGACGCCACTGAAGTTGATGTGGATGCGCTGTCCGATGGCGACGACGTGTTGATCGCCGGCATCATGGAGCACATCGAGGAGGCCGGCGTGCATTCGGGCGATAGTTCCTGCGTGCTGCCGCCGCAATCGCTGTCCGCCGCCGTCATCACGACGATTGAGGATTACACCGTCCGCCTCGCCAAGGCGCTGAACGTCATCGGTCTGATGAACGTGCAGTACGCCATCCAGAGCGGCAAAGTATACGTTCTCGAAGTGAATCCGCGCGCCTCGCGCACCGTGCCTTACGTCAGCAAGGCCACCGGCTCGCCTCTGCCCAAGATCGCCGTCGGGTTGATGTGGGGCAGGAAGTTGAAAGACTACGCGGGCCTCACCGGCGGCAGGGTCTCCGGCACGCTCACCGTGCCCCAGGTCTTCGTGAAATCGCCCGTCTTCCCCTTCAATAAATTCCCCGGCGTGGACCCGGCGCTCGGTCCGGAAATGCGCTCCACCGGGGAAGTCATGGGCGTGGGCATCAATTTCGGCGAAGCGTTCCTCAAGGCGCAAATCAGCGCCGGCGCGCCCCTGCCCGAAAAGGGATCCATTTTCATTAGCGTGAACGACCGCCATAAGCAGGAGGCGGTGGATATTGCCAAGCGGTTTGCCGATCTCGGCTTCAGCCTCGTGGCCACTCGCGGCACCGCGGCCTCGCTTCGCGCCGCCGGCCTCACGTGCAAGACCGTCCTGAAGGTGAACGAGGGGCGCCCCAACGTTGTTGACCTCCTCAAGGGCGGCGCAATCCAGTTGGCCATCTACACCACCGTCGGAGCGCCGTCGTTCCAGGACGAAAAAGCCATCCGGCGCAGCGCCGTGCTCTACCGCGTCCCCTGCATCACCACCATGAGCGGCGCGCGCGCCGCCGCCGATGCAGCCGCCGCCTTGCAGCGCGACCCCATCCGCGTCTGGAATTTACAGGAAATCCACCAATCCAAACCAGCCTCCGTCTAAGTTCAGACTCACCAGAACCGCCCGGCCCCAGTGGGGCGGAACCCCGGTTCCGCAGGCCGACCCCCCGGTCGGCCTTCTTCCTCTTCCGTAATCCCTGCTCCACGCCGCCAGTTTCACCAATCGACAACTTCCCGCCGTGCCGCCCAGGTTTTTGAACGGATACAGGCCCCCCAAGCGCCGCCCCTCCCCGCCACGCTAAACTGGGTAATCTCGTCGTGAATCGATTCCCATTTTTGGACTGGATGCGAGGACTGGCCGTAGTCGTCATGATCCAGTGCCACGTGTTCAATTCGTTCACCCGGCTCGACCTTCGTGAGGGCGCGCCGTATATGTTCTCGCAGTTCATCGGCGGCATGGCCGCGCCCCTGTTCCTCTTCATGGCCGGAATCACCACAGCCTTTCAGATGGAGAGCATGGAGCGCCGCGGCGCTTCCGGCTTAGATCGCTTGTGGGCCGCCCTGCGCCGCGCCGGCTATATCTGGGGCATTGCCTTCGTATTCCGGTTCACCAACTGGGCGCCCCAGTGGCCGAACGGGTCCGTGCAGGAACTCACCAAGGTGGACATCCTGAACTGTATGGGCCTGGGGCTGGCGGTGTTCGCCGCCGTCGCTCCGCTCGGTTCGAAGGCCAGAGCGCGCGCGGCCTTGCTCGGCGGACTAGCCGTTGCGGGCTTCGCGCCCATCGTCGCCAACCTCGATTGGAGCGGCGTGCCGCAACTCATTCACGAACACCTCGCTCCCGGGCAGGGCAGGGGACGCTTCGCTTTCTTCCCCTGCGCGTCTTACCTGGGGTTCGGGATCGCCGCCGGCACCGCGCTGAAGCGAACCGCCGCCGACCGCCTGGAGCGTTTCATGCAATGGTGCGTCCCCATCGGGTTCGCGCTGATCTACTCGGCGCGCTACTTCGCCGAACTGCCGTTTTCCATCTACGAAAAGGCTAGCTTTTGGAGCGATAGCCCGGCGCTGATTCTCATCCGTGTGGGCATCGCCGTGCTAATACTGGCCGGCGCTTACGTGTGGACGGAACACTGTTTCGCGGGCGGGTGGAGTTGGATGGGTACTCTCGGCAAGTGTTCCCTGTTGACTTACTGGGTCCACGTCGTGCTGGTCTACGGCGCAATCACCTGGCCGCTGAAGCGCGCGCTCACCATCCCTCAGGCCGCACTCGCCACGGCGCTCATGACGGCGGCTATGGTGGGTCTTGCCGAGGGTAAACTTCGCTGGGTTTCCTGGCGCGCCAAGAAGAACTCCGCCCCCCCGCCTCCGCAGGCGCGAGCCTCGGCTCCCGCAGTGGATCAGGCCGGCGCGGATTCCCTCAGTTCACGCTGACAAGGTGTTCGGCCGCCGCTATCGCCGGCGCGGGCATGCGTTGAGCCAGGTCCGAAATCGTGGTCTTCTGCAAGACCTCCGTCATGGCCGACTGTGCTTCAGCCCATACCGGATGCCCCGGGCACCAACTCTGGCGCGTGCAGGCATTCTCCGAACCGAGGCAGACATTCAAGCGTACCGGCCCTTCGATCGCCTCCACTACTTCAAGGATCGATGCGGCTCGGCGGCCGCGGGCTAGCTCAAACCCTCCCGTATTGCCGCGATGAGACGTCACGAGTCCGGCTTTTGTGAGGCTCTGTAGCACCTTCGACAAGAATTGCTCCGGGCACTCGGCCGCGGAAGCCAACTCCGAGCGGCTGGCACGGCTACCTGGGCCCATGACAGCGAGATGCGTAAGCACCCGTACGGCATAATCGGCTGCTCGGGTAAGTTGCATAGCAATATAATAGACTCTTTTTATCCCGCAACTGCAAATTATGTATTTTCGGATGAGTGCTGTCGCACACTCTCTACCGGAAACGGGATCTATCAAATCGTGAAAAGATCACACTCCGCTCTTGCCTTGAGGCCCCCCCGTTCCTCAAGACAGGAAAGATCCCCGAACCTTTAATTGCCCCAGTGGGGTAGGCCTCCCGGCCTGCCCAAGCGCCGAAGGCACCCGTATCTCCCCCGCAACCCAGCCCCCGCCGCTCCACTAACCAGCACACAACCTCAAATGGCGTAAACCAGTGAATTTACCCTGTAAACGAAGAGGCCCTCCATACCCACCACTGCCGAGGAAATCCTCGATCTCTGCCTCCCACGATTCGGAGTCCATCCGCGCCTCAGTCGAAAAGCCGGGCCGGGCATCGGTAGCCCACGAGGGCTGCATCTCCTGGGGCCACGGCGCCGAGATCGCCGCATCGCAGCCGAGCCATTCGCCCACCTGGACGCCCCCCTTCCGCCGCGCAGGCGCGCTCGATACAGGAGTAGGCTACCGCCCCCGGCCCGGAAACCCCGATCCTCCGGCAACCACCCGGCCGGCCACCCGCCGAAATGGACAGCCTGCTAGCCTATTAGCGCACGGCGACCCGCCGGTCCCGCCAACCCGCCATCCGCTCAGAGATGGAAGCCGCGACCGCGACAGAGCGGTGCATGCACCCCCCGCTCCGCTAAAGACTTCACCAAGCCAGCGAGACCCGGTATCTCCCCGTAGCGGCGCAACGCGGGGCCTGACACCAATTCCCGCCTTTGGAATTGGCTGTCTGCAACCGGTTTGCCCGGTCGCGAAAGCCTCCCCCCGGGCCAGCCTCTATATCCTCTACGTCCCCGGCGCGCCATCCCGCTTCCTGACGGCAGCGCGGCCCCCTCCCACGTTCCCATCAACGTTCGCGAGGCGTGTCGCGAAGCGGGCGTGAATGCGGCGCAATATGTTACGATGCTCCCTAGAGACCGTCAAACGCCGGAGAGGTGGCTGAGTGGTCGAAAGCAGCGGTTTGCTAAACCGTCGTAGGGTCAAAAACTCTACCGGGGGTTCGAATCCCCCCCTCTCCGCCAGCCTACACATTCTTCAAGACTTATTAAAGTTTAAGGACACGGCCAGAACGCAGCAGCCTGTCCAAAACCACTCCAAAACCCAGTTTTGCTACCCGAATGCTACCCGCGGCGTCCGGTACCACCGGCCGAGTCGGCTGTCCGGCTCAAGGAAGGTGACAGTCCGGAACTCCGGTTGACGCGGTGAAAGGATTGCGAATCGGGTTCTGCGCTGTTGAATGGCATCAGACACCGGCCCCGGGGGAACACTAAGGCACAGAAGTGCCTGCAAGTTACAGATTCCGGGCGTTACGAGCGCTACACTTTCGCCTGCCGTCTAGATGCTTTCTTCGGTGTAGTCGGCCCATTTACGACTATATGACCGTCCAGCGTTCACCGCCAGAGTGCTTGACATCCCCCAAGGCTTCCCCTTCGCTGACCCATGGCTTTGCCTCGAAGAACACGCCGTAAAATCGATTCCGATCCTTCGACCCCTGATAGCCGCCAATATCCTCGACGCCGCCGCTTACTGCCACTCGCAGTTCCGTCTTCTCTCGAATGAATTCGTACTCGATAGCGGCACCGAGATCAAAGATGCCTGCATCAGGCTTGAGCGTCCCTTGGACGAGTCGCCTCATGTAGTCGAACGGCGCGCTGTGCGAATATTGCCTCTCCTGGTCTTCGATAACCGACCTCAAGCAATGCGGCTTGTTCTCTTAATCATTTCCTGTCGCAACGCCCAAAAGCCCCGCGGAGCGCGCGTCCGCTAGCACTGGCGTCAGCGTGGCTCCAGGGGCCAGGGCGATCACAACCCGGTGCTTGGCGCGAGTGATTGCCAAATAGATTTCACGGAGAGACTGTTGTTCGACAGCGCCTGCCAAAGCATCGTTATGGAGAACTCGCGGGGGTGTTAATCCCTGCTCCGCCCCGACGATTATCGCGCCATCGAACTCCTGTCCACCAATATGAGCCGGTCGGCTTAACACAACCGTGTGCTCAGTAGGGTGC
>CAIYHG010000120.1 GCA_903925975.1 uncultured Acidobacteriia bacterium | reverse complement strand
TCGTCCCAGTAGCAGCAATTCTGCACCCAAATGGTGAAACGCCGCACTCCGCCGCACCTGCGCCCCGCTCTCATTCCGCTCGACTCCGATTTACCTTACGGACGGATCAGGGACACGGGCGCGGCGTCTGGTAAGAAGCGGAAGGCGAATCTTTCGCGGTATACTGTCTGGTCAGAGGGTGGTATGAAGAAATACGGCAAATTTGCCGCGTTGATTGTGGTAGTACTCGGCACTCTGGTGTATTTGGCCGTCGCTGGGGGGAATTCCGACGCGACATACTATAAGACCGTCGGTGAGCTTGGCCAAATGGGGAACCAGGCTTACGGGAAGCGGTTGCGCGTTGGAGGCGACGTGGAAAGCGGTTCCATCGCTCGCGTAGGCGCCCAGGTCCAATTCACTCTGCTTCAAGAGAACCGCAAGTTGAAGGTGGCCTACACGGGGACCGACCCGTTACCGGACACGTTCCGCGACGGGGCGCAAGCGCTGGCCGACGGGAAACTCGACAAAGACGGCGTTTTCAGGGCCACTCGCGTCCAGGCGAAGTGCGCATCCAAGTATGAAGCCAAGCCCGGCCAAACGCCTGGAATGGTTCCTACCAATATCAACAACGGCAAGAACATTTAAAAGGGTTCTATGGAAAATCTGGGTTCGCTGGCGGTCCTTCTGGCCCTATGCGCGGCGTTTTACGCGGCTGCAGCCTCGATCATCGGCCGGCTAAAGCGCAAGCCTTTTCTGATAGTTAGCGGTGAGCGCGCGGTCTATTGCGTTTGGGCGACGCTGACGCTGGGAGTGGGCATCCTGGTGTTCGGCCTTATCACCGGCGATTTCCGGTTCTCTTACGTCGCTGAGCACAGCAATCACACGATGCCGCTGCTTTACAAGGTGGCAGCACTGTGGGGCGGGCAGGAAGGTTCCCTGCTCTTCTGGAGCTGGCTGCTGGCAACGTATTCGGTGGTGGTGGCGTTCACCAACCGGCGGAAGCACCGCGACTTCATGCCGTACACGCTCGGCGTGCTGATGATCGTGCAGACGTTCTTCCTGACGATGAACAACTTCATCGCCGCCCCGTTCAACATGCTCTCGCTCGACGGGGTGATTACGCCGGTGCTGGACGGCAACGGGCTGAGCCCGCTGCTGCAATACCCGGCGATGGCGATCCACCCGCCCATGCTCTACCTGGGTTATGTGGGGTTTGCGGTTCCCTTCGCTTTCGCCATCGGATCTCTGATCACGCGGCAACCGGGCGACGGATGGATCCACACCACGCGGCGCTGGACTCTGGTGACCTGGCTGTTCCAAAGCACGGGCATCATGCTCGGTGCGGCGTGGGCCTACCATGTGCTGGGATGGGGCGGCTATTGGGGCTGGGACCCGGTAGAGAACGCTTCCCTTCTCCCGTGGTTGAGCGGCACGGCCTATCTGCACTCGGTGATGATGCAGGAAAAGAAGGGCATGATGAAGGTCTGGAACATCGTGCTGGTTTCCGCCACCTTCTTCCTGTGCATTCTGGGCACGTTCCTGACGCGCTCGGGCATCGTGCAATCGGTACACGCGTTCGCGCGCTCAGAGATCGGAAAGTACTTCGTGACGTTCATGGCGGTGGGCATTGCCGCCACGGCTTATCTGATCATCGAACGCCTGGACTACCTCAAGAGCGAATCGCAACTGGAAAGCGTGGTCTCGCGCGAATCGAGCTTCCTGTTCAACAACCTAATTCTGCTGGCGAGCTGTTTCGCGGTGCTGTGGGGCACGTTGTTTCCGGTGATTTCGGAATACACGAGCGGCGACAAGATCTCGCTCGATGCGAACTGGTACAACCGGCTGATGGTGCCGATCGGGTTGTTTCTGCTGTTTCTGACCGGAGTGGGACCGCTATTCGCCTGGCGGCGGACTTCGGCGGACAGCTTGCGCCGCAACTTCCAGTGGCCGGGCATTGCCTCTCTGGCGTTGGTTGGCGTTCTGGTTGCGGTGGGAGTGCGGCACGTATACGCACTGATTTCGCTGGGCTTCTGCATGTTCGTCGCGCTGACCGTCATCGTTGAGTTCTATCGTGGCTCGCGCTCGATAGCGGCCAAGAACGAGATGAACTTCGCGCGGGCGCTTGTGGAACTGACGCACCGCAACACGCGGCGCTACGGCGGGTACCTGGTGCACATGGGCATCGTGTTGATGTTCGTCGGGTTTACCGGGCACGCGTTCAACAAAGACGAAGTTAAGGAAATGAATACGGGCGATTCCATGCGCGTGGGAAACTACGATCTCCGCATGGTAACGATCGATCACGGCGACACGCCCAATTACTCCTGGGATCGGGCTACCATCGCCGTTTCGAAAGACGGCGCGTCGCTGGGGAACCTGCTGCCGGAGCGGCGTTTTTATAAAGCCAGCCGCCAGGGAACTTCCGAAGTGGGAATCCGCACCCGCCTGAACGAGGATCTGTATCTGAACTTCGGGGGGATGTCGGACGATAACCAGCGCGCGGTGATTCAGGCTTACGTCTTCCCGCTGGTGACCTGGATTTGGCTGGGGACCCTGGTATTGATTGGTGGCACCCTGGTGTGCCTGGTCCCGAGCAAGGTAAAGATGCAGTACGCGCGGACGCAGGTTGTGGGCATGACGAGCAAACATGCGACGGTTGAAAAATAGTCTACTGATACTGCTGGTGGCGGCGGCGGCGCTGGCGCAGACCGCGTCGGAGAAGCCCAGCCTGGACGTGCGGCGCGTGGGCGCGCGGCTACAGTGCCAGTGCGGGTGCAAGGACTCCGTAGCCACGTGCAGCATGCTCGAATGCGATTTCTCGAAGCCGGCCAAAGAACGCATCGCGCGGATGCAGGCCGTGGGGATGAGCGATCAGCAGATCATTGACGCTTTCGTCCGCGATTACGGCCCGGGCGTCTATCTGGCTCCGCCCAACGCCTTCGGCTGGATTGTCCCTTACGCGGCGGCATTCCTGGGGCTGGGCGTGATATGGCTGTTCATCCGTAAGTACCGGAAGCCGCAGTTGGCCACCGAAGCCGGGCCGATGGAGATCGACGACCCTGAGTTGGCGAAATACAAGGACCAGATCGAACAGGATCTGTCGAAGCTGGAGTAGTAGCGCGACTCCGTGGCGCGCGGGGGCAAGCTAGGGCGTTGCTCCACCACGGGAACGGCGGGCAGGCCCCGGCATGCCTCGCGTCTGGTGATTTGATTTGACTATTGTTATTGCCTGTATCGTTGCGATCGCCGTTATCGCGTTTATTCTCGGAGTCAGGGCCAAGGATCTGCCCGAACCCGAGCTGGAATCCCCGTTTACGCATCTGGACGAACGCAAGGCGGCGATCTATGAGAACCTGCGCGACCTTCAGTTCGAGTTTCGTCTGGGCAAGCTCTCCGACGCCGATTACCAGCACACGAAGAAAGACCTCCAAAAGGAACTGGCGGCGGTGATGGGCGAGGTGGACCGCTTGAAAGCAAGCCTGGGCGTCAATGGCGCCGTACCGGCAGCCAAAGCGGCGGCCGCACCCCAGCCGGCGGCACAGTCCCGGCAGGCCGCGGCGGCCTCGAACGGGATTGCGTGCCCGTCCTGCGGCGCGCGTTTCCAGAGCGAACTGAAATTCTGCGGCGAATGCGGCAAGCCCATGAGAGTGGAAAAGGCATGAAGCGGTTTTGCGTTTGGATACTTTGCTGCGCCCCGGCGATGGCGGCCATCAACGGCACGGTGGTGAACCGGACGGCCGGAGCTCCGGCCTCGGGCGCCACGGTGGAGTTCTACAAGCTGGCGGAGAGCGGCCCGGAACTGGTGGCCCAGGCGCAGTCGGACGCTCAAGGCAAGTTCGCCATCAACCAGACGCCCGATGGGCCCGGCCTGCTCCGCACCACTTTTGAGGGCGTGGTCTATAACGCCATGCTCAACCCGGGAGCGCCCACCACAAATATCGAACTGGACGTCTTCAATGCTTCCAGGCAACCGGGCGAGGCGCGCGTCGGCAAGCACATGCTGCTATTCGAACCCTCCGGCGGACAGATGGCCGTGAAGGAAACGTTTCTGGTGACGAACGGCGGCAAGTCGACCTGGCACGATGCAGCCGGCGGCACGGTGAAGTTCTACCTGCCCGCGGGCGCGAACGGCAACGCGCAGATTAGCGCCACAGCCCCGGGCAGCGTAAACGTCAGCGCAGGCCTTGTGAAGACCTCTCAGCCCGATGTTTTCGCGGTGGATTTCGCGATCAAGCCCGGCGACACGCGGATCGATATCGATTATTCCGTGCCCTATGCCGAGGGCGCGGCGTATCAGGGCAAGATCCCTACCACGGACGAGAACACGTACCTGATCGCGCCCAAGGGAGTGACGCTGACGGGCGCCAACCTGAACGACCTGGGCCCCGAACCGCAGACTCAGGCGCAGATATACGGCTTGACGGGAACGTCGTACAAGATCCAGCTCACCGGCGCGCCCGAAGCGGCTCCGGCGGATACAAGCGCCGCGTCGGACGGCGCGCCGCAGATCGAAGTGGTCCCGGCCAAGTTCAGCAAGGATGCGCCTCTGGTGCTGGCGCTGTGCCTTGCCATTCTTGCCATTGGCTTCGCGATTCTGTATCGCGCGCGGGAAGGCGCGACCGAGGAGACGAATGAACGCGGTCGCCGTTGAGGGCGTCTGGAAGTTCTACGGCGATTATCCCGCCCTCCGGGACGTCCAACTGCAGGCCGAGGCCGGCTCCAGCCTGGCTCTGATAGGCCGCAACGGCGCCGGGAAGACCACGCTGCTGCGAGCCATTGCAGGCTTCTCCAGCCCCGGCAAGGGCAAGATTCTGATCATGGGCAAAGAGCCGCGCGACACCGATACGCGCCGGCTGGTTGGCTTTATCGGGCACGGCATTTCGGTTTACGACGAACTTTCCGCGTTCGAAAATCTGGCCCTGTTCGGGCGTCTTTACGGCCTGCCCGATCCGCGCGCGGCGGCGATGCACTGGCTGGAGCGGACGGGGCTCGAACGAGTCCACGACGGCTTGGTGCGCGAGTTTTCGCGCGGCATGCGCCAGCGGCTGGCGGTGGCGCGCGCCTTTCTGCACAACCCTTCGGTGCTGCTATTGGATGAGCCGTTCACGGCGCTTGACGACCGCGCCATCGCCGTCCTGCAAACGCTCTTGCGCGACGCGCGGGCGGAAGGTAAGACCATCATCATGTCAACGCACCAGTTGCGGGAAGCCCTTGAGCTTTCGTCGCACGTCGCGCTGCTCAGCCGCGGACAAGTTGCGTTTCACGGCCCGTGCACGGCGGAAATGATCGCCGACCCCGGGTTGGTATACGCGCGCTACGGCGAGGGCTGATGGGATTCTTTCACGCGGCGCTGGTGATCATGATGAAAGACCTGCGGGCCGAACTGCGCACCAAGGAAGCCATCAACGCCTCGTTCGCGTTTGCCCTGGTCATCCTGCTGCTGTTCAGCTTCGCTTTTGACCCGGAGGCGGATACCACCAAGGCGCTCTCGGGGGGCCTGCTCTGGATCGTGTTCGCGTTTGCCGGAACGCTGGTGCTGAACCGGAGTTTCGCGCGCGAATTGCCGAACGATTGCCTGGATGCGCTGGTGGCGGCGCCGATCTCCGGCGCGGCGCTGTTTCTGGGCAAGGCGTTGGCCAATTTCGTCCTGGTGATGGCGATGGAGTTGGTCTCCCTGCCTGTTTTCGGCATTTTCTACAACGTGCATTGGGCGAATCAACTGGGCGAGTTGCTGATGGTGCTGGCGCTGGGGACGTGGGCGTTGACGGTGATCGGGACCATCTTCAGCGCGCTGACAGTCAATATCCGGCTGCGCGAAGTGATGCTGCCCATGCTGACCTACCCCATACTGGTTCCGGCGCTCATGGCGGCAATGCAATTGACGATGCAGCTGGTATCGGGCAATGCCATTGGCCCGGAGACAGTAACGTGGCTCAAGATGCTGATCGGCTTCGATGTGGCCTACACGGCAGTATCCCTGTTTCTGGTTGAGACGGTGTTAGTGGGGTAGCATTGTCAAACGGGGCAAGTTTTGGACATGGGGCAGGCAGACGTTGAACATGGGAGATCCTAATGCGTGACAAGATTCTTTTCGTTTTTGGGGTGGTGGCGATGGGGATATTGGCGTGGAACGTCAATGCCATCGCGCGGCTGCCGGAAGAGACGCAGCAGGGGGTTACGTTCAAGATCATCTTCTTCCACGTGCCCATGTGGATGTGCGCCACTATGGCGGCCACCGTGGCCCTGCTCGCGAGCGTGGGCTTCCTGGTGACGAAGAACTTCAAGTTCGACGCCGCGGCCGTAGCCTCAACCGAGGTGGGGCTGGCGTTCACGACTATCGGACTGGTGACCGGTTCCATCTGGGGCCGCCAGATTTGGGGCATCTGGTGGACCTGGGATGCGCGGCTGACGTCGGCGCTGGTGTGCTGGATTCTCTACGCCGGGTATCTGATGCTGCGCAAAGCCATCGAGGAGCCCACGCAGCGCGCCACGTTCGCCGCCGTCTTCTCGATTTTTGCTTTTATCGACGTGCCCATCGTCGTTTTCTCGATCAAGTGGTGGCGCACGCAACATCCCCAACCGGTCTTCTGGTCGGGCGGAAGCTTCCCACCAGATTGGACGCACCACCTGATGTGGAACATGTTAGCCATGCTGTTGCTCGGCATCGTGATGACCGCCGTGCGGCTGCGCCAGGAAGAGGCGCAGCGCGAAATCGATTCGCTGCGCCGGATGGCGCACGCGTTATAGGAGCCAAGAATGGATCTCACAGCACCGCTTTTTCTCGCACAGATCGTGAGCGACGAAGTCCGGCTGCAGCACGAGTACGAATACCTGAGCTACGGCCTGACCGCGGCGTGGGTCATCCTGGCGGTCTACGTCCTGCTGATGGTCAGCCGCGAGCGCAAACTCAAGAACGAGATCGGCCGCTTGAGGGCGATGCTCGAAGACAGACGCAAGTAAGAAAGCCGGCATGAATGCCGGCTCAGGGCGCTGAAGCGCGCGCCACAGGGCGGCTAGGCGATATCCTTGCTTCCGAAGGCGGAGCCCAAGACCCGGCCTGTGGATGACGAGGGGGCTGCTACGCCGATCGCGCGCGCGATGGTCGGCGCCACATCCACGGATTCCACCGGCGATTCATACTCTCCCGCCGCGAACTGCGGACCATAGAAGAACAGCGGAACGCTCGAATCGTAGTTGTACAGCGACCCATAGGAGATTCCGCGGCCGGCTCCGAAATCCTCTACATATTCCGGTTGGTAGGAGAGCATCACGTCCCCGGAGCGGCTGGCGTGGAAGCTGTTACGGAAGCGGCGCTCCCATTCATTCCACGTTGAGCATGCGCCGCCGGCGGTGAACCAGGCCGCTACTTCGGGCAGGTTCATGGCCGCGCGCGCGGCAGCCAAACGGACGGTTTCGGGGTCCGCGCCCGCTCTTGGCTCCAGGTAGAGAAACGGGTACACATACTTCTCCACCTTTCCCAGATTTCCTTCCTTCAAGCCGCGATCCACCGCCTGTGCCAGCGCCTCGCCGGCAATTGCCATGCGCGGACGCGATAGATCGGCCGGTTCGGGCGGCGCGCCGTGGGCTCCGGTGAGGACCAGGCTGAAATTGTTCTCGCCGGGAACCTTATCGAGAGTCGTCAACAAATATTCGAGGTGCCGATCGAGGCGCAATGTCATCTGCCGCATCAGCGGCGACGCGCCTCCTACCTCATAGCCCAAGAGCGCGCTCGAACTGGCCAGGATGCAGAGGAAATCGAAGGTGTCGCCCTGCCCGAGTTGTTCGCGCGCGATAAGCTCCGCGGCAAAACCGAACTGCGCTTCCTCGCCGAGCGGCGATGCCTTGAACAGCTTCAGAAACTCGGCGGGATCCGACGGATCATACGTCAGCGTTCGCAGCGGGGGCGCGCCAGGGAGAGCCCCCAAGGCCATCCATTCCGCGTTGTGCAAATTCTCCACCGGCATCAAACGGTTGTAATCGGAAAGCCAATTCGGGACGCCGGCCGAGCTGGTGAACTTGCCGGTCTCGTCCATCGAGAACAGGGTTGCCAGGGGAGTCCCGGCAAACAGCGCGGCGCTCTCGCGGTCAAGCCCAACCGTGAAGACGCGCGTGCGCGGCGCCGCGGCAATTTGGGCGCACAGGGTGGTTGCGAGCAACTGCGACTCCGAGGCGCGGACCACGGCCTTTTGGCGCGGGGCGTACCAGGAATCCGCTACGATGCCGTGCTGCGCGGGCCAGGCCCCGGAAGCGACGGTAGCGATGGAGGACGACGGAAAGGTGCTCGCAAGATTGCGGCAGTCCGGAAAAAAGGCCGATTTTGCCGCCAGCCGCCGGAAGCCCCCTGGGCCGAAATACCCGCCGGAGTTAGCTATCGCATCCCCTCTTAGTTGCTCTAGTAGTACTAGAACCAACAATTTAGAGCGGGGGCCGATTCCGAACGCCGGCGCCGCCAAGCCAGCGAGCAGCGCCAACCCGAATTCTCGTCGGCAAATACTCATAAAAAAGGAGTTTAACAAACGGCAGAAGTAATGTTATAGTGTGTTTCTTGATACACCATACCCGCCTAGCCCCCGGAAGGCCAGACGGAGAGGGGCAGATGCAGCAGGATAACAGCCTAGTGGCGTTGGCTACTATTCGTAAGAATAGGGGAATAACCCTTAAGCAGATCGCGGATTCCACTAAGATCAGTATTCGTTCGCTCGAGGCTATTGAGAGGGGCGATTACAAGAAGCTTCCCGGTGGAATCTACAACACCAGCTACATTCGCCAGTACGCACGCGCCATCGACTACGACGAGAGCGAACTGTTGGCGATTTACCATCGCGAAACTGCTTCCGGGTCCGTGGGCGAAGGCCCTCGGAGTTCAGGTGACGGGAAAAGCCTCTTCGGCGGATACCGGCCTGCGTCAACAGCGGTCTAGCGCTAGGCCCCGCGAGATTTTTCAGCCTGCCGGGCTGCAAACTTTTCCACGTTGATAATGGCGCGCTCGTGCGTGCCTTCCCCGATCTTCTCCGTTCCGTTCCAGGCTTCCACGCGAAACTCCACGCGGCGTCCATTGGAAGCGACGATCTCAGCCACGAAATTCACGGTCGCGCCAACCGGCGCTCCAGCCAGATGCGAAATGTTGACCTTGGTCCCCACCGTATCGTAACCGGGATCGAGAAATCGCAGAATGTTCAACCTGCTGGCCCGCTCCATGTAAAGGATCATCTGCGGCGTGGAAAGCACCCGCGCTGCGTCCGGTCCCAGGAAATTGGCCGTCACTTCCGGCGTGACCAGAAGGGTCTCCCGACCCTTCCCGCCGATCTCAATATTGTGCATCGTTCTTCCATTTACGCATTGGCCGCCTGAAATCGCAAAACGGCGCAAGAGGAAAGCCGCCGCTGACGGAAGCAGCGGGACGTGCCGGCCGCGACGAATTCGGGACGAGCGGGAACTCCGGAAGACTTGTTTTCACCCCAGCCCATGAGCTTGCGACCGCGCGAATGCGCTGTTTCGTACGAACTGCGTCATAGTGGACTCAATATGTCCTGTTTCGGGGCGCCCTCTGATATATCCTTGGGAGCAACGCGGAAGACACCCTGGGTATTCCGTATAGGAGGGATCAATATGAAAGTTGTTCGGATACGCGCATCCGCCTTGGTTATCGCTGTATCGGCAGGAAGCGCTTTCGCCGCGGCGCCGTCAGGAGCCGTATACACCACGAACAAGACGGCCACCGTCGTCAACGCTAACGTCAATTACGCCACCGCTGGGGACGTGTACCTGAGCGGTGGCCCACAGAATCTGAAAGACCCGGGCCTGCCGGATGGCGCCTACTACTTCCAGGTGACCGATCCGAGCGGAGCCACGCTCCTGTCAACCGACAATGCGGCGTGCCGCCAGTTGGTGGTGACGGGCGGGAGAGTGACGGGCTCCACCGGACCATCCTGTAAGCATTTGAACGGGACCCTAAATACCGCCAACGGCGTGACGGCTGTGCAACTGGCGCCGTTTTCGGCAACGCCGAATGCAGGAAACGAGTACAAAGCCTGGCTGGTCCCCGTATCTAAGGCCGTCATTTCGGCATCCGATCCGAAAGTCCTCGGCTTCTCCAAATCGGATTCCAAGACGGACAACTACAAGCTTCTTCCCGGCAACCCCATCCCTCAGGGATCTTGTCAGCCGTCCAGTTCACTATCAGCAATGGTGATCGGCACGAACGTGACTTCGTATGTGCCGAAGGGCAATTGGGGCGTGACTCCCGTTCCGGGGGTCTCAGTGGTTAACATCGAGGGCAGCAGCGTCACGCCGACCCTGATTCCCACTGGCTCCGATGTGATTAACTCGTGTGCGTCGAACCCTGTGACCGGCGACACTGTCTGCACCGCCAACAACAGTAACGTATATCTGCTGAGCGGCGCAGCGGTGAAATCAGGGAGCCCGTTGAGCAGCAGCGGCACGGGCATGATTGGGTTCTCCGGCGGATTCTGCACGAACTGCGGAGTCTCCATGGATGCGGTTCACAACAAGGCCGTGATCGCGCTCAGTCTGGCCGGCGTTGGAGGATTCCAGTTCCTCAACCTGGCGACATCCACATTCGAGCCCGCTTTTCAGTCACTTGCTCCCGGATTCACGTCCATCACCGAGAATCCTGTCATCGATCCGATCAACAATCGCCTCTTGTCGGCGAATGAGAGCAACAACTACGAGTTGATCGACGTTACGAACAGCACCGTACCATTGTTTTACGAGCACGCCACGGGCAGCGGCGGGGACTTGGACTCCTCCGGCGCCGACTGTAAGACGGGAATCATTCTGGCTCCCGCCGAGTTCACTTCGAGCGTTTTCATTGCCGACGTGAGCGCACCCTATGCCTCGTTCACTCCGGGCACGCCCGGGAACTGGACGGCGCCGTCGCAGAACCAGAACCTTTCGGAAATGTACCTGGCGGCAGGGGCGAGCGGTATCGCCGTGGCCCAGGGAACCCAGATAGGCATCGTATCCGGGGAGTTCGGCGGCGATGCCGTCACAGCGATTGCGCTGCCCACCGTCACGGGCGCCGGAGCTACCCCGGCGATCGGCGACTGGGTAACGTGCAGCATCGGTGGAGGATTCTCTAACGGGTACGACCCGCACACGTTGACTGCCTATGCGAGCCCGAGTAGCGGCGACGCAATGGCGCTGCTTTCAAACAGCGGCGCGACCACGGTCGCCGTGGTTGACCTGACGAAGATGCTGAATCCGACGATTGTGCCGCGGACGGTCGGCGCGGGGTTGGGCCACGCATGTGCCGCAGGCACGCTCCCCTCAAGCGTAGTAAGCTTCGTCGCGGTTCCATAGCGGGGGACGCCCCATCCGTGAATGAACTTGCCGCCGGGGCTACCGGCGCCAAATTGGATAGGGCAGGGCCTCCGAGGCGCTGCCCTATCCAGCCTCTCCAATGCCAGGCACGCCCTGCGATCGCAATGTATTGACTCAATTTCTACTGGATCTGTCGCGTCCCTGTGGAGTATCGCCAAGAAAGCGGGTGTGCCGCGGCGGAACCCCGGTACCGGGTGGTGATACGGGGCTGCAAGTATTGTAGAATGAATGAAGTCGGGGCGTAGCGCAGCCTGGTAGCGCACCTGCCTTGGGCGCAGGGGGTCGCCAGTTCGAATCTGGCCGCCCCGACCAGTAAAAGAGCGTATTCCGTGGCCTAGAGCAGATCGGGCCGCGGCGCCCAAACAGGGCTCTACGGGCTCTACGCCACTTGCGGGGGCAAACCCCAATCCCTCCTCGCACTACGCACTGCCGAGTATCTCAGCGCTTTCACCGGTTCGAATACGGCCGGCCTGGGAACCAAGCAGGACCGTTGCCCCCCTACTAACAGCACTTCGATAACTATCGCTAACCAGGCAGTGCAAGACTGCCCTATGCCGACTCAGTGCTCTTACCGATAGAGTATCAATCCCGTAACTGCGATAGTCGGATTCGAAAGCAAGTAGCTAGATGGCGGAGCTTAGCGGCATTGAGCTTTCCTTCAGGGGACGCCAGCCAAGAAGGAAGAGGAAGAGAGGCACACTTGTCCCTCGAACGCAGATCCCGACAGCGGTTCCCGCTGGACCTTCCGCTGCACTTCGCAGTGAAGCAAGGCCGGCGCGAGACTGTCCAAGGGTCCGGAACGGTCACGAATATCGGCAGCAAGGGTCTGGCCTTCCACACCGATATGGCTCTGCGCCCCGGCCTGGAGATTCATGCCGCGGTGAACTGGCCGGTGACCTTAAGCGGGCGCTGCGGGCTAAAGATCGCAATCGGAGGGCGCATATTGCGGTGCAGTCAAGGCGAGGTGGTGATGAGCGTGGAGAAGTACGAGTTCCGGACCGATGGGCGGCCCAAAGCCCAGAAAGCGACGGGTGGGGCGTAGCCCACGGTTCGCGGCCGCCAGCGCACTTACGCTCAAACGCCAGCGTGCTGACTCAGAAGTTCGCCGCATAACTCCGGGTTGTACGCGCAGACCCGTCGTGGGAGAAACACGTCTTAGGGCAAGCTAGAGAGGCTACGGAGAAAATCCAACTTTCTTGGCTCGTTCTTCCGCAAGCTCTTTAGCTTGCCCGGACCTGCAACCGTTGTCACGAATTTCCAGTTCCCAACGCCGGACCGGCGCAACGGTGGGGATGCGGGCAGTCAATTGCCGGCTCACTCACGCGCTAGAGCCCCGGTCATGACGCACCGCGGGTCAGCACGACTTCCGACACCCTCGAAGTGAAGAATAGCTTGTGCTGCGTAACGGCTTGCATGGCGGTGAGGGGGCCGGTATCCGCGTCTCGCCAACCGCGCGCCGGCGCCTAATAGGATTCATGCGTTCTTCGGAATCAGCGGTCAGAGAGCGTTTCTTTAGACTTTCCTATAACTGATATTCGATATTTTCAATTGTATTACGGGCGGATCGACAGTTAAGATGCTGCTAGACACTTTCGACTACCTCGTGATTTGGCGTTTCAGAGCGCCGGCCCGAAACAGCCGGCGCTATTTTAGGGGCGGCCGGATGTGGTTGGCATTCGCAGGCACTGACGGCATCGGGCGAGATGCTCCGGGAGCGGCAGAAATGGAAGCTCGAACAATGACGTTTCAGTTCAGTCTGGCCCATTTGACCGTGCTCGGTTGCGCTCCGCCCGAAATGACCTACATAGCCGCTCGCGCGGGCTACGATTTTGTCAGCTACCGGCCTATATTCATGGGACTGCCGAACGAGCCCAACTACGCTCTGGCCGAAAATGAAGAAATGCTCCGGCAAACCAAGGCGGCGTTGAGGGAGACGGGTCTCACGGTTCACGATATCGAACTGGCGCGCATCGGCGATGGCGTCGACCTGAAATCGTACGCTCCGGCGATGGAAACGGCCGCCGAACTAGGAACGCGCCACGTCATCAGTAGCATCTGGACGCCCCATCGGGAATACGCGATCGATTGCCTGGGCGAATTGTGCGATCTCGCAGCGAAATCGGGGCTGACCATCGACGTGGAGTTCGTCACTTGGGCTAGTGTTGCGAGCCTTCGGGACGCCGTCTCAATGATCCGCGCCGTGAACCGCCCCAACTGTGGACTGCTAATCGACACGCTGCATTTCCATCGCTCGCGCGTCGCGCTGGAGGAACTGGATGCGGTCCCCCGGGAGTGGTTCCATTTTGTGCATCTCTGCGACGCCGAACCGGAAATCCCGGCCACGACGGAGGGTCTGATCTTCACCGGACGCGAGGGGCGCGTGTGCCCCGGCGAAGGCGGGATCGATCTGGCTGCAATTCTGGACCGCATACCCGTGGTGCCGTACTCGCTCGAAATTCCGAACCTCGCGCGGGTGAAAGAGATCGGCTACGAGGAACACGCCCGGCGGTGTCTGCAAGCGGCGACGGCGTATTTCTCGGCCAATCCGCGAGGGATCTCGTTGAGACGGGGAGTGCTGATTTCCGCGTCGTAGTTTATGCCGCTCCGGCGCGCTGATTGGGGGCGCGGAGCGGAAGCCGGAACGTAGTATGAACTGGATTATCGGCCGCCAGACGGCGCGTCTCATTTTCCAGATATTGCTGAGAGCGGTTCGGAGAGCGGTCCCCGTGAACTCACTGGAGATATCATAGGGAATCACGAAATTGCCGAGTTCTATTTACGATCACCCCGGCGACTTTGCCCGCACGATTGCGCTGGTGGCGCAGGGGACGCCCAAAGCTTCTTGCGTGGTAACGGACGCGTTCCAGTTCGATTCCATCGGACGCGCGCCGGAGTCGGCGGGCACGGGCCAATCGGGGAAAATCGTCGCTATCGTCAGTTGATTCGCCGCCGCGCGCTGAGGCGCCCCCGCGATGCCGGGGCGCCGGAATTGAGGCTTGCATGACGCAGAGTGGCAGGATCAGGAACCTCCGCTGGTACATCTGTGGACTGCTCTTTCTGGCGACCGTACTGAACTACGTCGATCGCCAGGTCTTCAGCATCCTTGCTCCGGATCTTCAAAGGGATATTGGCTGGTCCGAACTCGACTACGGCAGAATCGTGATCGCCTTCCAGGTATGTTACGCACTCAGTCTCATTATTTCCGGGCGAGTCATCGATAGGATCGGGACCAAACTCGGGTATACCTTCGCGGTCATCTGGTGGTCGCTCGCTGAAATGGCGCACGCTCTGGCGCGAACTCCGTTCGGCTTCGGCATCGCCCGCGCCTTCCTGGGCGTCGGCGAAGCTCCGAACTTCCCTACCGCAATGAAGGCGATTGCCGAGTGGTTCCCGAAAAGCGAGAGCGGCTTTGCCACCGGCCTCCTGAACGCGGGCCCGACGTTGGGCGCCATCGTGGCCCCCCTGTGCGTGCCCCTGGTGGCGGCCAAGTTCGGCTGGCGGGGCGCTTTCATCATGACCGGCGTCTTCGAAATGCTGTGGCTGGTGGCGTGGTGGGCTCTCTATCAGAAGCCGGAGATCCACCCACGCATCACCAAAGAGGAGCTCGACTTCATCCAGAGCGGGCGCAAACCCGCGAGCGCCTCGAAGATCCCGCTCAGCAGGCTGCTCGGCTGCCGGCAGACTTGGGCGTACACGGCGGGCAAGGTGCTTGCCGACCCCGCGTGGTTTTTTTACCTGTTCTGGCTCCCGAAATTTCTCGCCCAGGAACACGGACTGAGAGGGACGGCCGTCATTCCGTACCTCATGACCGTCTACATATTCTGTGGACTCGGCTCAGCCGTGGGCGGCTACGTCTCCTCGTCGCTCATCAAACGCGGGTGGACGGTGAACTGGTCCCGGAAGACCGCCATGGGCGTGAGCGCGGTGATCATGCCCGTAGTGATTGTCGCCAGCAGAGCCAAGGACCCGTGGGTTGCCGTATTCCTGTTGGGGATGGCAGTCGCCGCCCATCAGAGCTGGTCTACTCTCGTATGGACGATCGGCACGGACATGTTTCCCAGCCGTGCGGTAGCTTCGGTTACCGGGCTGGCGGCCGCGTTAGGTTCAGTCGCTACAATCGCGTTCTCAGAAATTACCGGCCGCGTATTGCAGCAGAATCCCAGCAACTACGCCCCGCTATTTGTGGCGTGCGGTTCGATGTACGCGGTGGGCTTGATATCCATCCACTTGCTCGTCCCGAAGTTGGAACCGGCGGTACTCGATTGACCTTTGCGCCGGCATACCGCAGTGAGCTTCGAGAGACGCGGCTCACTTCTTCGGGCTGACGGGTGATTCCGTGGTCTGGTCGTCTGGCAGCGGCGCCGGCGTATCCGTATCGGCGTCAAACTTGATCTCGGATTCGGCCGAGTACTTGCGATACAGCCGGAACTCCGCGTCGTTCCTGCTCATGTAATCATCAGCGGACATAATCGTGCGCGCCTTCAGAGGCAGCAGGAACGATCGCCCCGCAAGCTCCTGGTAGTCGTAATCCAGTACGGTTTCCGTGTTCTTCACCGGGAAATCGGAGGGCAGGCCCACCGCCTCCAGCGTCACCCGCATCACCTCATGGCTCTTGGGGTCCACGTAGATCAGCCCGCGGTAGGCCGGAACCACGTCGATGGACTTGTCGTACACCACATGCCACTGCGAACGGTCCTTCGTCACCGCGTAGGAAAATACCATGGTCAACCGCGACCGCAGCGTAGCCCAGTGGTCCCAATCGAACCGCGCCCGCGTCGCCGGTTCGAAAATTTCTTTCATCATGCTTCCGAAGTCGCCCGAAGTGGTTGCGCCGCCGAGGCTGGCGTAGCTCTGGTTGGTGACTGAGTTGTTCACCAGAATCAGCTTGTAGTCTTCCTTCTGTTCGAAGTAGCTGAGCCTCACCGTCAGCACGTCCAGCGCCCTCCACGAAGGTTCGCTCCCCGCCCTTCCGCCGTCGCGCG
>CAIYHG010000119.1 GCA_903925975.1 uncultured Acidobacteriia bacterium | reverse complement strand
CATCTACCATGACTATCCCCTGCGCCGCTTCGGCGTCGTCACCTAAGGCAAGAGCCGGATGCGGGAAATCCGCCCGTCCGGATCCGTGGAGGGGGTTGTGGGTAACCATGATCCCTACTCCGACTCACTCGCTGACTGGCCGGGGTAGTGGCCAAGATATACCGCTTCCGAGAGTATTGTACCGGTACCCGCGCGTCCGGGCTCGGTCAACTGCCGAGGTCAGCGGTATAGGCGCTCGATATTGAGGCGCTTCATGCGCGATTGCAGCGTGGTGCGCCGCAGGCCCAACCGCGCTGCCGCGCCGTCCGATCCGGAAACCCTGCCGTCGCATTCGCGCAGGGCTTGAAGAATGCGCTCGCGCTCGGCCGATTCCTCCTGCCGGTTGGCCCTGTGGGCGGGCGGCGACGATTTCGTGATCTCCGGCATGGCAATTTGAAGCACCCGGGCGGGGCTCAAAATCACGGACCTTTCGATTACGTTTTGCAGCTCTCTGATGTTGCCCGGCCATTCGTAGCGGGTCAGCGCCTCGATGGCGCCGGCGGGAATCGATTCGATGGGCCGGTTCATCCGCTTGGCGTGCTTCTGCGTGAAGTAGCGGATCAGCAGCGGGATGTCTTCCTTGCGCTCCCGCAGCGGCGGAACCGTCAGGGGGAACACGTGCAGCCGGTAATAGAGGTCGCTGCGGAACGTGCCCTCGTCCACCATCTGCTTCAAGTTGCGGTTGGTTGCGGCGATGAGGCGCACATCCACGCGAATCGTCCGGTTTCCGCCCAGGCGCTCCAACTCCTGCTCCTGGATGGCCCGCAGCAGCTTGGATTGCAGCTCGAGCGGTATCTCCCCCACCTCGTCCAGGAATAGCGTGCCCTGGTGGGCCAGTTCGAAACGGCCGATCTTCTGCGCGAACGCCCCGGTGAAGGAGCCCTTCTCGTGGCCGAAGAGTTCGCTTTCGAGCAGCGTTGCCGGAATGGCGGCGCAATTCACTTTGATGAACGAGCGCTTGCTGCGCCCGCTCAAGTCATGCAGCGCGCGCGCCACCAGTTCCTTGCCCGTTCCCGTTTCGCCCAGCACGAGGACCGTGGCATCGGTGGGCGCCACCACCTGAATGCCGCGCAGCACGGCCTGAAAAGCCGGGCCCTCGCCGATCATGTTTCCCATGTTCTGGTCGGAGCGGATCTCGTCTTCCAGGTAGAGCTTTTCGGTGGCCAGTTTGTCCTTGAGCTGCGAAAGCTCGTGGTAGGCGAGCGAGTTTTCGGTGGCGATGGCAATCTGGCGAGCCACCTGGACCAGCAGGTCCACCTCGCCCTCGGTGAAAGGCTCGCCGCTCTGGCGCGCCAGATCGAGCGTGCCCGACATCCCGTTTGCGCCGGCCATCGGAATGGAGCAGCTTGACCGAAACCCCATCCCCGAATACTTGCGGTAGAGCGGCGATGGAAAGCGCTCGAAATCGGGTCCTTGGGTGACGACCGGCCGTCCGGTTGCCAGCGCCTCGCCACACGGGAGGCCTTCCGGACGTCCCGATGTTTCGTCTGGTTCGTACTGCCCTCCGCCGGGCGAGTGCAGCCCTTTCAGGTGTATTTCCCCGGTGGCTTTGTCCAGGAGAGTGACCACCGCGAAATCGTGCGCCACGGCGCGGTTGAGCTGTTCGGAAATAGCGGAAAAGAGCTCATCCATGGGGAGCTTCGAGATCAGGGCGTTGGTAATTTCGAACAAGACCCGCATCCGGTCGCGTTCCCGCAGCAGCGCCTGCCTGGAGAGGTATTCGTCCACAGAGACCGCGACTTCCGAAGCCACCCTTTGGAGGAACGCCAATTCCTCCTCGCCGGGCGTGAAAGGCTCGGTGAACCCGAATCCGAGAATCCCCAGCCGGCGCGCGCCGTTTGAAAGCGGCACCAGGGTCAAAGCGCGAACGCCCTCTTCTTCGATAGCGCTCTGGATCGAGCCGCTCCATTGGGTCCCCGGCGCCAGAGGCGACAACACCAGCGGCTTTTGCTCGCGCCAGACCCACGCGCCGGCGTGGTCGCCGTCCGTCGAGATGACGATTTCCTTCTCTTTATAGGGCCGGTTGGCATTGATGGCATGCAGGCGCAGCCGGTCATGTACGGCGTCGTGCAGCACCAGCGCTAGAAAGTCGAACGAAACCGCGTGCCGCAGCGTGCCAGCCAGCGAATTGCAGAGAGTTTCCAGGTCGCTATGCCCGGCGATCGATTGCGACAGATCGAAGAGCGTCTTGTAGACTTCCGAATCCGGAATCCCCATATCGCTAATGCTACCAGGAGCTGCCGGAGTCGGCAATTGACGCCGGCAATTGCCGTTGCCGGGCGTCGGCCACTCCCGAATAGATTGGTAAGTGACTGATTTTAAGGCGACCTTGTGGTGTGCCGACCGTTGGCAGCGCACATGCACTTAGAGAAAGCGAATCCAGTGGATTCGGGAGGCCAGCCGGTGTGGTGCATTTGGGTGCTCGTGGCTCTTGTCAGTTTCTGCATGTTGATGTCGGGCGTCGATGCGCCATCCGGCCGGAAGCGGTAACCGTGTGCTTCGAGGCGGATAGCCGAGTGCAGATGAGCGCCGTGGGAGGTAGTTTCCGATGTTCCGGCTGAGCAAGGCGGAGGAGCGGTCGCGCACGGTGGTCTCGATTGATGGGCAACTCTCCGAGGATTGCGCCCAGGTGGTCGAAACCTGCTGCGATCAGGCGATGGCGCGAGGCAAGCCGGTCCGCCTGCTGCTGCGCGATGTCACCGCGGTCGATCAGGCCGGTCGCGCCCTGCTGCGCCGGTTGGCGGCCAAAGGCATCGGCCTGCTCGCCAAGGGAGTCTACACGTCTTACGTTGTCCGCGCGCTCTCGACGGCAGGCGCGGAACCACCGCAAGTGATCGCGCCGTCTCCGGTGAAGGCCCATGGAAATCTACCAACATGACAGCTCCGCGACGTTCCGGTTCGTGCTGCGCGGGCAATTAGCCGGCAGCCGGGTGCAGGAACTGGAGCACGCCTGGAATGCCGCGAAATCCATTCTTGCCGGGAAAGAGCTGGTCGTAGACATCTCCGGCGTCGCGAATGCGGACCGCGCAGGCCTTGATTTGCTGTCTCGCATGCGGGAGTCGGGAGCCCGCTTGAGCGCGGCGCTGCCGCCGGAATCCGAGGAATTCCTCCGATCCCTGGGCGTTCCGGCGGCAGCGCCGCGCGCCACCAGACGCGCCGCCTGGCTTTCGTGCCTCTCGTGGCGCAATTTGCGGGCGTAAGACCCGAAACTCCTCCTCAATTCGCATCCTCAGCCCCGGGATTATAATCTAACTGAACTGGGTCACATCAGAGAGGGGATCCCTGCCGCATGTCAACGTTAGAGGTTTCTCCGGCCGAGCCGCTGTCCGGGAACTCGCGCCATTCCATTACGAACGATTTCAGCATCCAGGTTGCAACGGCTAACGGCTCAGGCAGCCAAACCGCCAACACGGTGCTGATGCGGTCCATCTTCCAGATGGGCATTCCGGTTTCCGGGAAGAATATGTTCCCGTCGAATATCTCGGGCCTGCCCACGTGGTTTACGATCCGCGCCAGCAAGAAGGGCTATATAGGCCGCCGGAAGGAAATCGACATCCTGGTGGCCATGAACCCCGAAACCGCCCGGGAAGACGTCATGAAGCTGGGTTCGGGCGCCGCCGTGGTCTATGACGAGCCGCTCAAGCTCAACGAACTGCGCGGCGACCTGCATTTCTACCCGGTGCCGTTCGATAAATTGGTCGCCGCCGTCTGCCCCGAAGCGAAGCTCCGGAAACTAGTCAAGAACATGCTCTACGACGGGGTGCTGGCCAAACTGCTCTCCATCGAAATGGACGAGGTGCGCCAGGCGCTCGTCAAGCAGTTCGGCCAGAAGAAGGCCAAGGCCGCCGAACTGAACTGGAACGCCGCGCAGGCCGGCTACGAGTTCGCCGAAAAGAACCTGCTCAAGACGGACCCCTACCGCGTGGAGCGCATGAACGCCACGGCGGGCAAGATCATCATCGACGGCAACTCCGCATGCGCGCTCGGCGCTATGTTCGCGGGCGTCACCGTGGTGGCGTGGTATCCGATTACGCCTTCCTCGACGCTTGTGGAATCGCTCGCCGTCTACCTGAAGCGCTTCCGGATGGATCCGGAGACAGGCAAGGCCACCTACGCCGTGGTGCAGGCCGAGGACGAACTGGCCTCGATCGGCATGGCCCTGGGCGCCGGATGGGCGGGCGCGCGTTCCATGACGGCCACATCCGGACCCGGGATTTCGCTGATGAGCGAGTTCATCGGATTGGGTTACTACGCCGAAGCTCCGGCGGTGATCTACAACGTGGAGCGCGTGGGGCCGGCTACCGGGTTGCCGACCCGCACTCAGCAGGGCGATCTGCTCACGACCGCGATCCTCTCGCACGGCGATACGCAGCACCCCATGTACTTCCCGTGCTCGCCCGAAGAGTGCTTCACGATGTCGTCGGAAGCATTCGACCTCGCCGAGCGGTTCCAGACTCCGGTGTTCGTCATGACCGATCTCGATTTGGGCATGAACAACTGGATGGCCGACCCCTTCCCTTATCCCGAAAAACCGATTGATCGCGGGAAAGTGCTGACCGCCGAAGATATTGAGCGCCTTGGCGGCTTTGCGCGCTACCGCGACGTGGATGGCGATGGCGTGGGCTACCGCACACTGCCAGGCACGCGCCATCCCTCCGCCGCATATTTCACCCGCGGCAGCGGACACAATGACAAGGCCCAGTACAGCGAACGCGAAGACGACTACATCAATAACCTGGACCGGCTGTCGCACAAGTTCGATGTGATGCGCAGCCATGTCGCGGCCCCGGAGATCCACCTGCGCGAGAAAGCCGAAATCGGCTTCATCGCCATCGGCACGTCTGACTATGCCGTTCGCGAAAGCTGCGATCAGCTCGAAACGGAACACGGAATACCCGCCAGCTACTTCCGCGTGCGCGCGTATCCGTTTAACGACCAACTCAAGGATTTCATCCGCCGCCACAGCCGCGTGTACGTGGTGGATCAGAACCGCGACGCGCAGTTGCTCTCGCTCATGCGCCTGGAATTAGATGCGGAGTTGATCGCCAAACTGCGCAGCGTGCGCTACTACGGCGGCCTGCCGCTCGATGCGCGAACCGTCACCGACGAAGTTGTGAAACAGGAGGGAAAATGAGCGCCGCCCCCACCCCCAAAGTGAATCGCCTGGGACTCGAAGTCCTCAACTATAAAGGCAGCAAGACCACTCTGTGCGCCGGCTGCGGGCACAATTCCATCTCTGAGCGCATTGTGGAGTGCTTCTATGAGATGGGCGTAGATCCCATGATGGTGGCCAAGTTTTCCGGCATCGGGTGCTCGTCAAAATCGCCGGCCTATTTTCTGGGCCTGAGCCACGGTTTCAACGGAGTCCACGGGCGCATGCCGGCCATCGCCACCGGGGCGCTGCTGGCCAACCGCAACCTGATCGGGCTCGGCGTCACCGGCGACGGCGACACGGCCTCGATCGGCATCGGGCAGTTCATGCACCTGGTGCGCCGCAACATGCCCATGATCTATGTGATTGAGGACAACGGCGTCTATGGCCTCACCAAGGGGCAGTTCTCAGCCACCGCGGACATGGGTTCCACGGCGAAATCCGGCGCGGCCAACGCGCTGCCGCCGTTCGATTGCTGCGCCCTGGCGCTCCGGTGGGGCGCTACCCTGGTTGCGCGGTCGTTCAGCGGCGATAAGAAGCAGTTGCAGACCGTGCTGAAGACCGCGATTGCCCATAAGGGGCTGGCCGTGATCGATGTCATCTCCCCGTGCGTCACCTTCAACGATCACGCAGGTTCCACCAAGAGCTACAGCTACATAAAGGACCACGAGGAGCCCCTGCACGAACTCGACTTCGTGCCCTTCTTTGAGGATATTTCCGTGGAAATCGGTGAAGGCGAGATCCGGGACGTTCGGATGCACGACGGCTCCAGCCTTCGCATCCGCAAGATCGACCGCGAGTACGACCCCACCGACCGCGGGAAGGCCATGTCCGCCCTGGAACAGGCGGAGCGCGATGGCGAAGTGCTCACCGGCGTCCTGTATGTGAACACTTCCCAGCCCACCTTCATCGAGCAACTCGAAATGATGGACGAACCGCTGGCGACGCTGCCGGAATCGAAAGTCCGCCCCTCCCGGGCTGCGTTGGAAGACGCCATGGAGGAGTTGCGATAACGCCTAAGTGGTTGTTGTGTTAGTGATTTAGCGCAGCAGCCACGGAGGCGACATTGGGAACCCTCATAACAGGATTGAGTTGATCCAGAGGGCGGGAAGATCGAGGAGCCCGGCAACATACTGCCGTCCACCGCGATAAGTCCGAACTTGAATGATGAACCAGACTGGGCCGCCACCAATTACAGGGTTTCCCCAACCTGGATCCCGAAGCCAAGTTCCATCAGGTACTGTCTTGCGGCGCAATCCACTGAAGAAAAGGCGTTGTATCAGGGCGCGGCTTCAGCCGTGCCGGACCAGTTGGAGAAGCTCAGGCTTTAGCCCCCGAGAAAGCGAGATGAAACCCCAACTCTCGCCCCAAACAAGCAGGGCCGGGGGCTAAAGCCATTTGAATACTACGGTTTGCGGCACAGCTGAAGCCGTGCCCTGATACAAACCATGGGTCTGATCTTGCGTGGCGCCGGATGATTGCGCCGGCCATTCTCCAGAATCAACTTCGGAATTCAGGCCCAATGGAAACAGCAGCGCCCCGGCGGACGCGGCGGGCTACAGTGTCTGCGCCCCTTCGGCCTTGGAGAGGTTCCGGTCGAATGTGCCTAGCGGCAGGTGGCCGGCTTTCCGCGCCAACTGTAGCATCAGGCAGTCCGAGAAGCCGAGCGCGGGCTTGGCCCGGAACAACGCCAGGGCGGCTGAGATGGTCTCCGGGTCCTGCAGCGCAAGGTCGCGGTGGTTCAGCAGCATCTCGATGGCGTTTGCCTGCTCCCTCGGGCCGAGTCCGTAAACGCTCGAAAGCACCCACGTCGCCTCGGCGAGCGCGAGCACGGATACCCAGGCGCCCTTTTCCACGAAGGCATCGGCTGCGGCGGCTTGCCGGGCGTCGTCGCGGGCGATCAGGCGGATCAGGACGTTCGTATCAACCGCGCGCATAGCGCTTCCTGGCGTAGCTCCGGATGCCATCCTTCAACTCGCCGAGACTGCGCTTCTTCGGTTTCTTCGAGCCGAATACGGCCTGGTGGACATCCGCTGAGGTGAACCGTCCCGCGCGCCGAACCTCGATGCGGCCGCCCTCGTCGCGCCATTCCAGGACGGACCCCGGACCGATGCCCAGCTTGCGGCGCACGTCCGCCGGGACGGAGATCTGCCCCTGCGCCGTGACCTTGGATTGCGCTATGTCCATACGCTCAGATTACCATGGTAATGGAACCTGGGGACGGAGCGTATTCCAGTGGATTCAATCGAAGAGGAGATCCCGAAGTTCCTGCTCGGCGATGCGCCTGAGGCCAGAACACGCTGAAGCTTCACATAGCTGCCACGCTGGGTTTCGGGGACAAAGCCAACTCGGCCCAGGATTCGGAGTACATCTTCACCGGACAGAACCCCGAGCGGGGCATCACCCTACCGCGTCAAGCTCGAAACTGGCGAGAACGGGGGATTCGCAGCGAAGCCCAGTTCGGCGAGGTCTTCCCGTTCAAGATGGAGCGCTATCGCTTCCTGAATGTTGCTTGCCAGTTCGTCCAGATTACCAGCCTGCGTCACGACGGGAAGATCGATGCACTCGGCAACATACTGCTGTTCACCGCGAAAGATCCGAACCTGAATGATGCGCTTCAACGGTGACATGCCCCACACTCTAACGGTTAAGAGCAGAGGAGGGCAAGTTGGCGTCCCCGGCGCCGGAATTGCCGGTGACGTGGCCGCCCGTTGCTAATTTCCTGCCTCCCCCGGGCGTCCCTATCTTAAAGAGCCTGCTAGGATGAAAACGCAGCTAGCGATCCCTTCCATGGAGCCAGCCAACCAAAGCGCAGCGGACCTGGAGCTTGTATTCCGCGAGCACAGCGCGATGGTTTTCCGGGCCGCTTATCGGGTGACCGGAAGCGCTATGGATGCCGAGGACGTGCTCCAGACCGTTTTCGTGCGCTTGCTGCAACGGGCGTCCGGGTCGGAAGCGATAGAAAACGTTGGTAGTTTCCTTCATCGCTCGGCTGTCAACGCGGGGTTAGACGTCCTGCGCGCGCGGCGCAATATCCGCGGCGTACCGCTGGACGACCTGGAGCCGGTGCTGGCGGAATCGCCGCATCGGGGTCCGGACCGCGCCTGGGATTCGCTGGTGATTCAGGACTGGCTCCGCGAGGCGCTGGCCCGCTTGAATCCCCGCATCGCCCAAATGTTCATCCTTCGGTTCTTTGAGGGCAAAGAGAATCGCGAGATTGCCGCCATACTGAACACCACGCCCGGCACGGTGGCGGTGACGATCTCGCGGACGCGCGACAAACTGCGGCAGGAATACCGCGAACGCGCAGGAGGAGTGGCATGAATCCCGAACAAGATCCCATGGATTCCGCCCTGGAGCGGGCCATCGCCGAAATTCGCGAGGAGACCGTCGCCCAGGATGTGATCGACGCCGCCGCGGCGCGGGTTTGGGAGCGGATCTCCGCCCCCACAGCCGCTTCGGCGGCCGGTTTTATCCGCGGGTGCGAGGATTTCCGTGCGCTCATGCCCGATTACCGGGCCGGATTGTTGAATGCAGCGCGCACGCTGCTCCTCAAAGATCACCTCAACGAGTGCGTGGAATGCCGCAAGGAATATGGTGGAAAGATTGTCGAGTTCCCTGCCCGTCCCCACCACCCCATGCGGCGCTACTACGCTTGGGCCGCCGCGGCCGCCGGAATAGCGGCGGCGGGACTATCGGGCTGGCTCGCGGTGCGCTATTTCGGGCCGGGCGCCGACCGGGTGTACGCCCAGGCGCTGAGCGGTTCGGTGATGGTGGTTTCAGCCAACGGCGTGCAGCCGCTGGCGGCGGGCCGGGAAATCCTGGCAGGGGTTGAAATCCGGACCGCGAAAGGTTCGAGCGCCACGCTCACGCTCGGCAACGGTTCCACTCTCGAAATACGCGAGCGCTCGGCCCTTAGCACCAGCCGCACTGCTAACGATCTGACGGTTCATCTGAACCGGGGCGCGGTTCTGGTGCAGGCCGCCAAGCGCCGCTCCGGGCATCTCTACGTGACAACGGCCGATTGCCGGGCGGCGGTAACCGGAACGGTCTTCAGCGTCAACGCAGGCGTGAAGGGTTCGCGCGTTTCCGTGATGCAGGGCGAGGTCCGCGTGTCGGAAGCCAACCGGGAAGAAGTCCTGAAAGCGGGCCAACAGACGGTGATCGGGCCCAGCCTGGAATCCGCCCCGCTCACCGAGGATGTGGCGTGGAGCCCCAACCGTGCGCGTTTCGCAGCGGGGAGCACGGCCCAGGGCAAGGGCGTAGCGGGCGACTTGCTTTCCCGCGTGCCCGAATCCACCGTTCTTTTCGCGATGTTGCCCGCTCCGGCCGCGGCGGCGGACACGCAGGCTACGTGGCGGCAGGTTGCCGACCAGCAGCCGGAGTTTCGCTTGGCCCTAGGGGAACGCGCCGCCGGGGTTGAGGGCGTTCTGAATAAGCTGCAATCGGCCGGGTATGCCGATCGGATTGCCGTCGTGATGTTGCGCGGAACGGGAAAACACTCCGAGGGGCCGGTATATCTGGCCTCGGTGAAGAAGCCCGGCATCGGCGACTTCATCCAGCGCGCGGGGGGCTCTTTGAGCGTAGCGGAACGGCCCGGTCTGGCGGTGATCGGCTCGCGGAAAGACCTGGTTCAGACTGTGGCCGCTGCATTGGATGGTCCAAAGGGGGCGTTCGCGGGTTCTCCCTGCTATGCCCGTCTGGCCGCCGGCGAACGCGCCGGGACTGCCGCCGTATGCGCCGACCTGGCTCGAATGACCGGCCACACGCAGGGCGCGGGATATCTCGCAGCCGAAAGCCGGAGTGTCAACGGCCAGCCCGAAACCCGGGTTACGCTCGGTTTCGATGGCCCGCGTACCGGTATGGCGGCGTGGCTCGCGCCGCCGGCGCCCATGGGCGCGCTCGATTTCGTTTCTCCCAACGCTACGTTTCTGGCGGCGTTCGTGGTGACGCAGCCTTCCGCCATCCTGGATGAAATGGTGGGGTTCCGCAAACTGTTCGGTGGCGATTCCAGTTCGGAATTCAAGCAGGCGGTGGAGGCGGCCCACGCCGAACTCAGCGCCGGCTTGGGCGGAGAGTTCGCCCTGGCCATGGACGGCCCCATGTTTCCCACGCCCTCCTGGAAGGTGATCGTAGAGGCCTACGACCCGACGCGGTTCCAGGCCGCCATGGCGAAGCTCATCGAAACCTACAACGCGGCCGCGGGCAAGCCCGGTTCCACGTCGAATCCCGTGCGGACCTCGCAGGAGGTAGTGGATGGCCGCACGTATTACAAGATCGGCGGGGCGGACCAGAACCCGCTCACCGAAGCCGTCTACGTGTTTTCCGACGGCTACCTGATTGCGGGTCCGTCCCGCGCCGTGGTGGGAGACGCTCTGCAGACTAGGACTGCGCGCACTTCGATTACGCGCTCGAACGCGTTCGTCGCTTTGATGCCGCACGATAGGGACGCCAATTTCTCGGCCGTGGTCTATCAGAATCTAGGGACCACGCTGGCCCCGCTCGCCGGATTGATCGGCGGGCTCATTCCGGGTGGCCGCGGCTCAGAGGCCGTGAATAAGCTCGCGAACCTGCCGCCGCAGTTCATCGCAGCATACGCCGAACCGGATGCGATCACCCTCTCGACGCGCGGCGCCGCCGGCCCGAAGGTGGGCGACTTTTCGAATAGCAGCCTCTTCCAGATTGCGGGCGGCGCCCTGCCTCTGGGCCAATTGATGGGAACACGCGGGCCCGCCGCGTCGTATCGTTAGGAGAATGGACCCGGTCATCGAACTGGACGCCCTCGAAGTGCGCTTCGGCGGGCGTCCGATCCTGAAGAAGCTGAGCGCCGCGCTTATCGGCCGGTCGATCGGCTTGCTGGGCCCGAACGGCGCCGGCAAATCGACGCTTCTCAACACGCTGCTCGGCTTCCACCGACCCTATTCGGGTACGGCCCGCATTTTCGGCATGGATGTGCGAACGCACGCCCGGCGGGTGCGCGAACTCGTGGGCTACATGCCCGAAAACGACGCTTTCATCGCGGCCATGAGCGGCGTCCGCTTCGTGCGCTTGATGGCCGAACTGGCCGGCCTGCCGCCCGAGCAGGCCCTGGAGCGCGCCCACGAAGCCCTGTTCTACGTGGGTCTGGGAGAAGTCCGGTACCGGCCGATGGGCACGTATTCGCTCGGCATGAAGCAGGCGGCCAAGATGGCCCAAGCTATCGCCCACGGTCCCAAGTTGCTGCTGCTCGATGAACCGACGAACGGTTTGGACCCGCCGGCGCGCGCACGCATGATTCAGTTGATTCGGGAAATCCGCGACCGCGGCGACCTGCGCCTGATCGTGTCCTCGCACCTGTTGCGCGACGTGGAGGAGTGTTGTGACGAAGCGCTCATCCTCAAAGATGGTGAAATAGCCGCGTACTGCAACCTGGAGGAGGAGCGCCGCTCGAATCTCCGCTTCCTTGAAATCGAGGCGCGCGGCGAAAAGCGGGAAGCGTTTCTCGCGGCGCTTCGCGAACTCGGCTGCGAAACCGCGCCGGGGGCGCAGGGCCGCACCAAGCTGGTTCTGCCCAGCCAAATGGAAATCCGGAACGTCTATGAGTCGGCAGCGGAGCACGAGGTGGAACTCCGCCGCCTGAACCACAAGCGCGATTCGCTCGAAGATATCTTCCTCAAGGCCATGGAGACCGCCGATGGCCGTTTATAAGAAGACCTATCGGCCGTATGACGGGCCGCTCACGCCGGCTTGGCGGCGCGTGGCCGTGATTCCACGTTACGCCTTTGACGACCTGCGCCGGTCGCGTTTTCTATCGCTCTTCTTTCTGGCCAGCTTCATCTACCCCGTCATCTGTACGCTGCTCATCTACGTGCAACATAACGCCAGCGCGCTCGAATTGCTGAACATCCGGAACGCATCGCAGCTGATTTCGATCAACGCGACCTTCTTCTTGTCTCTGCTCGGCTGGCAAAGCGTGATGGCGTTGTTCCTGGCCGCCTTCGTTGGGCCGGGCCAGATTTCGCCCGACCTCGTGAACAACGGCCTCTCGCTCTACCTGGCGCGCCCGTTCACGCGCCTGGAATACGCGGCAGGGAAAGCCTCGGTGCTGGTGGTCCTGATGTCGCTCATGACCTGGGTTCCGGGCCTGCTGCTGTTCGGGTTGCAGGGCTACCTGGAAGGGTCTGGCTGGGCCGGGGCGAATATTCGCTTCGCCGCGGGCCTGTTCTTCGGGGCCTGGGTGTGGATTCTGCTGCTCTCGGCTCTGGCTCTGGCCGTTTCCGCATGGGTGAAGTGGAAGCCCGTAGCCGGCGCGCTGCTTTTCGTAATCTTCTTCGTATCGGCCGC
This sequence comes from uncultured Acidobacteriia bacterium, assembly GCA_903925975.1. Taxonomy (GTDB): domain Bacteria; phylum Acidobacteriota; class Terriglobia; order Bryobacterales; family Bryobacteraceae; genus BOG-224. Next base: position 18,571 of record CAIYHG010000119.1, on the reverse strand, counting down.
GTTCGGCACGGCCATGAACGCGGTGCAGCGGTCCAATTGGGGCTACCTGGCGGACATCAGCTACCTGGTTGGTTCGGTGTGGGTGCGTCTCTTCGAGGGCGGCGCCCGCACCACCAGCGGCGCGGTGTTCTTCCGAGTCCCCATCGGCGCCGAGCTTCCGCTGTGGCAATGCTGCGCGGTGTTGATCCTGCTGTTCGCGCTATGTCTATACCTTCTGGCGCGGAGGATTCGCGGCGTGGAGGTGGCGCGTTGAGCGGGCTGATCACCTTCGGCAATGTATCGCGGTTCTACGGCGAGGTGCTGGGAGTGAATCGCGTGAGCCTCGCGATACCGCCCGGCGTCACGAGTCTCGTAGGGCCGAACGGTTCCGGCAAGACCACGCTCATGAACCTGATGGCGGGCCTGCTGTGGCCCACCGAGGGCGAGATCCGCGTGCGCGGCGTGGCCCCGGAAGATTCCGAGCGGCTCGGGGCGCTGGTGGGCTACTGCGCGCAGTTCGACGCGTTTCCGAAAGGGCTCACGGGCCTGGGCTTCGTCGATGCCTTCCTGCGTCTGCACGGGTTTCCGAAAGAAGAGTGCGAGCGCCGCGCCGCGAAGGCTCTTGAAACCGTCGGGTTGACTGACGCCGCGGGCCGCTCCGTGGCGGCGTATAGCAAGGGCATGCGCCAGCGGGTGAAACTCGCGCAGGCCATCGCCCACGATCCACAGGTGCTGGTGCTCGACGAGCCGTTGAACGGCCTCGACCCGATGGCGCGCGCCGAAGCCATCGCGCTATTTCGCAAATGGGGCGAGGAAGGCCGCCACGTCATCGTTTCGAGCCATATCCTGCACGAAGTGGACCGCATTTCAAACCAGGTAATCCTATTGAGTCAGGGATACGTGGTGGCCGAGGGCGAAATCCAAGGCGTACGCAGCGAGGTTCGGGATCAGCCGATGCAGATCTGCATCCGGTGCGATCATCCCGCGGCGCTGGCCGCGCGCCTGTTCGAACGCAATCACGTGGTCGAGGCCGCTGTGGGACCAGACGGCAAGAGCCTCTTGGCGCGCACCGCCGATGCGCGCGCTTTCCACCTGGCGCTCAACCGCATCGTGCTCGAGTCGGGCCTCGAAATCGAATCCGTGGCGCCGGCCGATGACGACGTCAACTCCGTCTACGAGTACCTGATCGGCAGCGAAAGGGGGACCGCATGAACGGCGTCCGCATGCGCCAAGTCGCAGCCGTATTCCGTTTGGAGTGGAGGCGGACCACGCTATCGAAACGCGCGTGGTGGATCTATCTGCTGGCGGCCGCTCCCGTGCTGATCGCGCTGATGCATTGGGTGACCATGCGGGGCGCGCGCCTAAGTCACAGCGTAGGCGAAGACAGCGTGATCTATGCGGGGCTGTTTCTGTTCCTGTTCCTGCGCGGAACTATCTTCTTCGGCTGCGTGGGGATGTTCTCCGGCCTCTTCCGCGGAGAAATGCTCGAAAAGACGCTGCACTACGCCCTGCTCACGCCTGTCCGCCGCGAGATTTTGGTTGCGGGCAAGTATCTGGCTGCACTGGCTGCGTCGCTGGCGCTGTTCGTGCCGAGCGCGGCGCTTACCTATCTGATGCTCGGGCGGCATTTCGGCCCCGCTTGGACGGATTACCTCATGAACGGCCCCGGTCTGAGCCAACTCGGGTATTACGCCCTGGTGGCGGCCCTGGCCTGCGTGGGATACGGGGCCGTGTTCCTCTTATGCGGCCTGCTGTTTCGCAATCCGATGATCGCCGCGGCGGTGGTTTGGGTTTGGGAGAACCTGAACCCGTTTCTGCCGTCGTTCCTGAAGAAAATCAGCATCATCTTCTACTTGCGCAGTCTCTGCCCGGTGGACGTGCCAGCCCCGCCTCCGTTTTCCATCATGGCGATTGAGACCAATCCCGCGCCGGCGTGGCTCGCGGTGGCGGGCTTGCTGGCCATGGCGGCGCTGCTTCTGGTTTATGCCGCCGTGGATGCCCGGCGCGCCGAAATCGATTACGGCGAATGAGACGCTAACCCTTACTAACCACGGCGCCTATCGTTCGATATAGATTTCCTGTCGCCCATTTCCAGTCTTGTTTGGCCGCGGGCCAAACCTTACCGTGGCTTAGGATCATGCGAAATCTCGTCTTTGCGGGCTGCACGTTGCTGCTCTGCGCCGGGTTGGCAGGCGCTCAGCCTGTTACACGGAAAGAGCCTGCCCGCTACGCCGGGCCGGACCGCTCTGCAATCTCGGCGGCGCTTCCGCCCGGGCTGCGCATGGTTCTGCGACGCCCGCGGGAGTTCGCCCTTGAGCCTCTGGGCCAGGCCGAGCAGGCCAAACTGATGGAGCGCGGCATCCTGCAGCGGACCGGCATTCACCGGTCCGTGCCCGCGGAAGCGCTGGCAACGGGAGCATGGGAGACAACGGAAACGGGCGCGCCGGTATGGAGGATGGCCCTTCGTTCGCCAGGTTCGGCCGGCATCCGCGTGGAGTTCCGGAATTTCTCCGTGGGCGGCGGCAAGGTCTGGCTGCACGACGGCTCCGAGGTCGCCGGACCCTACACGGGCGCGGGGATCTACGGCAACGGCTGGTTCTGGAGCGCGACGGTTCCCTCCGAATCGGTGACGCTCGAATACCAACCGGCGGCTGACGCCTCGGCCGGCGATGCCGTTCCGTTTGAGGTGCGCGCCATATCGCACGTCGCGCCGCAATCCGGCGTAGACGCGCAAACCGGCTCCACCGACCCGGCGGATTACTGCCACCTCGACCCCAACTGCTATCCCGAGTGGGCCGGCGCGATGAGCATGACGGCGCAAATCTCCTTCGAGGAGAACGGCTCGCGCTACGTCTGCTCGGGCGCGCTGCTTGCGACGGCCGACGATAGCTTCAAACCCTACTTCCTCACCGCGGGGCATTGCATCCACTCCGAGGAAGCGGCGCGGAGCATAGAGGTCTATTGGAAATACCAGACGGCCGCGTGCGGAGCGGAGCCGCCCCAGAGCCGCAGCGCCGGCGGAACCACCCTCGGTGGGCACCTGCTGGCCAGCGGGACGCTCGACGAGGGCGATTACAGCCTCGTGCTGCTGCCCGAAGTTCCATCCGGCGTTGTCTTTTCCGGATGGGATCTGGGCGACCCTCCGGTGGGGACGCCCGTCGCGGGTATCCACCATCCGGCGGGATCGTGGAAACGGATTTCGTTTGGGAATCTCATTCCGAGCCAAACGGCGCTGGTCGGGAACGAAGAAGCTCCGGCTAGCCGCTTCCGTGACGTGGTCTGGAGCCGCGGACGCGCCGAGCCAGGCTCGTCGGGATCGCCGCTGTTCACCAGCCCCGGAGTGATCGCCGGAATGCTCAGTTATGGGCCGGTTTCCGACGTCCTTTCCGCGTGCCAGATCAGCCCGAGCGTTTCCGGCTACGGCAAGTTCTCGGCGGCGTACGAAGGCATCAAGGATTACGTGGAGGACCTTCCCGCGGCCGGAGTCGCCCCCAGTGAAACGAATCTGAACTTCACCATTCTGAACCGCGCGGCGCCCGGCGCCCGGACGGTCGGGTTGAGCACTGCGTCTACCGGGCATGTTGAGTTCAAACTGCGGGCGGACGCGCCGTGGATCGTTCTCTCCACGGCCTCGGGCGCTCTGTCGGCCGCGAACCCGGCCGCCGTTGCCATCTCGGCGGATCCGTCGCAGATGACGGCCCCCGGCCAGTACGTGAGCACGGTGACCATCCTTTCGGGAGCGGCGGCCCCACGCTTCATTAACGTGACCGCCACGGTGAAGGCAGATCGGTCCGATGTGACCATCGGCATTACGCCCAATCCGGCCTTAGCCGTGTTCGATACCCGCGAGATTCAGGTCCGGCTGGCGGAGAATGCCGGCGTGTCCTCGCGCATCACCACGTTGAAGCTGAATACCTTCGATTTCAGCGCCTATATCCCGGCGTGGTTCGGAACCGATCGAATTGGCGCGGGCGGCGCGCTTACCGCTTCGCTCAAGCTCGGCGGGTTCCCCGCCGGCTGGCAATTCCTCGAAATCCGCGGCGTGGACGATGCCACCGGCCGCATGTGGTCGCGGACGGCTTCGGTGGACTTCCGGTAGCCCGCTGCCTGATCGCTATTCTTAGGGCCGGCAATGCCGACTCGCCGATACAGCGGACCCAGCCGTCCGCTGCGCCTGCGATATCAGTTCGTGGTTTTCCACCACGAGCCGGCATCGCCGAAGAAGGCCTTCAGCTTAGCGGCCAGCGTCACGTCAACCGGGTTCGTCCACGTTGAGGGGTTGGTCCCGGCAGCCGAGGGGTTACGCCCCGCGCCTCCCTTGAATCCGTATCCCCACACGTCCACCTTGTTGTTATGGCACGCGGCCGCGCAGGAATTGATCATTCCCCTGCCTGAGCTCGCGTATTGCAGAGTCATGGCGGGCGGGATCACGTCGAAACCGTGGCCCGCGGCCATGTGGCAGCTGGTGCACCGCGACACCCCCAGCTCCCGCTCGGGCGCGTAGGGGTGATGCGTGTGGGCTTCCACGGCTGTTGCGATCTTATCCTTGGCTCTCGCGTTCTGGGAACTATCGATGAGATCCTGCGCAGCCAAAGAGGCGAACGGGCCTTTGGCCGCGTGGCAGCTCAGGCACAGGGAGTTGTCGTCCACTTTGGTGGGAATCCGCAGGTTGTTCGATCGCATGGTCCCGCGCAGCAGGTGACCCTCGCCTTCGGAGTGCGGGTCGTGGCAGGCGGTGCACGCGAGCGTCTTCGAATGCTCGGACGTCATGTAGGCGCCGAACGGACGTCCGCCGTTGACGTGCTTGCCGTCGGGCCACATGGTCGGGTTGAACGCATAGAACGCGGTTAACGGCTTCCCGGCCTTGGCATCGAATGGGGTGAAGATCGCGGCGGCGGCTTCATCGAATGGCCAGGGGAACGCCCCCGAGGGAACCGACCTGCCGTTGGCGTGGCACCGTCCGCAGACATTCTGCTGCTGCGCCACGGGCAGAGACCTGGGATTGACGATGGCCGCGCGGTCGCCGCCGCCGAGCGCGTGATTCGCCCCGGGGCCGTGGCACGCCTCGCAACCGATACTCGTAACGTCGAACCGGCCATCGCCATCGTAGTCCACCAGCGTGGGATCGTCTTTGGCCTGGCTGGGGTCGATGAAACCCTTGAAGCTGTATTCGCCCGCCGCCGTCTTGGAGATCACCCCGGGGGCGCTGGTATGGCAGCCGACACAATTCCCGGTATGGCTGCCGAGGCCGGCCGCTACCACCGCGGCGGCGGCCATGCCCGGCTTCAGCTTGGGCGCATTGGTTGTGGCGTCATACCATCCTGCGGGAACGGCCGCATAGCCTGTGTCCGGGTTGTACGTAAGCGGCGAAACGTAAGCGCTGGTTGAAAGCCCCCGCGGCCCATCGGTGACGGGAATCCGGACGAGGTATCTCTGGGCAGTCCCGGAAGGATAGAAGCCGTTGGGCCTTTGACCAGCAAGCGTGGCAATCACCGGAGCCTTGAGGGTTCCGACCGTAATGTAATAGGTTCCGTTCTCAACCGACAGCTTGGGCGCGTTCGGCTTGTACTTATCGAACGGCGTTCCCGTCAGCGTATTGAAATCGAGGCCGGCGATGAAATCGTCTTTCGTGCCTTTGAGCGAGTTTGCCACCACTCCCATCCCCGGAACCAGGGTTTGTTGAATTAGCGGACGGCGCATGAACGACCCGTGGTTGGTCGCCTTGAAACCGGCCATTCGGCCGTGGCACATCAGGCAAAGGTTCGAGCCTACATACACGCCCTGCTTCAGTTGCTCGGGAGTGTAGCTCTGCCGCAGAGTATTGGCGGCGGCTTGGAACGCGGCAGGGTCCGCGGGGGCTGAAGGGGGCGGGGCAGCGCCGCCGCGATCCTGAGCGGGGGTCGTAATCGCGACTAAGTAAGTCAGGAGCGTCAGAGTACAGACCTTCGTGGTGAGTCTCATGGGCGTGTGCCTCCAGCCAGCGCCGTTGCCGGCTCGCCTGGGTCCAATTATTGTAAACCGATTTGCGCTACTAGAGGTTTTGGCGGTCTGATTATCCGCTTCTCGCCTTGCCGCGTCTCCGGAATTTGCAGGGCGAGCCCGGATCGGGAAGAACGGGAAAGACAGCCTGCCCTGCAACTCAGCCTACTTCTTGCAGATGGCGGTGAAGAAGCGGCCGTCGGAACTCGTCCGGCTGGTGATAATGTCGAGGCCGCCGTGTTCGCAGAGCAGCCAGCGGAAGGCGTCGTCCGTGTAGCAGTAGACGAAGTTCAAGCCTAGCCGCTCTCCGCGCGCCAGAGCGGTCTCGTGGCCCCCCACGAGAAGAGAAAGATCGCGGGCCGCGTGGAAGTGGCGCGTGATCAGGTGCAGGCCGTCGTGGCGGTCGTCGCGTTTGTGCTCGAAGCGCACGTCGCCATCGTCGGGCCTGATTCCCAGATTCGAAAGCAGCGTCCATACGAAGCGGCGCGAAGCGGGGTTGGCGCGGCGCGCAATAGTCTTCTGCTCGTCGTAAGCTTCGCCGTCGATGATCAGGCGGTCGCCGGGCTTCATGCACTGGGAAACATAGCGAATCTCGGCGAGGGGGTCGAAGGCCCCCAGCGTATTTCCGGACATCACGAAGAGGCGGGGCGGTTCGGCGGCATCGGCCGCGTAGACCAAATGCACCGGGCTCGAAATATCGGCCTTGATGCCCGTGCCCTCGATGTCGTCGTCCTCGGCGCCCGCGCATGCGGTTTCAAGCAGCGAAATGCTGGCGTCCACCGGAAAGTAGGTGCACTCGCAGCCGGCGTCCTTGAGGGCGCTCATGAGCATGCGGTCGCGGCTGCCATCGCCCGAGCCGAAGCTGATCAACGGCACGCGCTTCCCGAAGTACTGTGCCAGGGCCGGGGCCCCGGCCGCAAGCTGATTCCAGGTTTCGCGCAGCCCACCGTAGACTTCCGTGTCGCGCGTCAACGCGGTCCACTCCGCGGCGGAACTGGGAAAACAGTAGAAGTACTTCTCCGGCAGGTCGCGGGCCTCGATCGCCTCTGTCAGCTCTTGCAGGATATCCGCTTCGGTGAGAACCACTTCAACTTTCATAAGGAACCACTATTATGGCAGGATACGGGCAAGAGGGGGGTCCGCAAGACCCCGAAGAGGATCGCCGGACCCGGAGGATGGGCGGCCTCTCCCGCAGCGGCGGCCGTTCCATTGGCGAGTACATCTGGGAACTCCGTTGATCCGCTGACCGAACTGCCGAACCCTTTGCCGACGCGATCCCCGCTTCGCCTTCACATATTCCTTATCTCGCCTTTATGGAATCCTAATGCCTTCTCTATTACTTCTTTAGGCCGCCGGCTCTACGCTCAGGATGGAAATGCGGGAAGGAGCGCAGATCGGTATGATACTCGCTTTTGAGAAGCCGCTGGTTCCATTGGCGGCGCCCCCCAAGCCAACGCAAACTTACGCGGAGCCGCCCAGCCTGGAGATATCTGTCGTGTTCACATCCGTCGAATCGACACTCGGGGCGCTCAAACAGGCCGGCGCGCTTGCCCAGCCCCTGGGCGCGCACATCACCCTGATCGTGCCCCAGGTCGTCCCTTACCCTTTACCCCTTGAGAGTCCTCCCGTTCTGCTGGACTTCAACGAAAGTCGCTTCTTCGCGATTGCCCGCGAGAGCCGTATCGCCACGTCGGTACGCATCTACCTCTGCCGTGATCGCTGGGACCTGCTGTCGAAGAGCTTACGGCCCCATTCGCTGGTTGTGCTTGGCGCGCGCAAGCGGTGGTGGCCCACACCGGAGGCGCCGTTGGCAAAAAGGCTTCGCCGGATGGGACATGAAGTTGTCGTTGTGGAAACGGAGTAAACGGGATGCCTGATCTGTTCTATGCGGCATTGGGCGCCGCCACCCTTTGGGTTTGCTGGGCCTTCACCCGGGCCTGCGACAAGTTATAGCGAGGAACTATGGATTACGCCATTGCGGGCATCACATCGCTTGGATTGTTCTCTTACCTGCTGTATGCGCTGCTCCGCCCGGAGCGGTTCTGAGAGGAAGATCATGACGGCTCTAGGCGTATTTCAAATCGCGCTGTTTCTGGGATTGATCCTGGCGTGCGCCAAGCCGCTCGGCGCCTACATGGCGAACGTCTTCGAGGGCCGGCGCACGTTCATGCACGCCCCCCTGCGCTGGCTGGAGGCGTTGACCTACAAGGCCATCGGCGTCAAAGAAGACGTAGAGCAGCGCTGGACGCAGTACGCCGCGTCCCTGCTCAGCTTCAGCATTTTTGGCTTCCTGATCGTGTACGCGCTCGAACGCGCGCAGTCGTTCCTGCCCTTCAATCCGCAGAAGTTAGGAGCCGGCAGCGTCAGCCCCGACCTCGCATTCAATACCGCGGTCAGCTTCATCACCAATACGAACTGGCAGGCCTACTCCGGCGAGGCCACGTTCAGTTATTTCGTGCAGATGGCTGGTTTGGCAGTGCAGAACTTCGCGTCCGCGGCCGCCGGTATTGCAATTGCCATCGCCGTCGTCCGCGGCTTCTCGCGCCACGAAGCCAGAACCATCGGGAACTTCTGGGTGGACGTCACGCGGGCCACGGTTTATGTGCTGCTGCCGCTTTCGGTTATCTGCGCCCTGTTCTTGTGCTCGCAGGGCGCAATTCAGAACCTGAAGCCCTACTCCACGGTCACCACTGTCGAGGGAGCCGCACAGATCATCGCCCAGGGACCGGTGGCATCCCAGGAAGCCATCAAGGAACTCGGCACCAACGGCGGGGGGTTCTTCAACGCGAACGCGGCGCATCCCTTCGAGAACCCCACGCCGCTGACGAACATGTTCGAAATGTTTCTGATCTTCCTGATTCCCGGAGCTCTCACCTACACATTCGGAAAGACGGTGGGCGACACGCGCCAGGGCTGGGCGCTATTGGCCGCTTTCTCAGTGATGTTTCTTATAGGCGTTTTCGTGACTTACGGGTTCGAACAGAGCGGGAATCCATTGCTGGCCCGGTTGGGGATACAGACGGCCGCCACCCAGGACCAACCCGGCGGCAACATGGAGGGGAAGGAAGTCCGCTTCGGAATCGCCAATTCCGCGCTATTTGCCACCGTCACCACGGACGCCAGTTGCGGAGCGGTGAATAGCATGCACGATAGCTTCACTCCCCTGGCCGGCATGGTTCCGCTGTTCAACATCATGACCGGCGAAGTGATCTTCGGCGGAGTCGGCGCCGGGCTCTACGGAATCCTGCTCTATTGCATTCTCGCCGTCTTCATTGCCGGCTTGATGGTGGGCCGGACGCCCGAGTATCTCGGCAAGAAGATCGAGCAAAAGGAAGTCAAAATGGCGATGCTGGCGGTCCTCGCCACGGCGTTCAGCATTCTCGTCTTCGCCGCGCTGAGTTCGGTGATTTCATTTCCCGCCAACGGGTATTGGAACCCCCCGGGGGCCGCCATCGCCAATATGAATAACGCCGGTCCGCACGGATTCAGCGAGATCCTGTACGCCTATGTGAGCGCGACCGGCAACAACGGCAGCGCCTTTGCCGGAATCGGTGCCAACACCCCCTGGTACAACCTGACGCTCGGTTTCGCGATGCTCATCGGCCGCTTTCTGTTCCTGATCCCGTTGCTCGCCGCGGCGGGCAGCCTCGCGGCCAAGAAGACGGTCCCAACCACCAGCGGGACTTTCCCGACGCATGGCCCCTTGTTCGTCGGTCTGTTGGTCGGAACAGTAGTAATTGTTGGCGCTCTTACCTTCTTCCCGGCACTCTCGTTGGGGCCGATTGTCGAGCACTATCTCATGCATAGCGGCAGGGTCTTCTCCGTGGCGCTGCCGCCGCTCGGGAGCTAATCATGTCTACGATGACAACGCCAACTGCGAAGGCGCCGCCGCAGGATGATTCCGCGTCGCTGATGCCGAAGAAATTGATGCGCTCGCGGCCTCTGTTCGACCCGGATATCGTGGGCCGCGCCATTCGCGCCTCATTCGTGAAGTTGAACCCGGCTACGCTCCTGAAAAATCCGGTGATGTTCGTGGTTGAGGTCGGCGCCGCCCTGACGACAATCTTCCTGATCCGCGACATGTTCACCACAGCGCCCATCGGCTTCCCGGTGCAGATCGCACTGTGGCTCTGGTTCACGGTGCTTTTCGCCAATTTCGCCGAAGCCATGGCCGAGGCCCGCGGCAAGGCCCAGGCCGACGCCCTCCGCAAGACCAAGACCGATGCGCTAGCGAAACGCCTAACATCTTCGGGCAAGATCGAACAGGCTCCGGCATCCGCTCTCCGTGCCGGCGACATTGTCATCGTAGAAGCCGGTGACCTGATACCCGGGGACGGCGAGGTGATAGAGGGAATCGCGACCGTCGACGAATCGGTCATCACGGGAGAGAGCGCGCCCGTGATCCGCGAGTCCGGGGGGGACCGCAGCGCCGTCACCGGCGGAACCAAAGTTCTCTCCGACCACATTCGGGTGAAGATCACCTCCAACCCCGGCGAAACGTTCCTCGACCGCATGATCGCCCTCGTCGAAGGGGCGCAGCGTCAGAAGACCCCCAACGAAATCGCCCTGAACATTCTCATCGCCGGTTTGACCTCGATCTTCCTGCTTGCGGTGATTACTTTGCAGCCGTTCTCCGCCTTCGCCGTAGCTCAGGCCGGTGCGGGTCACGTCCCCAGCGTCGCCGTCCTGATTTCGCTGCTGGTATGCCTGATCCCAACCACTATCGGCGGGCTGCTTTCGGCTATTGGCATTGCTGGCATGGATCGGGTGATGCAGCACAACGTCCTTGCCATGAGCGGCAAAGCGGTGGAGGCCGCGGGCGACGTGAACTCGCTCCTGCTGGATAAGACCGGCACGATCACGCTGGGCAACCGCCAGGCAGTGGAGTTTGTGCCCGTCCACGGCATCACGAGCGAGGAATTGGCTGACGCCGCGCAGTTGGCGAGTTTTGCCGACGAAACTCCGGAAGGGCGGTCCGTGGTCGTGCTCGCCAAACAGCAATACGGCAAGAGAGGCCGTCATCTCGCTGAAGGGGAAGCCGTGTTCATTCCGTTCTCGGCCTATACGCGGATGAGCGGCGTCGACCTGACCGGGCGCCAACTCCGGAAGGGCGCCAGCGAAGCCATAGCGAAATTCGTGTTTGAGCGCGGCGGAAGAGTGCCGGAAGACTTTCAGGAAATGAGCGACCACATCTCCCGCGGCGGCGGCACGCCACTGGCCGTGGCCGATGGAAAACGGCTGATGGGCCTCATCCACTTGAAAGACGTCGTCAAAGGCGGCATGAAGGAACGCATCGCCCAACTCCGCTTGATGGGCATCCGCACGGTCATGATCACCGGCGATAATCCGCTTACGGCCGCCGCCATCGCGGCCGAAGCCGGCGTGGACGATTTCCTGGCTCAGGCCACGCCGAAAGACAAGCTGGAATACATCAAGAAAGAGCAGGCCGCAGGCCGCCTTGTCGCCATGACGGGCGACGGCACGAACGATGCCCCCGCTCTGGCCCAGGCCGATGTCGGATTGGCCATGAATACGGGCACCATGGCGGCGAAAGAAGCCGGCAACATGGTGGACCTGGATAGCAACCCCACCAAGCTCATCGAGATCGTGGCCATAGGAAAACAGTTGCTGATCACCCGTGGCGCGCTCACTACCTTTTCCATAGCCAACGACGTCGCGAAGTATTTCGCTATCATCCCCGCGATGTTCATGGCCACCTATCCTGCGCTTGGGAAGCTCAATATCATGGGGCTGCACACTCCGGAAAGCGCCGTGCTTGCCGCCGTGATCTTCAACGCGCTGATCATCATCGCGCTGGTTCCGCTGGCGCTGCGGGGCGTGAAGTACCGCCCACTCTCGGCCGCTTCGCTGCTGCGGCGCAATCTCTTGATATATGGGGTCGGCGGCATCGTCGCGCCGTTCCCCGGCATCTGGGTCATCGACCAGTTGCTGCACGCGCTCCATCTGGCGTAGGAGGAAACGAACATGTGGCCGCAAATTCTGCCGGGCCTTCGAATGAAGCTCTTCATGCTGCTCCTGGTAGGCATCGTTTATCCGCTCGCAATTACCGGGATCTGCCAGTTTGCCTTTCCGCATCAGGCAAATGGAAGTCTTGTCACGTCTGGCGCCAGCATCGTTGGATCGGACCTGATCGGGCAGGGCTTCTCGAGGCCCGAATACTTTCAGCCCCGGCCCTCATCGGCTGGCGGCGGCTACGATGCAACCGCCAGCAGCGGGTCGAATCTGGGGCCGACGAGCGCCAAATTGCTGTACGGCACAACTAAGACCGGCGACAACAAGACCCAGGCTGTCGATTTCGACGGCGTCAGTCTTCGGCTCGTGCACTATTGCCTCGCGAACGGCATCCCGTATCAAGCCTCAGTGCCGTTGGAGCGGTTTGAGGATGCTCAGGGCCATCTTGATGACGCCAGACTGATCCAGGCGTTCCGGGATCCCACAACGCCGCTGCTGTTCCGGGCGAAAGGCCCGATCCCGGCTGATGCCGTGACCGGTTCGGCATCCGGCCTTGACCCGCATATCAGTCCCGCGAATGCCTGGGCGCAGGCCTCCCGAGTCGCGAAGGCTCGCGGCGCAAGCGCCGGCCAGGTGGCCCAATTGATTGCCGGTTCAACCGAGGGCCCGGACTGGGGCATCCTCGGCGAGCCTCGCGTGAACGTGCTTCGTTTGAATCTTGCTCTCGACCGTCAGTTTCCGGTGAGGCGCTGAGGCATGCCGGCGGACGTGAGCCGGATATCGCAAAAGCGTTTATGCTGGGGTGTTCGGGCGTGAGATGCCAAAGCGGAGGTTGCAATGCCCGGTGACCCGCATCGGAGGACCCCGGAAGATCTCTTGCGGCAAGTGCAGGCCGAAGAGACGGCCGCGGGGAAGGGTCATCTAAAGATCTTCCTCGGCTACGCATCCGGCGTCGGCAAATCCTTCCGCATGTTCGATGAAGCCCGGCGCCGGCGCGAGCGCGGCCAGGATGTTGTCGTTGGCGCCGTCCAATCGAAACTGCCACCACCCATTCAGGCGCTGCTGGCAAGTCTCGAAGTTGTGCCCATGAAGAACGGCATCGAGATCGATGCCGACGCTCTGATCCGGCGGCATCCGGCGGTGTGCGTGATCGACGGGCTGGCCTATGACAATCCTTCTGGCAGCCGGACTCCGGCTCGATGGCTCGACGTGCAGAATCTGCTCAACGCCGGGATCAATGTAGTCGGGTCCATCAACATCCAATACATCGCCGAGTTGCAGCAGGAAGTGGAGTCCGTAACGGGCAAGCACGTCACGGAGACCGTGCCCGTCTGGTTCGTCAGGAGCGCCGACGAGATCGAAATTGTAGACGCGCCTCCCGAAGCCCCGATGGAGCGCTTGCCGGAACAGATGGCGAATGCGGCAACGCACCAGCAAGGCCTGTCCAGGCTGCGCGAGCTTGCGCTCGTCCTTACAGCCGACGTTGTGGATCGCCAGCTCGAGGACTACCTGGCGCTTCACGGGATTCAATCTCGGCTCGGAACTCAGGAACGGATTCTGGTATGCATAACGCCACGGGCCAACGCTCGCGAGATGATTGACGCCGGCCGAATGATTGCCGACCGGTTTCACGGGGAATTGATGGCGGCGTATGTGAGTCAACCGGAGATCTTGCCGGCCGACAATGCCGCTCTTCAGGAAAAGCTCGACCTCGCGCGCGCTGCGGGCGCAACAGTGGAGATGCTTGATGGGGCAGACCCGGTGGAGACAATCTTGCGCTTTGCGGCGGCCCGCGGCATTACCCAACTCTTCATCGGACACAGCCAGCGGTCCGGCATCTGGAGCAGGATTTGGGGCAATCCGGTTGATAAGTTGATTCGCAAATCCAAGGGGATGGACGTTCGGATCTTTCCGCATTAGCCATGGCCACACAACGTAGGGGCAGGCTGAAGATCTACATGGGGTACGCGGCGGGCGTTGGTAAGACGTACAAGATGCTGGAAGAGGTTTGCGAACTCGACCGGCGCGGGGTCGATGCCGTCGTCGGCTACTTCGAATCCCACGGTCGCAAAGACACCATCGCAAAGACGGAAGGTCTGGAGATTGTTCCCAGGAAGAAGGTTTCCTACCGGGGCGCGGTCTTCGAGGAAATGGATGCCGCCGCAATTCTAGCTCGCCGCCCGCGCGTTTGCGCTGTCGATGAGTTTCCGCACACCAATGTTCCGGGGTCCGAACGGGGCAAACGCTGGCAGGATGTGGACGCGCTGCTCGATGCCGGCATCGACGTCCTCACCACCATGAACATCCAGCACCTGGAGAGCCTCAGCGATCAGGTGCGGCACATCACGGGCGTCCGCGTCCAGGAGACCATTCCCGATTGGGTCGTGCAGCGCGCCGACGAGGTCGTCATGGTCGATGTTACGCCGCGCGCTCTTCTCCACCGACTCGAACGCGGCGTGGTATACGGGCCGGAGAAGGCGCAAAGCGCCCTGCGAAACTTCTTTCGGGAATCCACCCTGGTGGCTTTACGCGAATTGGCTCTTAGGGAAACGGCGTACGAGGTGATGCATCGGATGCCGGCCGATCCGGCGCCGCGTGCCGGCGCTGCCCCGGACTCCCATACTGGCCAAACTCGTCACAAGATCCTTGTGCTGGTGACTGCGGCGCCGGAAACCGCGATGCTCATTCGCCGCGCCAAGCGAATAGGCGATATCGTCGGCGCAGAATGTTTCGCCGTGGCGGTTCAACGCTCGGGCGACCTGGCCTCTCTTCCCGAAGCCGAGCGGGAAGCGATTGAGCGGCAACTGAACTTTGCTCGCAAGCTCCACATTGAAACCCGCATCGTAGCCAGCGAGGATATCGCCTCCGCACTCGTCGCCTTCGCGCGCCTCAACGGGGTGACGCAGATCTTTCTTGCCCGCCCGCGCCGGGAGCGCAGCCGTTCCCTCTGGTTCGAGCGGGACTTGGCACAGAGCATCGTCAGCTTAGCCAAAGATATGCAGGTTGTGATCGTCTCAGAACGGGAACCGGATGTGCGTCCATGATCTGACGGCGTAGCGCATCCTCTGCTTGGCCGGCGTGGTGTGCGCGGGTTCCCATCAGCCGCCGCCCGCTTCGAGCTGCTTCTGGTAGTATCCTCGGGTATGACCGCCAGCCCTGAAACGGATGCCCGGCGCGTGATCGGCCGCTCGCCCGATCGATTGACGATAAAGGAGCGCTTCGAACTCGCCGGAAGATTCATCGCCCTGCGGCTCTATACGCCCAGGACGATTCCCTTCCACCGCATCGAAGCCATCGGCCGTTCCACCCAAGAGTGCATACGGCAACTCCAGTCCAGAAGCCTGGACCCCGCTAACTTCGAGTTCGTTCTGGTGACGCCGCCGTACTGACCGCGCAGTCTTTGCGGCCGGCGAGGCTCGCGGCAAATGGGGGAGGACGCCGCCTCCACTCACTGACGCCGCCTCTTTCCGCCGGTTTAGTTGCACGCGCCGGCGCATTCAGGCCGGGCGGGGGCGCTATAACAAATTAGGGGGCATCCGTGCCATTGACTCTTACGAACCTGACCAGCCGCTTGATCGCGTCCTATGCCTGCGAGGGCGGCATCAATCACCTGGACGGGAAGAACCTGCCCTCCAAGCACGCCATCGGCGAGATTACGTTCGACCTCCTGCGCTTGCTGTTTCCGGGGTTCCTCGATGAAAGGTCGATCCACTCCTCGGAGATCGAGGCTGTCACCGTCGCCCTTCTCGCCAGCGTGGTTGGCCGCCTGGGAAACGAGATCCGGAAGAGCCTGGAATACGCGCCGCCGGCCGCGCTCGCAAACGCGGATCTGCCCGCGGAGGCGCGCGCCATCACGCTCAAGTTCCTAGACGGCCTGCCGGAGATCCGGGAATTGCTCCAGACCGACGTAGAGGCCGCCTACAACGGTGACCCCGCCGCGTTCAGCAAGGAAGAAATCATCGTTGCGTACCCGTTCATCGAAGCCATCGCGGTGCAGCGGGCGGCGCACCGGCTCTATCTCGAGAACGTCCCTCTCATTCCCCGCATCATGACCGAATGGGCGCACGCGCGCACGGGTATCGATCTCCATCCCGGCGCGCAAATCGGCACGCACTTCTTCGTGGATCACGGGACCGGCACGGTGGTGGGCGAGACGGCTGTAATCGGCAACCACGTCAAGCTGTATCAGGGAGTCGGCCTGGTAGCGAGGTCACTCGCTGCGGGGCAGGCCTTGCGTGGACAAAGGCGTCATCCGACCCTCGGTGACCGGGTCACCGTCTACGCCGGCTCTACGATCATCGGGGGCGATACGGTTGTGGGGGCGGGAAGCACCATCGGCGCCAGCGTGTTCCTTACGTCCAGCGTTCCGCCGAATTCACTGGTTGTTGCCGAAGCGGCCAACGTAAAAGTAACTCCCAAGCGGTCCGGCGAAAGCTATGAGCTGGATTACCAAATCTGAGGACGCCGCGCCGGCCTCCATGGACGCGGATCGGAACTCAGCTTGTAGGATCAAACCGCAGCCCTTTGGTTTATGCTGAATGGGACGCTGAAGTCCAACAGCAAAGATTCCCGGTCAAAGGACGCATCCCGATGCCGCAGAAGAGTTTCGTTCTCCTGGTGACAGCCGTGGCTCTCTCCGCGCCGCTCTGTGCGCAGACGCAGGCCCAAGGACGCGGGCAGACGCAAGGGCAGGCGCAGGCGCGCCCGCCGGCGCCAGACCCCCATAAGATCGACATGTTTATGTGCGACTGGCGCGAATCGATGCCTCGCAGTTCGCATGGCGGCCTGATCGAACGCGACATCCTGACGCCAGGGGACCCCAGAGCCCCCGCCAGGCGATGCGCCGTGCTGACCTACACGAAGAACTTGTCCTACGCCACGCTGGTCGCGCGGGGCGGCATCGCTCCCATGAAGCTTCAGGGCGAGCAGGAGGTTTTCTACGTCGTTTCCGGCAAGGGGACCGTCACGTCGGGCGCGCAGACGTGGGACCTGTTCGACGGCATGACGTTCCTGGCGCCCCCCGGCGTCGAGTTCTCCATGCGGAATACCGGCGATAGCGACCTCAACATGTATCTCTTCAGCGAACCCATCCCGGCCGCGTTCAAGCCCGGCACGAAGCTGCTGGTGAAGAATGAGAACCTGCTGCCCATCACCTCCACAACCGGCCATTGGCACCACATCGTGAAAACGCTCTTCGACGCCTCGGAGGGCTTGGCCGGCTTTCGTGACGTTCTGACCGTGGCGCTTGACCCCATGACCATGGGCGGCCCGCACTCTCACGGCTTCGGCAGCGAGGAACTCTGGATCGCCATCAAGGGGAGCACTCTTGCCTCCGTCGGCACGCAACTCCGCTGGCAGACGCCCGGAATGGCTTACCTGCCGCCGCCCAGCGAACCGGAAACGCGAGAGAGCGTCACCGCGGGCCTATCCTTCCCGCACTCCAACATGAACCCCGGCACGGAGCAGGTGAAGTTCCTCTATTTCCACGCCCTGGGAGCCGCCGCCGCAACGCCCGCGGCGACCGCGCGCTAAGCCAAGAACGTTGGCCGCAGATAAACGCAGACTAACGCGGATTGAAGGAACATGACTTATCGGCGTCCAATTGACTTTTTCACCGGCCTCTGCCCGCTGGGGCTTTGAGAAGGCCTCTTCAGCGGCCCCCCGCCACGTTACCCTGATCTACATGCAGGCTCGCCCACTCGTCGGCTGCTGCGGCTGGACCGAAGCGCAGGCCCGCTACATGGCTGCCTTCCCCGTAATCGAACTGCAGACCACCTTCTACCAGCCCCCAGCCGACGCGGTCGCCCGCCGCTGGAAGGCCACCGCGCCCGAGGGCTTCCACTTCTGCATGAAAGCCTGGCAGCTCATCACGCATACCCCCTCCAGCCCCACCTATCGCCGCTGGAAATCGCGCGTGGCGCCGGGCGAAGCGGAATTGTACGGCAGTTTCCGCCCCACCGAGCAGGTATGGCTAGCCTGGGAGCGCACGCTCGAAATCGCCGCCCTCGTGGACGCGCGCGTCATCGTCTTCCAATGCCCCAAGTCCTTCCTTCCCTATCGCGAAAACCTGCGCAATCTCTCCGCCTTCTTCAGCGAAATCGACCGCCAAGGCCGCACCCTGGCCTGGGAACCGCGAGGTGATGCCTGGCCTCCGGAATTGGTGCGTGACCTATGCGCCGCGCACAATCTAATCCACTGCGTGGACCCCTTCGAATCCGACCCAGCCGCCGCTCAAGGCCTCTACTGGCGCCTGCACGGCCGCGGCAGCTACCGTTATCGCTACACCGACGAAGACCTAACAACCCTCCGCGCCCGTTGGCTGGAGTGGAGTCATCTCCCCGGCCCGCAGTACATCTTCTTCGGCAACATGACACCGGGGCAGGATGCGAGGCGGTTCATGGGGGCGCTGGAGTAGTCAGTCCACGGCGTAGATTCACGCTAGATTGCAGTTCCCGTAACGATGTGCGAACACGCCAGGGGTTGGGGAGTTTCGCGGACAGGAAGCCGTGAAACAATCGCGTTTGCGTCCGAAGATTTGATCTCACGGTTCACCTTCTTCATGTGCTTTGATCGTTTGAGCTTTGGGCATCATCGGAACGGGTGATGCCGGCTGGCCTAGCCCATACCGCGCCCCTCGACT
>CAIYHG010000118.1 GCA_903925975.1 uncultured Acidobacteriia bacterium | reverse complement strand
GGCGTTTTTCAGCACGGGCCGACGGGGATGAGCCCCGGATGCCCCCAAAACCGCACCAAGAACCGTACGGAGTGAGTCGCCGGTTCGTCAGCAGCGGATTTTCAGCAGCCTGCTAGGGCTACGGTGGCTCGCATTCCTATACATGTGCGCCTCCGTTGTTCTCGCGGCGTTCTACATGCCGCACAGCCCCGTAGTGTTCGCCGGCTTCCTGATAGTCGCGATACTTGGCCTACTCAACAATCAGTTCTATCTCTTCCTCGCCGCTAAACGGGGAATTCCATTCATGCTCGCGGCAATCCCGTTCCATATGCTGTATCACTTCTACAATGGCCTGTCGTTTATCGCAGGCGTGATCCGCCACCTGACTTCGCCCCACCAAGCCCTCAACGAGAGCGATTAGGGGAATGGCGGGGCTGGGACCGTGCCGGAGGGCGCGGACCGCGGTTTCAGCGTGACGCCGTGGTAGTCACCAGACGCGCGATTGCGGCGCCGAAAAGCTATCCACAATGAATTTGTCTGGGAGCATCGCTTTTGGCTGAGATATCGAAGCGGGGAGGCGATGAGCACGGAGAAACCAGGGGGACAAGGCGTGAGCACATAAGTAATGCCGAAGCAAGCCGCTGAGAACAAGTCACTTGCCTATCTGGACTCTGCTGGCGCGCCAGCGCCCGCATTCCGTGCCAGGCGAGTTTCCAGAGGAAAGAATGAACCTTGTAGGATCAAACGGTATGCGTTCGGTTTATGCTGAATGAAACCGGACATTTTCCGTAGGTGAGATTCCGGAGCACAGAACCCGGGAATCTTGAGATAGGCGTTCCGGGTTCAAAGGACATATGCCGATGTTACAGAAGAGTTTCGTAGTTATAGTGGCAGCTCTTGCCCTCTCCGCGCCGCTGTGCGCGCAGGCGCAGGGCCAAGCGCCGGCCCAGGGGCAGGCGCAGGGACGTAGGCAGGGGCAGGCGGCAGGACAACAGGCGCAGGGCCAGCCGGCAGCACAAGCGCCGGCACAGGCGGCTGGGCAAGCGCAAGCGGCTGGGCAGGCGCAGGGGCAGCGACAAGCCGCGCCGCGACCGGATCCCCACAGAATCGACATGTTTTTCTGCGACTGGCGCGAATCGATGCCGCATCAAACCCACGGCGGCCTGATTGAGCGCGACATCTTGACTAAGGGAGATCCGCGTAACCCGACCCAGAGGTGCGCTGTACTGGTCGGCGAGAACCACTTGTCGTACGCGACGCTGGTCGCGCGGGGCGGAATCGCGCCGATGAAGCTTGATGGCGAGCAGGAAGTCTTCTACGTCGTTGAGGGCAAGGGGACTGTGACGTCCGGCGGGCAGACGACGGAACTGTACGATGGCATGGCGGTCTTCGCGCCGG
Organism: uncultured Acidobacteriia bacterium; assembly: GCA_903925975.1. Classification (GTDB taxonomy): domain Bacteria; phylum Acidobacteriota; class Terriglobia; order Bryobacterales; family Bryobacteraceae; genus BOG-224. The sequence goes on along the minus strand of CAIYHG010000118.1, from coordinate 49,755 downwards.
CCGGGGTCGAGTTCTCCATGAAGAATACCGGCGACCAAGATCTCAACATGTACATCATCAACGAGCCGGTAGCGGCTCCATTTCAGCCCATCACGAAGATTCTGACGAAAGACGTGAACCTGGCGCCTATCGCGAGCACGACCGGTCACTGGGTCCATATCGTGAAGAATATCTGGGGCCCGGCGGATGGATTGGCCCACTTCAGGTGCATCACCGTGGCGATCGATCCTATGAACGTCCCCGAGCGGCATGCGCACGGCTTCGGCAGCGAGGAAGTCTGGCTCTCCATCAAGGGCAAGAGCCTGGTTCAACTCGGCACCCAACTCCGGTGGCAGGGACCGGGGCAGGGCTACCTGGCGCCTCCGGGAGAACCGGAAACGGCAGCTAGCGTCGCCGCCGGCCTCACGTTCCCGCACGTCAACATCAACCCCGGTACGGAGCAGGTCAGATTCCTCTATTTCCAGACACAGGGAAACAGACCGGCTCAGGGCGCTCCTGGGGCGCCAGCCGCTCCGGCCGCGCCACCCGCGCGCTAGCAATCTGATCCCAGAAATTGTTCGGCGTGCCGGATTGCTCCGGCACGCCGGGCGATTTGGTTGAGTCCGCAAGAGGTAAGGCCTGGGCGGCCGGGCCTTTCACCGCCCCGCAGTAATAATCTCCAGCGTCGTGCCAGTAGCCCAATGTCCGCGAGCGTGCGAGTTCCGCCTACGGCCGCGGAACCCCGAAGCATTGTATACTCGGTAGCCATGAACCTCCGATTGCTTCTCGGCCTCGCCCTCGTCTGCGCCGTTTCCGCTTCCGCTCAGCTGGTGGCGCCGAACGCCACCGGCGTCGCGATGGGCCACATACACCTGACTGTGCGCGACGTTGATGCCAGCAAGAGTTTCTTTACGCTTCTCGGCGGAACTCCGGTCTCGAACGGCACTCTGGAAATGATCGAGTTTCCGGGCATGTACGTGATACTTCGACAAGGCGAGCCCTCCGGCGGTTCCGTGGGCTCATCTGTCAATCACTTCGGCTTTCTGGTGCGGAGCATGAAGGACTGGCTTCCGAAGTGGCAGGCGGCCGGTCTCAAGATAGAGCCGACGACGCGCGCCACGCAACTCTACATGCGGAGTCCCGATGACGTCCGCATTGAAATTATCGAAGAGCCCACACTCGCCACCCCCGTCGCCGGTCATCACATCCACTTCGCCACGCCGGACATTCCGGCAACGCAGGCCTGGTACGCGAAAACGTTCGGCGCGGTCCCCGGCAAGAGAGCTCAGTTTGAAACCGCCGACCTTCCGGGAATCAATCTCACGTTCTCTTCCATCAACACAGCTCCCGTGACCACCAAAGGCCGCGCGCTGGACCACATCGGATTCGAGGTCAGGAACCTGCAGGCGTTCCTTGTGAAGCTGGAAGCAGCCGGTAACAAGATCGATCAGCCCTATAGAAAGATCCCGAACTCATCAATAGCCGTCGCGTTCTTCACCGATCCCTGGGGAACGTACCTAGAGCTTACCGAAGGACTCATGCCTGCCAAGTAGACGCCGGTTCAGCCGTTCGTCTGGGCTGGCGAGAGGGGACAGCGGGGGCGGGGCGGAATGAGGACTTCGCAGCAGGGATCCGATTGGAATCGCGTTAATACAACCGGAGAGCTGAGGTTCATTTCAGCTCCCCGGTAATCTGGAATTGCTACAAGGCCGAGTTGCTAGTCAAGCCCTGCAGGCAGACGGAAACCCTTCACCTTGGTTTGGATAGACCAGACTTGCTTCTCTCCAACGATGTAAAGGATGTCGTTGTTCGGCCCGCCGAAGGTAACGCTGACGGGGAATTGCGGGCAGTAGATGGTGCCCACGTAAACGCCCGCCTTATCGAAGATCTGCACGCCCATCAAAGTGGCCTGATAGATGCGCCCGTCGGTATCGACGGCTGATCCGTCGGCCCTGGAATCGAAGCGGTTCACAGGATCGGGGGCGCTCAGGACTTCAGGCTTGAGGTTGAACTGGGCGAACTTGCGCTTATTCGCCAGCGAACCATCGGGCTGGATGTCGTACGCGTACAGGAAATTCTCGCCCGGCTGCAACCAGGTGTTGTTCACGTAGAGCGTCTTCCCGTCGGGAGAGATTTCCACGCCGTTGGGCATGGCGTACTCGCCGGCCGGGATTACCACTTTGGCCGTCCCGTCAGGCGCAACGTAGTACACCTGCTTGCCGGGCTGGCTCTTCTTGGCTTCGGCCGTGAACTGCGGGTCGGTAATATAGATGCCGCCCTTCGCGTCCATGACCAAATCGTTCGGACCATCAATCGGCTTGCCGTCGATCTTGTCGAGCACCGTGCGAACGATCTTGCCTGTCGCCGGATCCATCTCGACTACCTTATGCCCGAACATGTCGCAAACGATCAGATTCCCGTTCGCCGCGGCGATGGTCCCGTTGGTCTGCGCGCCTTGGGAAAGAACCTTGTACTTACCGTTCGGCTCCATGACGATGAACCGGCTGCGGGCCGGGCTGCCGGTCCAGTCTCCCTTGGACGGATCCTTGAAATACATATCCGAGAAGTAGAGCTTGCCCTTCAGCCACGTTACGCCTTCCGTAAAGGTGAAGCCCTCGGCCAGTTTCACAGCCTGGGTACCGGGCGCTATCACCTGCGCGAACAGGTCGTTCTGCTTCTTGGCGAACTCCGAATAGTCGGTGCGCGGCGGCGAGAACGTGTCGATGGCGTCGGCGCCCACATCGCTCATGGTCGCCCCGTGCACCATGCCGCTAGGCAGCAGGACCGTAGTGTGAGCCTCTCCCGTCATGTCGATGGTGGCGTCCATCACGTTCTCGTGCGCAGTCCCGCGAGTTGTGTACATCAACTGGTGCTCGGGGTGGATGTGCATCGGGAACTTAGATTTCGGGTCCATGCGGATAAAGCTCAACATCACATTCTTCCCCCAGACCAGGCGGGAATTTGCGCCGGATCTCTGACCGATGGCGCCAGGGTCCACGGCGGCGATGGGAGCCAGTTGAATGTCACGCAGATAAATAACCTTACCGGCCTCGATATTCGGCGTCATGCCCTGGTCCGGAAAGTCCAGTTTCGCCCCGTCCGGCACAGTCATGCCGGCTAACTTGAGCAGTTCCGCAGGCACCGGGGAAAGGACCTCCACCACCTTGGCGCCTTTAGGCCCAGCCTTCAGGGACCGCGTCATGCCGGGGGTGAGATAGACGACGGTCTCGGGCTCGAGTTCCAGCGTCTTTCCATCGACGGTGTAAGTCACCGAACCCTCTTGCACGGCGGTAAAAACCTCTCCGGCCAATTTCTGTTCCGGATAGCTGGCTCCAGGCTGCATCTCCAGCGCTTCCACCAGTTGGAGTTTGCTCCACGCGAGGTTGGCCGTTACGCCGGTCGCGATATCCACCTTCTTCAGCGTGTTTGCCGGCACAGGCTTGCCGGGCTCCATGGCGATCGGCACATCTGTAGCGGGGATGTTTCGCTCACGCCCCTTCACGCTGAACTGCTTGATTACCTGATCGTTCTTGGCGCTCCAAGGTTCGTTTCCAGAACTGGAGCAGCCTGCAAGACCTGTTAGTCCCATCGCAACAACCGTTATAACCAAAGATGCGCGCTGCTGGCGCGAGAACGAGATTACCATGTCATTCATTCCTCTCAGACCAGTTGTTTAACCGCGCTGGCCTCTTCGAATCGACCTGTCTTGACAAAAGTGGCCCAAAAACTTGATTAGCGGGTTCGCTGCCCGAAGCAGCGAACCCGCTGGTTCTATCCCACGACCCTGACTACAGCTTTACAAATACTGGTGACCGCTTGGAATCAGGGACGGGAAAACATAAGCAAACGCCAACACAATCAACCCAACGATTACGAGCAGACCCAGACTGTGCTTGAGAATCGACCGGAACAGATCGCCTTCTTTCCCGGCCTGCCCCGTCGCGGCGCACGCAATCACCAGTGATTGCGCAGCCACCATTTTCCCCATGACGCCGCCGGCGCTGTTCGCCGCGCCCATGAGGATCGGGCTCAGACCGAGTTTCGTGGCGGTTATCGCCTGAAAACTCCCAAACAGAGCGTTGGAACCTGCGTCCGTACCGCTAAGCGCAACCCCAACCCATCCTATCGCCGTGCCGAAGAACGGGAACAGGGCGCCGGTTTGCGCCATGGCCATTCCCAATGTGGCATCCATCCCGCAGTAACGGGTGACATAGCCCACTCCCAGCATGGCCATAATGGCGATCAGGCTGAGCTTGAGCTTTCCCATTACCCGCAAGAAGATATTCCACGTGCGGCCGATCGAGAGGCCCATCATCGGTCCGGCCAGCATGCCGGCCAGGAACGTGCCGGTGCCCACCGTCGAGAGCCACGATACATCAAAGAACGCCGGCTCGGCGTAGGCCGTGGCCACGACCGGCGGAGTGCGGACCACCATCATATGAAGGCCCGGAACCGGCGCCTTCCAGGACACCTTATCCAGAACCTTCACAACCGAAGGCAAGCCCCAGACGACAACGAAGGCTATCAGCAGCAGGAACGGCGACCACGCGTACACGATCTTGCGGAAAGTGAGAGGCTCGCCCTCCTCCATATCAGCCTTCGCTGACTTCTCGCCGGCAAAGCGGTATATCTCCTTCGGATGCCAAACCTTCCGGAAGAAGATGGCCAGAATGATGATCGTGCCAACACCGGCGATTACGCTGGCCAGCGTGGGGCCCATATAGTTGGCCCAGAAGAACTGCAGGCCACCGAATGTGATTCCGCAAGCCAGGAGCCCTGGCCACACGGCCAGGGTGTCCTTGGTCTTGCAGAAGACGCGAATCAGCCAGAACGGGAGGATGATAACGGCCAGCGGTATGATGCGGCCGACCATGGCGCTGAAATCCGCCTCCGGCAATCCGGTGACGGCAACAAGTGTGCGCACCGGATTCCCAAGGCCGCCGAATGCCACCGGCGTGGAATTCCCGATCAGGCAGAGCAGACCGGCCTGGACCGGCGGGAAACCGAGCCCGATCATCATGGCTGCGGTCACCGCCACCGGGGCGCCGCCGCCCCCTGCTCCTTCCAGCACCGACCCAAAAGCGATGGCAATCAGCAGAACCTGCAAGCGCCGGTCGCCGGAGATTCCGGCGATTGATCGCTTGATGGTTTCAAACTGGCCGGACTCGACCGAGATGTCGTAGACAAACACGGCCCCAACTACCATCCAGGCGATGCGGAACCAGCCGAACACAAGCCCGTCGGCAACGGCCCCGGCCACCATCTGGACCGGCATTCGGAAGACGACCAACGCCACCGCCAGAGCGGCGATGAAGCCGTAGATGGCGGAGCGCCAGGCCGGCGCCCGCCGTACGGCTAGGAAATAGAACAAAGTGCAAACCGGAATGGCAGCGGCTAGCGTGGAGAGAAAGACATTCCCCAGCGGATTAAAGTTCTGCAGCCAAGGCTGATTCATATCGCAGTTACCGGATTACGCGAGCGCCTTTGCCCTTCATGGCAGCTTCCACTTCCTTGACGGTTACCATGGTGGTATCGCCAGGAGTGGTCATCGCCAGCGCGCCGTGCGCAGCGCCGTACTCCACGCACTGCTGTGGCGTCTTGCCGGCCAGGAAACCATAGGCCAGGCCGGAAGCGAAGCTATCGCCGCCGCCCACCCGGTCGAAGATCTCCAGGTTCTCACGCAAGGGAGCTTCGTAAAATTCCCCGTCTGCCCAGAGAACCGCGCCCCAGTCGTTGACGGAAGCCGTCTTCGCGTTGCGCAGCGTGGTGGCCACCGCCTTGAAGTTCGGGTACATCTGAACGACTTCGCTAATCATCTTCTTGAAATTGGCGGGGTCGATGTTGGAAATGTGCTCGTCAAGGTCGGGAACCTTGAACCCCAGCGCGGCGGTGAAGTCTTCCTCGTTGCCGATCATTACGTCCACCAGGGACGCGATCTTGCGGTTGACTTCCATCGCCCGGGCCGGACCGCCCTGTGACTTCCACAGGGACGCGCGGAAATTCAGATCGTAAGAGACGATCGTGCCGGCCTTCTTCGCGGCTTCCATCGCCTCGATGGTGATGTCGGCAGTGCCGGCCGCCAGGGCGGCGAAGATTCCGCCGCAATGAAGCCAACGCACGCCTTCCTTCTCGAAAAGCTGCGCCCAATCCACGTCGCCGGGTTTGAGTTGCGAAGCCGCAGCCCAGCCGCGGTCGGAACAGCCTACCGCCGCACGAGCGCCGTATCCGCGCTCCGTGAAGTTCAGACCCACGCGCGACGCCTTGCCGATGCCGTCAAAAGGCATCCACTTGACGTGCGAAAGGTCCACGCCGCCCTGCAACATCAGGTCTTCCAGGAGGCGGCCGATTTCGTTATCCACGATGGAGGTGACCACGGTGGTCTTGAGTCCGAAGCAGCGGCGCAGTCCGCGCACTACGTTGTATTCGCCGCCGCCTTCCCAAACCTGGAAGTGCCGGGTCGTGCGAACCCGCCCTTCGCCCGGATCCAGCCGCAGCATCACTTCGCCGAGCGACGCTGCATCCCACATGCACTCTGCTTTCGGCCTAATGTTAAGCGGCATTACTTCTTACCTCCCCTGATTGCGCGAATGATATCCAACGTGGCGCGGACCTTGGCGGAGATTCCAGCGTAGTCCTTCGCCGCGAGCAGTTCCTTCGTCACAAGGTTCGATCCCATGCCGACGCAAACCACGCCCGCGTCAAACCAAGCCTTGAGGGACGCTTCGGTGCTGTCTACGCCACCGGTAGGCATGATCGAGGTCCAGGGGCACGGGCCTTGGACGGCCTTCACGAACTTCGGCCCGCCGACCTCGGCGCCCGGAAACACCTTGACGATCTCGCAACCCAATTCCTCGGCCGCCGAGATCTCCGAAGCGCTGCCGCAGCCGGGAGAATACGGGACTTTGCGCCGGTTGCACGCACGCGCCACATCCGCGTTCAACAGTGGGCCAACCACGAAGTTGGCGCCGCAGTTGATGTAAAGGGACGCAGTGCCCGGGTCTACCACTGAGCCAACGCCCAGGATCATTTCCGGCACTTCACGCGCGCAATAGCGCTCCAACTCGGTGAACACTTCCCACGCGTGGTCCCCGCGGTTGGTGAACTCCAGTTGCGGGCAACCGCCCGCGGCGCATGCCTTCGCGACCTGCTTGGCTACTTCGAGATCCGCGTGATAGAAAACGGGCATCATGCCCGTGTCAATCATCGTAGTCAGAACTTTCAAACGGGAGAATCTTGCCATATTAGTAATGCTCTCTTTCCAAGAATTGTTTGATGCTGCAATCTAAACATCGCGGTCAAAACGTCGCGATTGGGTTTATCGCCGCTCCGGTGCCGCCTACGACCCGCACCGGCGCAGCCGTGAAGAGGAAGGTCCAGCGCTTTCTCGCCTCAGCCGCTTTGGCAATATCTTCGAGATTCAGTTGATCGAATAGAGCCACGCCCATGGCCCCGATCAGTAATTCGTGGACTGGAAAATCGGCGCCCTCAACGCCCGAGGGCACTACATCGTGGGCCGCGTCGCTGCCGAGAATCGCGATATCCCGCTGCTTCAGCAAAGGCACGCAGGAAGCATAAATCCCCGCTGCTTTGGAGGAAATATCCCAGGGACCCTTAGCGTCCCGGTACCCCCACCTTCCCGTGCGGATGAACACCGCGTCGCCGCTCCCGATGCGTATGCCGGTCTTCTTTTCCCATGCGGCGATATCTTCGGGATAGATAGCCGTTCCCGGCTCCAGATACGGTAGGCCCTTAAGCCACGGAATGTCGATCAGCACTCCGCGCGTGAGGAACCCATTCTTGTAGGCTCTGACGTCCAGGGCTCCCGTGCCGTCCGGCTTCACCGCGCTTGTGGGGAAGCCGTTGTACATCTTGTCCCCATCGAAAAAGATATGCGCCAGCGAATCCAGGTGGCTCACTGCAAAGCCATGAAAGAACACGGTCTGTTCATCCATGTTGAACTCGCCGCCAACCGGCGGACTCATCTTAACGACAAAAGGATTGGGATTATCCAAGTCCTTCTTCGAATTGGTGTCCCGAGCCATCGACACCGAAACTCCCTCGGTCACCAGCTTCACCGCCGCTTTCCTGCTGGCTGCGGTGATCAGGTTGACCGTCCCCATTTGGTCTTCCTTGCCCCAACGGCCCCAGTTGGATAACTCCTTCATCATGCGGTCGATATCCGCCTTGGTCAGTGGTTTGGCAGGCGCCTGAGCTGCGAGCGAACCGGCGAATAGGGCCAGCAAGAGTGCGCTTATGATCGCTATTTTCGGCATAACAGACGTGTAACTCCTTAATACATGTTAATGCAAGCCGGGATGGGCCGGCTTGCATTAACGCAGTGGCGCCGTTTCTAGTAGACGTCGTATACCAGTATATTGAAGTTGTGATCGGTGAGCATGGCTTCCATTGGGGCCCATGCTTTCTCGTGGTCCGGGTGCGCGATCCACTTCTGTCGCAGTTCTTCGGTCTGGTACGTCAGCGAGAAGCGTACCCTGCAGCCGGCGGGCACGTTGCCGCGGATCTGTAGATCTATCCTCAGCAATTTGAGATCGATATAGCCTTCATGCTTTTGCGCAACGGGACGAAACACCGTCTCGAAGTGCTTAATAAAGGCGTCTTCCTGCTTGGGATCTACCGCCAGATCGCAATTCAGCTGAATGGGCCTTTTCGCCGGAGCGGCGCCCTTCGCCTGACCGGCTTTCTTGGCCGGGGTCTGGCCTGCGGCGCTCGAAGCCACCGCGGCAATCATCGCGCCGATCATAGTTCTGCGTTCCATAGTCCTCCTTTGAGCAGCCCCAGGCGCTGCCGCCTGGGGCTGGATGCAATTTCGCCGTGTTTCAATGCCCGCTGTCTAGTTCAACGGCTTGCCGGCTACGGTAGCCGCTGTGGTATCCCGGTTGATATTCGGATTCGCCGGGCCCCTTCCGCCGCCTTGGCCGCCGCCGGCGCCAGGTGCGCCAGCAGCCCCAGGTGCGCCGGGGGCGGCAGCTGCGCCAGGAGCGCCGCCACGTCCGGCGGGTGCATTAGCCCCAGCGTTGGGTTGCCCGCCGCGACCTGCGCCCGGGGCAACCGGCGCGCCGCGCGCGATGTAGAGCCACGATTGAACTGTGTCCTTCGTAGTGTTGATGTTTGAGTGGTTCGTAATGCCATCCGGAGGCACCAGATACGCCGTATTTAGACGCATTTCGCGCATGTCGCTGCCGATCACGCAGGGGATCGTGCCCGGGGTGGTCTTGACCCAGATCTCTTCGGTGCCCTTTCCGTGGCTGTGCGGTTGGTTCATCGACCACGGCTGCAACTGCACCAGATAGATGCGCTCATTTTGGTACAAGCCGTCGGCATTGCCGAAGATGCACTTGGAATAGTTGTTCCAGTGCGCGTGCTCTTCACAGAAGCCGAGCAGATTGACGTCCCTGACTATCAGTTCATTCTTCGGCGTTCCCGTCGCAGTCCAGGTGAGCATCACCATCTGCAACGTCTCGTCCCCCGTGTTGGTGAAACGATACGCGAGGTTTGGCGGCACAAGCACCGCGATGTTCTCACGCAGCTCCCACTGGTTCTTTCCATCGTCTAGCTTGCCCTTGCCGCTTTCGACATAGAAGAAGTACGCATCCGCATGCGCCGTGAGAGGCGTCACGTTGTGGGGCAGCAGAGTCACCGCGGAAAGGTCTTTGCGGTACTCGAGAACCTGGCCGTTTGCCCCGGGCGTGTACGGGTCGCCGCCGCTCAGTATCGTATGCGCCATGAGCGTTCCGTGGAACTCATGCATGGGCGCAAGTTCGGGGTAGCCGATATACCGGTCAGTGTCCACGCCGCGCAATACATTGAGCGGGGGAAGCGCCTCGCCGCGCGGTGCGGCCGCAGGGGCCGCGGGGGCTCCAGGGGCGGCAGCCGCGGCCGGAGCCGCACTTGGCGGTTGCTGGACGGGTGCGTTCTGCCTATTCTGCTGCGCGAGGCAAATGCTCGCCAGCGCGACGATAGAAACGATTACTCTTCGCATTGATTGCTCTCCTAAGCCGGCAGTGCGCGGCGGGTTGCATCGACAAACCCGCTCTGGCCGCCGGCGCTTGACTCAATTTCACGCATTTCGATCACTTGCCCGCCCGCTGGGTATAGTGCGTATACGTGTAGATCCACGTAAAGTCTTTGCCCGGGTCGGCTACTACATCCACCAACAGGCTCCACCGTTCCAAAACTTCGGAGGGGCCAAAAGCCTCACGTTCAGTTGCCCTTCGGCGCCGTGTAGTACGAGTACGTGTACTTCCAGGTGAACTCTTGCCCTGGGTCGGCCGCCACATCGATAAACGGTTCCAGTGCCAGGACGCTGCGAATCGACCACAGCGCCACACTGGCCAGCGGGCGGTCGCCGACAATCCTCATTCCAGCGCCTAGCTTCCGATTTTCAATGCGGAAATCATAGTCTTTCGGATCGGCGCCGAAACCGGCGATGCCAACCGAGAAGCGGTCCTGGTTTTGCAGCGGCTTCAGATAGGCGATCTTCTGCCCGCGGATCTCGCCGAACTCCGCATTTGGAGCGCGGTTGCCGGCGGCCTTAATCTCGAACGGCGCTGAAATCTCGAAGTCCGGACCGGGAGCAGCCTTGTCCAACACCAGGAAATTGTGGTCATAGAGATTCGTCTTCAGCGGCATCTTCCCGGTGTTCTTCAGGCTGTGCTGCATTACCATCTCAGCTTTCCCGGGCGTCAGCCTGACAGTTTTCACGTACACGTACCCATACCCGGTGGCTTCGTCGGCAAGCGTTTGCGTGAACGTGACGAAATCCGCGCCCTTCTGAACGGCCCACTTGCCGCCGTTCACGATCTCGTAGGGCAAATAAGCGGAGTACGCCTTATCGTCTGGCTTGCGCAAGATGCCCACTCCGACCTTGAGAAACGTTTCGCCGGGCTTGGCAGTGTCATATCCGATCGGCCGCTGGAATTCCTCCGCCGGCCCGGTGATCGCGCTGGCCGCTCCCACGGTTATGTCTTCGGGTGTGGACGTAAAATCCCTGACCGGGGGATCGTATTTGGTAAACCACGGCCCGTAGTAATTGTGTCCCGCATACTCGAGGCTGAAAATCACTCCAGACCAGTCGAACCTGGTGGCGCGGTAAAAACCGTTCTGCGCATCCGGAAGGTAGAGCTTCGCTTTGATCTGGCCATTGCCAATCTCAGCCTGAGGGGGATCCGCTGCCAGCGCAATTCCCGACAAGCCCGTGGCGAATGCAATCGCCAGCGCCGCGCGTAGGATTCGCTGCCGGGCTATCTTCCTTGAAGCGTTTAGTAATCGTACGTGATTCGCCATTTGGACTCCTGCCCCGGCTTGACGCCGGCGTGAATATAGGCCTCCGGACGAACGGGCTTTGCGGCGGACCGGAACACGGCATTGGCCAGGGGCCGAGCGGACGCGACCCTCGCACCCGTCCCCGTCTTGCCGCTCTCCACCTGAATGCCGTAATCCGTCGGCGTGCTCCCAAACCCTTCCAGTTCCGTGCGGACCCGTCCAGCGGCCCCTGCCGCTTTGGGGAATACGAACTGGCGGCCCTGCACCTCGGCGCATGACCGGCGTTGGAACGTCACGAAAGCCTCCGTTCCGAGTGCTCGCAGGCAATCACGGCCGGGGGCAACCAAACCGCTTCGATAGTTATGTTTGCGGGCGCGGGAGAGTGGAGGGCTACATACGCCATCGCCGGCGCAGCGGTTACGGCAGAGTTTGCGCCGTCGTCCGTTCCGAACAAGCTCTGATTCATGCGAATCCAGTGCGCGCGATTGGCCCCGATCGGCCGCAGCTCGCCATCGCGCGCAAAAATCTCCTTGGGTGGAGGCACGTTGTCCGTTATCCCTCAATTTACCATAATCATGCTGTGCTTCTTGCCTAATGTATGGGTGAAGTTGACAACAGCGCCGGCCCCTTCGGCGTCCCCCGGCCGTGGCCCAATTAGATGCTTTCTTAACAGCGCTAACTGCTGAGGCGGTGGCCGCTGGGGTCAGGCCGGGGAAGATACTCCTGCTTATAACTCCTGTTCGAGTCAGACGTGCATCCGGGAATTGGAGAAGGCGAAGTGGCGGGAACCGGGGCCGCGGAATCCGGGGGTAATGGGGCTGCTGCCCGTTTGCCGTTTCCGCCTGAAGTTCGCCGAACCTTTGCCGGTTTTATCCCGCAGCGCCCAAAAAAAACGGGCATGCCGCCGCAGGTAGCGGCAGCATGCCCGGAGGGTCCTGCAAACTTAGAAGTTAATACGCGCCGAAAGCTGGATCTGCCTCGCCGTGTTGCCCGCCGAGGTGATCAAGCCGTAGCCAGGACTGCCGGCCGACGCTGACACGCCGCCCAAACCGCGTATGTTCCAGGCATTCTGCCCTTCCGCGCGGAACTGGAATGTGACTCCTTCCTTGATTCGGAAGTTCTTCATCAGCGACATGTCCATCGTATAGTTACCCGCGTTCCGGTATTCGTCCCTGAGCGGGTCGATGGTGCCGGAATACCACGCCTGTGCAGGCAGAACCTTACAGGGATTCAGATAGCGTTGGGTTGTGCTCGTCTTTGAGCAGTCGCCAAACGTGGGAGTGTCGTACGACTGCAACGGGCCAATCAAGACCTGATTCAGGTCCTTGAAACCGGGCATGACCAGATTGTGGTCGGCGGTCCCTGCTGTGTCCACTTTTCCGGCCCCATCTGAATAGTTAGCCCAGGTCTGGTTCACCTTGATCACGCCGTTGTTGATGTTGCTGTTGGTGCTTCCCGTCATACCGATCGGGGCGCCGCTGCGCCACGAGAAGTTGCCGGCCAGCACCCAGCCGCCAACCACCGCGTCGAGAGCCTTCATGGCAAAATTGCTGGGCTTGCCCAGCAGCTTCTTGCCCCTTCCGAAGGGGAACTCGAACGTATAGGCGAGGTTCACGCTGTGCTTGCGGTCCGCGGAGCTGAGACCCCACACCTTGTGGTAGTCGTCAATCGACTGAACGCTCTTACTGTTCGCTCCGTCGGCGCCCCCCACGTCGTCCACCAGGTGGCCGCGCGTGTAGTTCAGCAGCACCGAAAGGCCCTGCGACATGCGCTTCTCTAGCCGGACATTGAGCGCATCGTACCGGGACCGGCCCAAGTTCAGACCGGATACCTGGAGGCGGCCATAATACGGAAAGTCATACATGAGCAAGCCGTACGGCTGATTTGTACCCGTAATCGTCGTTTCCAGGGTTTCCCCCGCGTTCGGCGACTTCACAAACGTCTGCATCGCCGCCGCGTACTGCGGTTTCAGAAGAGGGGCCGGGTAGTGGCTTTCCAGATTCGTGGCGAGCAGGCCGTAGCCGCGGTTCGCCGTATAGCCGACCTGTGTGACCAAATTGAAGGGTAACTGCCGCTGAATGTCGATCGAATAGGTGTATTCGCGCGGCATGGCCAACTTGCGGTTCACCACGTTCGGCCCGGGATCGATCGAGCTCTGTTGGTTCACCGTCATGAGATCTTTCGAATACTTGGTGAACATCGAGGCCAGCGGGAACGGGGTTTTCCAACTGGAGATATAGTTCCGGCCGCCGTCGGTGGATGCGTGCCAGCCCGCGATGGCCTGGTCCGAAAGCGCCACGTTGCTGTTGCTGGTCGCGTAGCTGTTCGCGTTGCCCGTGGTCGGCAGGTACATCTTGCCGCCGTAGGCGCGGATCACGGTCTTCCGGTCCGCCTGGAAGGCGAAGCCGATGCGCGGCGCAAACTGCATGTTGTTGAGAATCTGCGGCGATCTGCCGGGGAAATCCGGCGTGCCGGCGATGCCCACCGACCCAGCCTTGAAGCCCTTCTTCGTCCACCAATCCGGTATAGGAACCGCCGCCGGGTCGAGGCCTACCTTTCGTAGCTCGGTCGGGAGGTCGTACCCTGCGATGATCGGGAACAAGCTCGCATGGTCCGGATTCCAGAAATACAGCTTGTCCATTCGCTCCGTGGTGGGCCGCTCGTTGTCGTACCGCACGCCCAGGTTCACGGTCAACTTCGAGCTGAGCTTCCAGTCGTCCTGGATGAACAACCCGAAGTAGTTGGTGTTCATGGCCCGAGTGGTCGGCTTGGCAATGTTATTGCGGCTATTCGTGCCGAGCAGCATCGCCGCCATCGCGGTGGTACGTCCTTCAGCCGCGCCCAGGCCCCAGTCGCCCTGGAACTGAGCGACCTGGTTGTACATGAATTGGACGACGTTGCTGGAGCCGCCGCCAGAGTAGAAGTTGTCGTAATACCGCCTGTGCTCGCCGCCGATCTTCAGGGTGTGCGACGTCCGCACCTTGGTCAGCGAACCGCTGAAAGCATAGGTGGTCGAGTTCGTAGTCGACGAACTGCCGGGCTGGCCTATGGCGGTCCCGTTCATGAACGTGTTGTTGATGGACGGAATGTCGTCCGGGCCCAGGTACTGCGCGTAGATAGCCGGCAGATACGAGTTGCTGAAGCCTGCCGCATGCGTGTTGCCCGAGAAGGTGGGGTTATGCGTCACCGAGCCTTTCAGGTCCAGGATCAGCGTGGGCTGGATGCTCCAGGTATAGTTCAAGTTCGCATTCAGTCCGCCATCGCTCGCACTCACGCTACTCGTATACAGGGGGTTTTCCGAGGTAGGCAAGGTAGACGTGTTCTGCGAATAGTTCGTGTACCTCAGGTTCAAGCGCTGCGATTCCGTCAGGTTCTGATCCATCCTGACGCCGAACCGGAAGTTGTCTGAACTGCTCGACGACTCATGGCCATAGTTGTTCTGGCTGCTGCTGTTCGCCTGCGGCGCCCGGTTAGCCGCCGGGACGAACTTCAGGAGGGCGACCGATGTCGAATCGATCAGGCCCGCGGGAACGTGCTTCCCGTCGCCGCCCAAGAGTCCGGTCCGCTCCCACAATCCCTTGCTGGCATTGTAGACTTGCGGCCCGTACGGGTCGTAAGCCGGGTAGTATTTTCCGTTGTAAAGGGTCTGGGTGTAGTCCCCGGCCCGTTCGAGGGGCGTCGGAACGCCTTGCAGGCTGATGGTCCCCGCGTTCGTCCTCTTGTAGTATTCGTTATCCACGAAGAAGAAGGTCTTGTTCTTGCCGCTGTAGATTTTCGGAATCACGACCGGCCCGCCGAGCGTGAATCCGTAATCGTTCTGGCGGAAATGCGCCTTCTTGGCGCCGATCCCGTTCTGCTGCCAGGAGTTGGCGTTGAACATGTCGTTGAACATGTATTCATACATGCTCCCGTGGTAGTCGTTGGAACCCGATTTCGTCACCAACGTGACGTACCCGCCCGAGATGCGGCCGAACTCGGCCGAAATACCCGAGGTGACCACCTTGAACTCGGCCACGGCATCCATGGAGGGGGTGACGTTAGCCCGGCGGTTCGACCGGCCGGTGTTCACGACGCCGCCATCGATGTAGTAGTCAGTGGCGCTGGTACGCCCGCCGTTCAGCGTCAGAGTGTCGCCAGATCCCTGCACGTTGCCGGAGAGGGCAACCAGCGCGAACGGGTTCCGGTTCAACTGGGGCATGTTCTTGATGAAGTTGTTGTCAACAATTTCACCGGTTTGCACGTCGGCGACGCGCAGCATGGGGGCTTCCGCCGTTACCGTGACGGATTCGGCGCCCCCGCCAACCTCCAGGGGAACGTCGATCATGACGTTGTCAGCCACGTGGACTTCGAAACCGGATGTCAGGTACTTCTTGAATCCGGCCGCATCCACGGCCAATTGATAGGTGCCGGGCTGCAACGCGTTCACCAGGAACTTGCCATCGGCCAAGCTACTGACCCGACTGACAGTCCCTGTCGCCGTGTTCGTCACGACGACCGCGGCGCCCGGTACAACGGCTCCGGATTGATCCTTGACCGTGCCGCCAACAGTTCCGTAGTTCTGGCCAAAACCTAGCGTCGCGCAGGCAGCCAGCAATAAGCAGACACACCAGATAGTTTTCATCCTCACGAGACCTTCCTCCTTATTGATCCCAGGGCTTCAGCAAAGCGGACGTTTGTTACTCGAATGGGCTATTGCGACGAGAGGATATTACCACTGCCTTAAGGGACCGTCAATAGAAATGGGAGTTACGACTAGCGTCCCCAGCTAAGCCTTTTAGTTTCAATGCGGGCGAAGCTGCAGCAGTATCATCCAGTACGTGTGACGGGCGTTATGCCGGAGATATCGGAGTTATAAGGTCTCGCTTGCTGGACCGCTTCCGGAAGTACGGCGCGGGCAACCGGGGCGCCACTGAGCTATCAGGTAGGATTCGTGAAAAGAGCTCAAACGGGCGGGCTTTCTTCGCACTTTACCGGAAAAACCGGGGGATTTCGGAGGAGTAGGGGTAATAGGCCGTGTCACTGATGACCCTGTCGGAGAAAGCCGATCTTGCCATGCCGGACACAATAGGTTGGGCTTCCAGTTCGCCGGGGGCACAATAGGCTGTTGTGACAATCCCATCTCCGGCAGGCGCCGACGCTGTGCCGGAATCGACCCGCCGCGAAACGCTTGATCGGGCAAGGGAAACGAAAAAGGAGGGAGGTAGAAAGGCCTGCGGTCTAGCCCGGCGTGCCCCCTGTCCTGGGGCATGCTGCCGGGCGGCAGCATGCCCAGGGGGGCTCTGTAATACGGGGTTAGAAGTTAATACGGGCTGAAAGCTGAATCTGCCGCGGCGTGTTGCCGGCCGTGGTGATCAGTCCATATTGCGGGGTGCCGATGGAGGAGTTCACGTTCCCGAGACCGCGCACGTTCCAGGCATTCTGCCCTTCCGCGCGAATCTGCAGGTAGCGTCCTTCGCTGAGCCGGAAGTTCTTGCTCAGCGACATGTCCATCGTGTAGTTGCCGGGGTTCCGGATATCGTCCTGGTTGGGAGGAAGATTGCCCGAGACGAACGCCTGCGCCGTCACGACCTTACAGGGGTTGAGATAGCGGAGCGTTGTGCTGGTGCTGGCGCAATTGCCAAACGTGGGAGTGTCATACGACTGCAGTGCTCCCGTCAGCACCTGGTTGAAGTTCTGGAAGCTCGGGGAGATTAGATTGTGGTCGCTGCTCGCGTAGCTGCCCCAAGTCTGGTTCACCTTGATCACGCCGTTGTTCACGTTGCTGGCACTGCTGCCCGTCAGAGTGATCGGGTTGCCGCTGCGGTACGAGAAGTTGCCGGCGAGCGTCCAGCCGCCGACCACTCCGTCGATAACCTTCATCGCGAAGTTGCCGGGCTTGCCCATGAACTTCTTGCCCTTGCCGAACGGGAACTCATAGGTGTAAGCGATGTTCACGTTGTGCGTGCGGTCCATGGAGCTGGTTCCCCACACCTTGTGATAATCGTCAACCGACTGAACCGTCTTGGCGCCTTGTCCATCCGCGCCGCCGACGTCGTCCACCAACCGCCCGTGCGTGTAGTTCATGAGGGCCGAGAAGCCCTGCGCGAACCGGCGTTCGATGCGGAAATTGTACCCGTCATAACGGGAACGGCCCAGGTTCAGACCGGACACGCTGACGCGTCCATAGTACGGGTAATCATACTGCAGCAAACCGACCGGCTGAGTTGTGCCGGTAATGGTGGTTTCGAGCGTCTGCCCCGCGTTCGGGGAAATCATGAACTTCTGCATCATGGCCGCATACTGCGGTTGCAGAAGTTCCGCCGGATAGTGGCTCACCAAATTGGTGGCCAGCAGGCCGAAGCCGCGAAGCGCCGAGTACCCTACCTGCACCACGATGTTCATCGGCAACTGCCGCTGCATATCGATGGAGTAGCTGTACTCAGTAGGCATTTGGCACTTCTGGTTCACGGCGCTGGCGCCGGGATCGAGCGAGCTCTGTTGGTTAATGGTTTTGAGGTCGCGCGTGTAGCCGCTGTAGAAGGCCGGCAGCGCAAACGGATTTGCCCAGGTCGAAATGTAGGTCCGCCCGCCGTCGGTCGACGTGTGCCAGCCGGCAAACGCCTGGTCGGACAGTGCCACGTTGCTGTTGCTGGTGGCATAACTTTGCGGGTTGCCCGTGGTCGGCAGGTACATCTTGCCGCCGTAGGCGCGGATGACCGTCTTTTGGTTCGCCTGGTAGGCGAAGCCAATGCGCGGCGCGAATTCCTTGTTGTTGACAATCTGAGGCGAACGGTGCGGGTATGCCGAGGAATTGGTGACCATCACCGCGCCGTTAGCGAACTTCTTGTTCGTCCACCAGCTGGGCACGGGCACTGTCGCCGGGTCCAGACCCACCTTCTTCACTTCGGTATTCCAATCGAATCCCGAGTTGATGGTGTACATCGACGGGTAGTTCGGATCCCAGAAGAACAGCTTGTCCGAGCGCTCCGTGGTGGGCCGCTCGTTGTCGTAGCGCACGCCCAGGTTTACGGTCAACTTCGGGGTGAGCTTCCAGTCGTCCTGGACGTAGAACCCAAGGTAGGTCGTTTGCATGGCGCGGGTGGTGGGCTTGGCGATGTTGAGCCGGTCGTTGATTCCAAGCAGGAAGCCCATCATGCCGTTCGTGCGGCCTTCCGCTGCGCCTACTCCCCAATCGCCCTGGAACTGCGCGACCTGGTTTCCGTTGAAGTTCATCACGTCGGAGCCGCCGGCAGTGATGTAGTTGTCGTAGTAACGCCGAGTCTCGCCGCCGATCTTCAGGGTGTGCGAAGTGCGGACCTTCGTGATCGACGCGGAGACGTTGTACGTGGTCGAGTTCGTGACGGCCGAGGTTCCGGCCTGGGCCCACGCGGTGGCTCCCATGAAGGAATTCTGGATGTTGGGCGTGGTGTTCGTGCCTTGGTACTGTGCAAACACAGCCGGCAGGAACGAATTGCTGAAATCGGAAGGATGCGTGGCGCCGGTGAAACTCGGCGCATGCGTCACCGAACCCTTTACGTCCAGGATGGTGGTGGGCGTGACGCTCCACGTGTAGTTCAGCGTTCCGTTGAGGCCGCCGTCGGCGTTGTTCACGTTGCTGGTGTACAGCGGCGTGTTCATCGTCGGCGTAGTGGCCTGGTCGCTCGAATACGTCGTGTACCGCAGGTTAATGCGTTGCGACTCCGTGATGGTGTGGTCCATGCGAATGCCGAACCGGAAATTGTTCGTCTCGCTCGTGTTGGCCCACTGATAGTTGTTATAGCTGCTGCTGCCCGCATTCGAAGCGCGGTTGGACGCCGGAACCAAGGCCAGAAGCGCCTTACTGACCGGAGAGATCAGGGCCGGATTAATGTGCTTTCCGTCGCCGCCGATGAGATCGGTGCGCTGCCACAAGCCCTTGGTCGAGTTGAAAACCTGCGCTCCGTACGGCTCGTAGCCGGGGTAGTACTTGCTCTGGTAAAGCGTCTGGGTGAAATCACCGGCACGCTCCAGATCGGTGGGGACGCTGTTCAGGTTGATCGTGCCAGCGTTGGTTCTTTTGTAGTATTCGTTGTCCGCGAAGAAGAAGGTCTTGTTCTTGCCGTTGTAGATCTTCGGAATCGTGACGGGACCGCCGAATGTGAATCCGTAATCGTTCTGACGGAAGTGAGCCTTCTTGGCGCCGATCGAGTTCTGAGCCCACGTATTGGCGTTGAACATGTCGTTGAACATGTATTCATACACGCTGCCGTGGTACTCGTTGGAACCGGACTTGGTAACGAGCGTGATGTAGCCGCCCGAAATGCGGCCGAACTCGGCCGAAATACCCGAAGTGACCACCTTGAACTCAGCCACGGCATCCATCGAGGGAGCTACGTTGGCGCGCCGGTTCGACCGGCCGGTGTTCACGGAGCCGCCATCAATGAAGTAGTCAGCGCCGCTGGTGCGGCCGCCGTTGAGCTGCAATGTGCTGCCCGAACCCTGCACGTTGCCCGACAGAGACGCCAGGGCGAACGGGTCGCGGTTCAACTGGGGCATGTTCTTGATGAAGTTGTTGTCGATAACTTCGCCGGTCTGCACGTCGGCAACGCGAAGCATGGGAGCTTCCGCCGTGACGGTGATCGATTCGGCGGCCCCGCCAACTTCCAGGGGTACGTCGATCGTCACGTTGTCAGACACGTGGATTTCGAAGCCCGATGTGAGGTACTTCTTGAAGCCCTCTGCCTCCACGGCAAGCTGATAGGTGCCGGGCTGCAAAGCGTTAACCAGATATTTTCCATCGGCCAAACTCGAGACCCGAGTGGCCGTTCCTGTAGCAGTGTTTGTGACGACGACGGATGCACCGGGGACAACGGCCCCGGATTGGTCCTTGACCGAGCCGCCGACGCTTCCGTAGTTTTGGCTAAAACCTAGCATTGCGCAGGCAGCCAGTAATAGGCAGGCAAACAAATAGTTCTTGACCCTCAAGAGCACTTCCTCCTAGCAAATTTCCTCAGGGTTCCAGCAGAGAAGTTCGGAAACTCTGAAGAGTAAATGGAGCAACAATTCCCAAAGCGATGGGTTGACCGGATGGTAACACCGGGCTTAAAGGACGGTCAACAGCGCGGGAATTAGCACTTAGCCTTGTTAGAAGCCACCGATATCATCGACGAACGGCGCTGGTAGTACTTACCATTTTGCGGATTCCGGAGCGGACGTGGAGAGTGTTCCGGAGCGATGGTGAACAGCCTTCCCTCCGGAATCAAGGTCTGCCTTCGCCGGAACCCCCGGTATTCTTGGGGGAAATGCAGCTTTGCGGGTTTGCGCGGCTTCCCATTTCTTGAACCGCTTCGTATTCCACAAACCGTAGGAACATTCGGACACCGCGGCAATCCGGTCTCTTCTTTGCGCGCATATTGGCCCTTGGAGCCAAACGATAGGAGAGGCAAGACCTATGATCGAGTGACTCCAAAGGGCTACGTGTTCCGGCAATCTTAGCGCCGGACTTAGCGACGGTCGATAACACGTTTGGTACGCTGCCATGTGACAGCGGACTAGCCCTAAAGAGTCATCGGTTCAGCCGGCCAGAAAGTTAGATCTGCCTGGCCGAATTTGCCGCATAGGCGACCGGCAGCAAGCTGACACCCGGCCAGGTCTTGACCCGGCCGAAACTCAAGCTCCCACTGGACCCAACCGTCGCAGCCGTTGCCGCGGCGGCAGGGGATACAATGAAGGGCTCCGCGCGCCATTTTCAACAACTCTTCAACACCGGTTCCGTGCGGCAGCGGAGACTACGGAAGAAGGGCCAGGACAAACTGACGGAAGAAGCTCCACAACTTCGGCTTCAAAAGAGCATCGATGCCATGGGCTCGACGTATTCCGTCGTAGTGTACGGCGGCGGCGCGGAGGCCATGGAATCGGCGATCGACGCCACCTTCGACGAAATCGAGCGGCTCGAAGCCTTGCTCTCCAATTACCGGCCGGAAAGTGAATGGAGCATGGTAAACCGGTGCGCCTCCGAGCGGCCCGTGAAGGTCTCCGCGGAACTCTTTCGGCTGGTATCCGAATGCCTGGAATACAGCCGGCAGAGCGACGGCGCCTTCGATATCAGCGTGAGCCCCCTAGTGAAGACGTGGGGGTTCAACACTCATGCTGCGCACCTCCCCGATAGCGCCGACACGGGGAGCGCGCGTCTTCGCGTGGGGTACGAGTACATCGAGCTCGACCCCGCAGCTCAGACCATCTATTTTCGGCGCCCCGGAATGGAAATCGATCCGGGTGGGATCGGCAAGGGCTATACGGCCGACAGGATGGCTGCGATACTGCGCGAAAGAGGCTTCACCACGGCGCTGATTGCAGCTTCGTTCAGCACCATCTACGGAATGGGGGCGCCGCCCGCGGAACCGCGCGGATGGCTGGTGAAGGTTCGGCATCCCGCACGCCCAACGAAACCGGTGGCGGAAGTGTATCTGAGGGACATGTCCCTATCCACCTCCGGCGCCGGAGAGAGGTCGCTCAAGGCCGGGGGCCGGGTGTACTCCCACATCATGAACCCTCGCACCGGAGAGCCCGCGGGCGAAACGCTGGTCGCCGTACTCGCAAGCAGAAACATAGACACCGAGGCCTGGACAAAATCGTGCATCGTCAACGGCCCGGCATGGATTGCGAGTCATCCTGTTCCAGGCAGGCGCGTTTTTTACTGCGAAGACCACTCAAGCGCCGGTGTCTGGTTGGAGTAGAAGACGCGGCGGATTCTCCTGTTTGCCGCTCCAGTCCGTGTCCGGATTGGCCGCGCAGGAATCCGCGCCGTGCAATCATAGAAGACAAAGGGCCTTCTTTCTTATGATTTCGCTGCCGTTTGAAGCGCGCGGGCGTGCCGTGCTTGTAATCTGCTTTGCGATCCTGCTGCTTACTGGGATAGGTTGCAATACCAGCCAGGCGCAGAACCGCGGGGGCGCCGCCGCCGTGCCGCTCGTCCAAATTGTGAGCGTCACGCCTACCGATGTTCCGCTGTACTCCGAATATCCGGCGCAAACATACGCGCGCGACATGGTGGAGGTGCGCGGCCGGGTCAGCGGCAATATCGAGAAGTGGCTGTTCAAGCCGGGCGCGGAAGTCCGCGCGGGAGACCCCCTGTACGTGCTGGATCTGCGGCCGTACGAGGCCGCAGTGGAGCAGGCGGCCGGCACTTTGAAGCAGACCGAAGCCGACGTGGAACTGGCCAGCAAGCAGGTTCTGCTGCTCCAGGCCGAAGCCGGACTCGCAACCGCGCAAGCCAACCTGGTAAAGGCCCAGCAGGATTACGAACGCCTCAAGCCGCTGGTGGAGCAGGATGCCGCTTCCAAGCAGGACTTGGATGCGGCCACCGCCGCGCTGCGCGCCGCCGAAGCCAATGTGCGGGCGAGCACCGCCAACGTGGAACAGGTGCGGCTCTCCACCGGCACCCAGGTTCAGAGCGCCGAGGGCCGCATGGAAGCTCAGCGCGCAGCGCTCAAGAACGCGCGCCTCAACCTCGAGTACGCCACGATCCGCGCGCCCATCGCAGGCTTGATCGGCGACACCCTGACGCCGGTCGGCGGAATCGTGAACCCCGCGTCGCAACAAGCCCTCACGACAATCGTGCCGCTCGACCCCATCTGGGTGCGATTCAAGGTCAGCGAAACCGAGTACCTGAAATACCGCTCCGCGTTGTTGGGCGGCCGCGAGAATGCGCTCGAATTGTTACTGGCCGATAACAGCCAGTTTCCTGCCAAGGGGCGCATCGCCAATGCTCAAAATCAGCTCGATTCGCGCACCGGCACTCTGGAACTTCAGGCTAGTTTCCCCAATCCGAAACACACGCTCCTGCCCGGACAGTTCGGGCGCGTCCGCTTCCAAACCGAGGTACGCAAAGGCGCGCTGCTCGTGCCGCAGCGCGCGGTGCAGCAGATGCAAACGGTCCAGACCGTGTACACGGTGGAGGGGAGCAATAAGGTTACCGCGCGCCCGGTAATCACGGGGCCGCGTTCGGGCGAAGACTGGATCATCGAGCAGGGACTCAACCCCGGCGATCGCGTCGTGGTGGAGGGCCTGACGCGCATCCGGCCCGGCATGACCGTGCGCCCCACTCCGTTCCAGAAGAAAAGGTAACGGGCCATGGCGCGATTCTTCATCGATAGACCCGTATTCGCGATGGTGATCGCCATCATCATCGTGATCCTTGGCGCCGTGGCGATTCCCAGCCTTCCTATCGCAACATACCCGGAACTGGTGCCGCCGGTCATCCAGATCAGCAGCGGATACCTGGGCGGAAACGCAGCAGACCTCGAAAAGACTGTGGCGCAGCCCATCGAAGAGCAACTTGTCGGCCTGGATGGGATGCTGTACTTCCTCACCAATTGCTCGAATAGCGGCGCAATGAGTATCGCGGTCACGTTCAAACTCGGGACCAACCCCGACATCGCCGCTGTCCAGACGCAAAACCGCGTCAATCTGGCGCTCCCGAAACTGCCGGCCGAGGTGCAGCGCGCCGGCGTCTCGGTGAAGAAGGTTTCGAGCGCATTCCTGATGGGAATCAGCCTTGTCTCGAAGGATCCCCGGTACGACGCGCTCTTCCTCACCAACTACGTTCAGATCAACCTGGTGAACCAGTTGGGCAGCCTGCTGGGAGTGGGCGATACGCGACTGGCCTCCAGCCAGGTGTATTCCATGCGCGTGTGGGTGGACCCGGACAAGATGGCGAAACTCGGCGTGACCGCCAGCGACGTATCGAGCGCCATCTCCACACAGAACCGGCAAAACCCAGCCGGATCGGTCGGCGCTCCGCCCTCGCTGCCCGGAACGGATTTCCAGTATTCCATGAGCACGCCGGGGCGTTTGACCAGCCCTGAACAGTTCGACGACATCATTATCCGGGCGCTGCCTGACGCCTCGTATCTGCGCATTCGCGACATCGGGCATACCGAACTCGGGTCCCAAAGCTACGCCGGGTTCAGCCGCCTGAACGGCTCGCCCTCGGCGAACGTCATGCTGAATCTGGCCCCCGGCGCGAATGCGGTGGACACGGCCGACCGCGTGAAGAATTTCATGGAGGAAGCCAAGAAGAGCTTCCCGCCTGGCGTGGAATACGAAATCCCCTACGATGCCACAACGTTCGTCAAAGCGGCGATCAATGACGTGTTGATCACGTTGCTCGAAGCGATCGGGTTGGTGCTGCTGGTGGTGTTCATCTTCCTTCAGAACTGGCGGGCCACGCTCATCCCGCTGTTGACGGTGCCCGTTGCCGTGATTGGCGCCTTCGCGTTGTTCCCGTCCCTGGGTTTCTCGATCAACATCACCAGTATGTTCGGCCTGGTGTTGGCAATCGGCATCGTGGTGGACGATTCCATCGTGGTGGTGGAAGCGGTGCAGCGGCATATCGACGAGGGCATGAAGCCGCGCGAGGCCACGATTCAGGCGATAAAAGAAGTATCCGCCCCGGTTGTGGCAATCGCCTTCATTCTGGCGGCGGTATTTATCCCCGTGGCGTTCATGGGCGGAATCAGCGGACAGATCTACAAGCAGTTCGCGCTCACGATCGCGGTTTCCGTGTTGCTTTCCGCGTTTAACGCCCTCTCGCTCAGCCCCGCGTTGAGCGCAATTCTGCTGCGGCCCCACACCAAGCATCGCGGGCCTCTGGAGGGTTTCTTCTCCTGGTTCAATCGCACGTTTGATCGGTCACGCAGCCGTTATCTTGCCGCCACCGGCATGCTGACGCGGCGCTTCGGCCGGGCCCTGCTTTCGCTGGCAATCTTCGCCGGACTGGCCGGCCTGCTGTTCTACAAAATGCCGAGCGGTTTCCTGCCGGACGAGGACCAGGGCGTGGTATTCGCATCGATCCGCCTGCCGGATGGCGCCTCCGTGCAACGCACCAACGACGCTACCGCGAAAATCGAGCAGCTCCTGCTGAAAGACCCCGCGGTGCAGCGCGTCTTCAGCATCGGCGGGATGGACATACGCACGGGCGGCGGCGGCTCAAACGTTGCCACCGCGATTGTGACGCTAAAGCCCTGGGATGACCGCAAGGCGGCCAATCTGCAACTGACGCCCACGCTCGGGCGCTTCATGGGGAAGTTCGCCACCGTGCCCGAAGCCCAGGCGGTCGCGTTCGGCCTTCCTCCGATTATGGGCCTCAGCGTAACCGGAGGCTTCCAGTACGTCCTCGAAGACCGCCTCGGCGGCAGCGTGGAAGATCTAGCCGGCGCGAGCCAGGCCGTGATCGAATCCGCCATGCGGCGGCCCGAAATTGGGAACGTGCTCACCACGTTCTATCCCAATGTCCCCGGGTACCGCGTGGACATGAACATCCCGAAGCTACAGGCCTTGGGGGTTCCGGTGAGCGATGCCTACAGCGCGCTGCAAACGTTTCTGGGCGGGCTTTACGTCAACGACTTCAACCTCTTCGGCAGGACTTGGCAGGTGGTCATACAGGCCGAACCCGGGTTCCGAAATACGCCCACCGATCTGGAGCACTTCTACGTGCGCTCGGCCGGCGGCCAAATGGCTCCGCTCGGGACATTCACCGCGCTCCAAGCCACGGCTTCCCCTGATGTGATCTACCGCTACAACCGGAATCGCGCCATTCAACTCCAGGGCATGCCCGGCCCGGGCCGCTCCAGCGGCGAAGCCATGACGGCCATGGAAGAGGTGTCGAAGAATCTCCCGGCCGGATATGCGTATGAATGGACCGGAACGACGTATCAGGAGAAGATGGCGCAGGGGAACGAAGGCATCATTTTCGGTTTCGCGGCCGTGCTGGTTTTCCTTTTCCTGGCGGCGCTGTATGAGAGCTGGTCGATTCCCATGGCTGTTCTCTTCTCTTTGCCTCTGGGAATGTTCGGCGCCCTCGCCGCGGTCTATTTGCGCGGTTATCCGTACGATATTTACACCCAGATCGGGATCGTGACACTGATCGGGTTAGCGGCCAAGAACGCCATCCTGATCGTCGAGTTCGCCAGGGAGCGTCACGCCTCGGGCATGAGCGCGAGGGATGCTGCGCTCGAAGCCGCGCGCCTTCGCCTCCGGCCGATTCTGATGACCTCGTTCGCCTTCATTCTCGGCGTTGTGCCTCTGGTGGTCGCGCGGGGCGCCAGTTCGGCATCACGGCGTTCGCTCGGAACCGCCGTTTTCGGCGGCATGCTGGCGGCCACCCTGCTGGCCATCTTTATCGTTCCCGTGCTGTTCGTAGTAGTCCAGATGGTGGTGGAGAAACGCTCGCGGGCGGAAGATACCGCCGCCGCGCCGGAGGTGGCCCAATGAAACTCGCGCTCCCCGTCCTGGCAATGGCCGCTCTGTGCGGCTGCGCGGTAGGCCCGAATTACGAGCGGCCGAAAACTGCTATCCCGGCGCAGTACCGCGGCGCGCCCACGCCGCCCGCCGCCGGTTCTCTGGCGGATACCGATTGGGCTGCCCTGTTCAAAGACCAGAGGCTGACCGAACTCGTCCGCACCGCTCTCGAACGCAATTTCGATCTGCGGATGGCCGCCGAGCGCGTAGAGCAGGCCAGTGCGCAACTCGGCGTTACCCGCGCCAGCGAGGGGCCGCTCATCGATCTGCAAACCTCGTTTACCGCCACCAAGAACCCGCAGTACGGGAAGAGCACGGTGCAGTATTTCCAGGTGGGGCCGAGCCTTTCCTGGGAACTCGATTTTTGGGGACGTCTGCGCCGGCTTGCGGAGGCATCCCGCGCGCAATATCTGGCGACCGAAGAATCGCAACGCGCAGTTTCTGTTTCGCTGGTATCCGGGGTGACGAACTCGTATTTCCAGTTACTGGAACTAGACCTGGAATTAGAAATCAGTCAGCGGACGCGCGGCATCGCCACCGATAACCAGCGGTTGGTCCAACTACGCCACGACCAGGGCGCGGCTACGGGCCTCGACGTCAGCCAGGCGCAGCAGTTGCTCTATACCGCAACGGCGCAGAGCGCAGCGGTGGAACGCCAGATCGCGCAGACTGAGAACGCCCTCAGCTTGTTATTGGGCGGCGCTCCGGATTCGGTCCCGCGGATTTCGAAGCTGGATGAAATTCCGCTGCCCCCGGAACTGCCTGCCGGCCTGCCGGACGAGTTGCTGACGCAGCGTCCCGATATCCGCCAGGCCGAGCAGAATCTGATCGCGGCCAACGCTCAGATCGGAGTGGCCCGGGCTCAGTTCCTGCCGCGAATCGCCCTCACCGCATTCGGCGGGGGAGTGAGCGACGGATTGCTCTCCATCGTGAACGCTCCGAACCGCGTTTTTAACCTCGTGCCCTCCGCATTAACGCCGATATTCCGCGGCGGACAAGTGCGCTCCCAGGTTCGAATCGCCGAATCGCGCCAGCGCGAGCTGGCCCTCGCCTACCGGAAGAGTATTTACGGGGCGCTCGGCGAGGTTTCAGACGCCCTGATCGGCCATGACCGGCTGCGGGAGCAGCGCGCCGAACAGGAGAAACTGGTGGCCGCTCAGACCGAGACGGTTCGCCTCTCCACCCTGCGATACAAAGGTGGCCGGGATAGCTACCTTCAAGTGCTCGACTCGCAACGGAATCTCTTCACCGGCCAGCTTGCGCTCGCGCGCCTGAGGCTGGCGGAGTTACAGAGCGTAGTGCAACTCTACCGAGCATTAGGCGGAGGCTGGCAGTCGCGCTAGCGGAAGCGGATCGGGGTTCGCTGCCGTTTATGCCGATTTCGGGATCACGCCGACGTCGGCAAGGCCGTTCAGGACGAATTGCACCGCTATGGCCACCAGCACCAGGCCCATCAGCCGGCCAAGCACCCGGATTCCAATTTCGCCAAGCAGTCCTCTTACCCGATTGGCGCCGGCCAGAATATAGTACGAAGCCAGGGCGGTACCTGCGATCCCGCCGAAGACGGGCGCCACTTGCCACCAATGCTTCGTCTGCGCCATCAGCACCATCACCGTTGAGATCGCGCCCGGCCCGGCGAGCATCGGAATGCCGATCGGCGAGATGCCCACCTCCTCTTTTCCGCTGGCCGCTTGGCGCTCTTCCGCCGATTCCTGCGTCGAGCGCCGCGCCTGAAGCATGTCCATCGCGACCATGAAGAGCAGCAGACCTCCGCCGATCTTGAATGCGGGCAGGGTGACGCTGAACATCTTAAAGATCACGCTGCCAGTGAACGCGAAAGCCGTCAGGACCAGAAAGCAGGTCCAGGCCGCCTGCCGCGCCATGCGCGCACGCTTGGTTGCGCTATCGGTTTCGGTCATCACCACGAACGCCGGAATCGTCGCGAACGGGTCGACGATGAAGAATATCGAGCTCACCGTGACCAGGGAGAACTCGATAACAGCCTTCCATTCGGGGCTCATAGGTCGCCTGGCCGCTCCCCGCGCTTATCGAACCGGCGCCCACAGAGTGGTTCGCGCTCCTCGCAGTCGCTATAGACGTCTCTTGTCCTGCTTCTCGGCATTGCCCGCCTCATCACTATATTCTCGCGATACGGCGGGCCATGCGCGAATTGTGAGCGGCGGTCACCGGAACATCGAGCGCGCGGACGGCGGCATGCGATTCTGGAGGAGAGGCGGGAGGAGACTGAATTGGCACAACGTTTACCGGCGATCTTCCTGGGGCACGGCAGTCCGATGAATGCGGTATCGACGAACAGCTACACCGAAGCCTGGCGGCTGATTGGCGAGCGGACCGCGCGGCCGAAGGCCGTTCTCTGCATCTCAGCTCACTGGTACATCCGGCGGACAGCCGTGACGATCGGCCCGAAGCCCAAGACCATTCACGATTTCGGCGGATTCCCGAGCGAACTCTATCAGGTGGAATACCCGGCGCCGGGCGATCCCTCGCTCGCGCGCCGCGTGCAGGCGCTGTTGGCGCCCCTGGATGTGGCGCTCGACGATACGTGGGGCCTCGACCACGGCACGTGGTCCGTACTCCGGCACGTCTATCCCGAAGCCGATGTTCCCATCGTGCAGCTCAGCATCGATGAAACCCAGCCGCCGTCGTACCATTTCGAGATCGGACGGAAGCTGGCCGTACTGAGAGACGAAGGCGTCCTCGTGGTGGGCAGCGGAAATCTGGTACACAACCTTCACGCCTATGCGTGGGGGCGGCCCGATGCCGCGCCGCTCGATTGGGCAGTTCGCTTCGAAACGGAAGCTAAACGCATGATGGCAGCCCACGTCTTCCCGAAATTGATCGACTACGAGACGCTCGGCCGCGACGCCATGTTATCCATCCCGACACCGGATCACTACCTGCCGCTCCTATACGTGCTAGGCGCCAGCCAGGCAGACGATGCGATCGCGTTTCCGGTGCAGGGGATCGAGGGCGGGTCCTTATCGATGTTGGCGGTTCAGGTGGGATAGCCCTCCGCTCAGGGATGAGTTTTCGGCTAGAAAACTGCCGCCTTTGGCCGAAAAGAAGAGCGTGGAGACGCTCTACCAGCGCGCCGAAGAAATCCTGCGCACGGCATTGATAGCCGAAGATGGGCCGAATTGCACGGTCTGCGTTTCGAGTTCGGGAGCGGTGAACGTCTCCACCGAGTTGTCAGAATGGTCGGTCGCCGCGCTAGGCATGGAGACCGGTTCGGCCGCCGTCTACAGAATTGAGCGCTTGCGGGGCGAGGTGCGCGTGGACGCCTGGTCGCCCGGCCGGAGCTATAGGCTCTCAGAACGCCAGACGCCGCTGCCGAAGTGGTCGCCGGTTACGGCGCGTGAAAGGCGCCTAACTTCATCTGAACCGGCGGCGCGGTATCCCCGCTTTCCGGCGCAATTGACCGAAGGAACTCCCGGCCGCGTTTCCCGGGCGAGTTTCCCCGATCCACCGCGGCTCGCCTGGAATCCCGCTTACATCGGCTCATAGGCCGGCTCCCAGCCGTTCGCGCCAAGCTACTTGCCAGGGCGCTTGTCTTTGCCGATTCGTGCCTCTATGTATTCCTTCAACGCAACGGCGTTATTGAATTGAGTGTCGTGGGCGCTGAATATCAGAGTCACGGCGCCCTTCCTGGCGGCCTCCGCAATCGGCTGCCACGATTGCGGGCGGTGATCCAATTCCCGAAAATAACTGCTGCGGAAACTGTCCCATCGCTTTGGGTCGTGCGCGAACCAGCGGCGCAACACATCGCTCGGCGCCGCATCCTTCAGCCAGGAATCCAGAGGCAATCCGGATTTCTTGACGCCTCGCGGCCAGAGGCGCTCCACAAGAAAGCGAACGCCATCGCCGGGCGCCGATTCGTCTTGGGCGCGCTTCAACAGGATCACTAAGCCCTCTCTTTCCGAGCAATAGGCCGGCACGTTCCGGCCGCCGCATGGAATGCGATGGCCGGCCGGTTCCAACCGCTAATTGCGATTATCGCCATTGTAGGATCTACCAATTCTTCCTCAAGGAGATGCCCTCGGGCAAGTGCTTTCGCCACGGAAGGCCGCCTAGCGTCCAATTCTAGTGCCCTTGCCGCCCCAAAATGCCAGCCGGCCTGAAATTGCGGAACAAGCCAGCCGCCGGCAAAGCGCGGTTCCGGTCCCGCACCCCCAAGCATCGGCTTGCCGGGCCCAGCCAGCCCGGAGCGGGCTTGACGTGAACGTTATTAAGAGCGACCATCTGGTTTCGCAACCAGCGCCGGCGAAAACGGATTTGCAGGCCTGAATCTGTGTTCGGCGAGGGCGCACCCGCACTGAAAAGAGGTAGATCTATGAAGCGATCGCAAACACTCTGGAGCGCGGCTTTAGCCTTTGCGCTCCTGGCGGCGCCAGCCGCATTCGCTCAGCAACCGCCGGCAGCCGCTCCCGCCAGAGCCGCGGCCCCGGCGGCCCCCCGGCCCCCTGCGTCCCCGGTGGTGAATCCGGATAAGACGGTGACCTTCCGGCTGTCCGCTCCCAAGGCAGCCGAAGTCACGCTCAACGGAAGCTGGGACAACGGCACAAATATCAAGATGACCAAAGACGACAATGGCGTCTGGTCGGCTACCGTGGGGCCTCTCGGCGAGCAACTGTGGGGCTACTGGTACGTGGCGGATGGAGTGAAGGCTCTCGATCCGGGCAACGGCGAGACCCAGCGGGATGGGCTGCGCTACGACAATCTGCTGATGATTTCGGGCCCCGGCTCCGAGGCGTGGGAGTTCAAGAACGTACCGCACGGAACCATCCAAATCATCTGGTTTGCTTCGCCCACGCTGAAGCAGGACCAGCGCCGCATGTACGTCTATACTCCGGCTGGATATGAAACAAGCAAGCTGAAATATCCGGTTCTGTACCTGCTGCACGGCGGCGGCGGCGACGAAGACGCCTGGGTGACCATGGGCCGCGCCAACATCATCCTCGATAACTTGATCGCGGCGGGCAAGATGAAGCCGATGATTGTGGTGATGCCGAACGGGAACGCCAATCAGACCGTGTCTCAGGGCTACGGCTACGGCCCGATTCCCCGGGTGGGAGCCGTAACAGCTCCGGCGCCTCCGCCCATACAGGCGGCAGCGGGGAACGTAATGGGTGGCGCCGGCGGTGGCGGTGGGCGCGCTGGGCAGGCCCCTGGAGCGCCTGCGGCGCCGGCAAACGCGGGGCAAGGCTACGCCGGATCGTACCCCGAGAGCCTCGTCAAGGACGTGATTCCCTTCGTCCAGAAGACCTACCGCGTGATCGTCAATAAAGATAGTCGCGCTATCGCCGGCCTATCGATGGGTGGCGGCCACGTTCTTACCGCCACGAACAATAACCCCGGCCTTTTCGGCTACATCGCCGTCTTCAGCTCCGGTCCGCGGACGGCTGACGCCGCCTACGAAGCGCAGTTGGAGAAGGTGAAGGCAGGCGGAGTCAAGTTGTACTGGACGGGAGCGGGCACCACGGATATGGCCCGCGAGGGCACCGTGAATCTTCACGCGCTGCTCGAGAAACACGGATTCAAGACGTCGTACAAAGAAATCCCCGGCAACCACTACTGGTTCCTGTGGCGCGACTTCCTGGCGGATTACGGCTCGAAGTTGTTCCGGTAATGGCCTTTGGGGCCGCCGCGGGCTACTTACTTGGCCGGCGGCGGCGCCCCTGGCAGGGCGTAGCGCAGATTCAGGAACACCATATTCACGGCTGCGTTCGGAGCGTGTCCAGCGGCCGCGTACCAAGGAGAGCGCGTCAGGTAGGCATACTGCGCCATGAATGACAGCGCTCCATAGTTGGAGTTCTTCCACAGTGTCCGTGTGACCCCAAACGTCGCTTCCTGAATGGCCCTGTTCTGGCTATCCGGAGAGCCCGTGTATCCATAGCCGGAGAGTTGCCCCGTAGCCGGATCAGCCGAGAAATTGCGCTTGATATAGATACCGCCGTAATACGCGTACCAAAGCGTATTGGGCGTAGCCTGATATTCCAATCCCGATACCGTCGAGGCGGCGTGAATCAGAGATGGCTTTCCGTCCGGCCGAATGATCAGGTCCGGCGCCTGCCCGAACAGCCAGCGTCCGCCGCCGTCACTGTAATAGCTGTTGACGACGAACCGGAAGTTCTTGGCCGCCTCCACGTTGAAATTGAACGCGGCGCCCCCGCCCGTGGCCGTGTAATGCTGCGCCGTGAGGGGGTTGTAGAAGCGGAAGTCGCTGAGCAGGCCGGCGATCTCAAAGTGCGCGGCCCTCTTCCATTTGGGGTCAAACGCGATCTTGCCGATCACATCCGGATGGAGGTTGGGGACGCCGAACGTGTTGCCTCCGGTATTCAACTGTGACGCGTAGCTCGCTGCCAGCGCGGCGGGAAGCGTGACCACGCTGCCCCCGGCCGATCCGCCGCCATACTGTTCCGCGGCTTCGAGCGAAAGCCCCACGGCAACCGTGTCACGCGGGTGGTACACCAACCGGAGTTGTGGGTTCCGGCCCCAGGTGAGGCCGGCCAGATAGTTCACGTCAATCGCCTGTCCGTAGAAGAGGTCGCCCGGAAGCGGAGAAAGGCCCTTTCTATTAGGGGTGAGCAGGCTCCACGATTGGCCCGCCAGGATTTCCAGCTTGTTCCTTTTCAGGTCCACCCAATACAGCCGCAGCCGGAGCGAGTTGCTGTTGCTCGACACTGCCGCGTTTCCGGGGGAGAAGCCCAGGAAGTCGGATTCCAGATAGCCCAACACGCTGGTTTGGCCCGCCTGAGCGTCCACGCGGAAACCGACACGTGAGTTCTGCCCGCTGAACCGGGACTCGGTCAGCTTACCCGCCGTTGTGTTCGCATACGGGATGGCGCCGAAGTTCGTACCGATGCCGCTGCCTCCGGTGGATGTCCGAAACACGCTGGTGAAGTCCATGAAGCCGACCGGGGTGATGGAAGCCGTTCCGATGTGGAGTTGCAGGGGCGATGGCGCCGGGGCGGATGCGGGCGCCGGCATCGCCGCTGCAGGAACGGTCGCCACG
Organism: uncultured Acidobacteriia bacterium; assembly: GCA_903925975.1. Classification (GTDB taxonomy): domain Bacteria; phylum Acidobacteriota; class Terriglobia; order Bryobacterales; family Bryobacteraceae; genus BOG-224. The sequence goes on along the minus strand of CAIYHG010000118.1, from coordinate 16,202 downwards.
GCTTCGGGTTTCACCGCACGAGATAACTCTTCCAACCGGGCTGACTGACCGGCAAGCGCGGCCCGCAGTTGCTCCAACTGTTGCTGTTGCGCCTCGATCAGAGCTCGCTGCTTCTCGATTTCGGTCCTGAGCGAGGCCGCATCCGCGCCAACGGCTCCGCCCTGCGCCACGGCGCTTCCGGCCAGCCCGAGAATAGTGAGAACCCCTATCGCCGTTAGATATCCGATTCTATGCATCACGTCCGCCATCCTAAGCCGCCATTGTGACCTTCCGTTTAAGCCTCGGTTAAGATCCCGTTAAGAAGTCAGGCTTTTCGGCCGCGGCAACCCGGCCATTGCTAAAATACCAGCCAGCCGCACGTAAGGCGAACCATGGCATTTCGCAGCCCGGTATTTCGCAAGCTGTTCCTCAGCGCGCTCGCTTTGATCGCGCTGACTCTGGCGACTGTCGACTTCTTCTTTACGCGTTACGCCGGCCGGCAGGAGTCCGAGGCGCTCCAACGCGAACTCGCCGGAGTAGCAGCCGTGCTGACGGGCGAAGCCGGAGCGGTACCGCGCGGCGTGCTTGAGAACTGGGCCAAGAACGCGGAAGGCCTCGCGCACGCGCGCATCACCGTGATCGGTTCCAACGGTATGGTGCTGGCGGATTCCGAGCACGACCCCGAAACCATGGAAAACCACCGGAGCCGGCCCGAAGTCCAGAGCGCATTGAAAGGCCAGACCGGCAGCGCAACGCGCCGCAGCGCCACGCTCGACCGCGACCTGTTCTATGTGGCTGTGCCTTTGACTTACGAAGGACGGCCGGGCTACGTCCTGCGCCTGGCCGCCCCGTTGCGGACGCTCGACGATGCAGTAGCCGCCGTGCGTCGGCGCATTTTATGGATTTCGCTCGGCGCCGCCGCACTCGCGCTGGCGATGGCCTACTGGTTTTCGACAACCTTTACCGCCAGGGTGAGGAAGTTGCAGCATTTCGCCGGCGTGATCGTGCAGGAAGGCTTCTCCGGGGAGCTGTCCCGCGACGCGGACGACGAACTCGGGGAGCTGGCCGCCTCGCTGAATCAGATGGCCGAGCGCATGCGCGATTTCGTGGAGCGGCTCAGCCTCGAATCGAACCGCCGCGAAGCCATCCTTGAGAGCATGGTGGAGGGCGTGCTGGCAGTGGATAGCGAGATGCGCGTTCTCTTCTGCAATCCGGCGTTCGCGCACGCGGTGAATGCCCGGGGGGCCGTGCAGGAGCGCCTGCCGCTACTCGAACTCGTTCGCGACCCCGCGTTCCTTGATCTCTTGAGCCGCACGCTGGTCACGGGGCAGACCGCCATAGAGCGCATGCAGTTGGCAGACGCGGGCGGGCGCGCCTACGAAGTCCACGCGGCTTTGCTGATGCGCGCGGGCTCCCGCCGCGCCGCGCTGGTTGTGCTGCACGACGTCACTGAGCTCGAACGCCTGGAACGTATTCGCAAGGATTTCGTCGCTAACGTCTCGCACGAACTCCGCACCCCCCTCACGGCCATCCGCGGGTACGCCGAGACGCTGCTCGAAGGCGCCCTGGAGGACCCGGAAAACAACCGGCGGTTTGTCGAGATCATTCTGACTCACTCCATTCGCCTCGGCCACATAGCGTCTGACCTGCTGACCCTTTCGGAACTGGAATCCGGCCGCGAGGATGCGGCCGTCCAATCTGTCTCCATTCGCGAAACATTGGAGCAGGCGGCCCGTACCGTGGCGGCTGAAGCCCGGCGCCGCGGCGTGGCTTTGCTCCTGGGCTCCCTCGATGATGCGTGCGTCCTGGGGCGCCCCGTCCGGATCGAGCAGGTATTCATCAACCTGCTGGATAACGCCGTGAAATTCAACCGCCCCGGCGGCGAGGTGCGGGTCGAAGCGGCGCTCGATTCCGGCGGCAGGGTCAAGATCACCGTGGCCGATACGGGCATCGGTATCCCATACGAGGATCGGTCCCGGGTCTTCGAGCGCTTCTACCGTGTGGATAAAGGCCGTTCGCGCGAAGCGGGGGGCACTGGCCTCGGCCTTTCGATCGTCAAGCATGTGGTGGAGCGCATGGGTGGCTCCGTATCCGTCGAAAGCGAACTGGGAACCGGTTCAGTTTTCACCGTCACAATGCCCGCCGCGGGTTGAAGACGCCCAGAGAAGGCCAAGCCGTTCACGGACATTTCACGCCGTCTTAACAGTTTCGTAACATGCTCACCAGAGAATTAGGGTTGACGAATATGCGAACAATCCTAGCGTGCGTGTTGGTGACGGGCGTAGCCCTTCTGTCCGGTTGTGCCGGATCGGGTGGAGGCAAAACAGAATCGCAAGTTGTTGCGTTGAATGGAGCTGGGGCGACGTTCCCCGCGCCTATCTATTCCAAGTGGTTCGACGAGTACCACAAGTCGCACACGGGCATTCAGTTCAATTACCAACCCATCGGGTCGGGCGGCGGGATCCGCCAGTTGCTTGCCGGCACGGTGGATTTCGGAGCTTCGGACCAGCCCATGACCGATGAGCAACTCTCGGGCGCGCATGCGAAAGTGCTGCACTTCCCGACAGTTCTCGGCGCGGTCGTGCCCACCTACAACATCCCCGATGTCTCCCAGGAACTGAGCTTCACGCCCGAAGCTCTCGCCGGCATCATGCTGGGAACCATCAAGAAATGGAACGCCCCGGAAATCGCCAAAGCCAACCCCGGCGTGAAACTTCCCGCGAGCGAGATCGTCGTAGTGCACCGCTCCGACGGCAGCGGGACCACTTTCGTCTGGACGGATTATCTCTCCAAGGTCAGCCCCGCCTGGAAGAGCAAGGCCGGCGCCGGCAACTCCATCAACTGGCCCGTGGGCCTGGGTGGTAAGGGCAATGACGGCGTGGCCGGTCTGGTGAAGCAGACGCCGAATTCCATCGGCTACGTCGAGTTGGTCTACGCCATCCAGAACAACATGAATTACGGACGCGTCCGGAACGCATCCGGCGCTTTCGTCAAGGCCGGTCTCGATAGCGTCACCGCCGCGGCTGCCTCGGCGGCCGCTTCGATACCCGCCGACTTCCGGGTATCGATCACCAATGCGCCGGGCGCGGGTGCGTGGCCCATATCCAGCTTCACCTGGCTGCTGGTTCCGCAGAACATTCCCGATGCCGCCAAGCGGCAGGCAATCACCGGGTTCCTGGAATGGATGCTCGGTCCGGGCCAACAGATGACCCAGGCGCTTTCTTACGCTCCCCTGCCTGATTCGGTGGTAGCGCAAGAGAAGCAGGCCATTGCCCGAATCCAATAACATGCGGCAGGTCCTCAGGCGCGTCCCCGAAAGGTTTCTTCCGGGGACGCGCGGCCTTATCGGGCTCCGCGCGCGGCTCCGAACGGGAGACGAGATCGCCTATCTGGCAACCTTCGCCTTCGCCGCCACGATCATGGCGATTCTTGTCCTACTGGTGTTCGAACTGTACCGCAGTTCGGGCCCAACCCTGCACCGGTTCGGATTGTCGTTCCTTACTGGGCGCACGTGGGATCCCGTGGCAGGCGAGTTCGGCGCTTTACCCTTCCTTTGGGGAACTGTTGTGACCTCCGCACTGACGTTGCTCCTGGCGGTCCCTGTCGGCCTTAGCGCGGCTATCTTTCTTTCGGAGATGGCTCCTCCGCGCATCTCGAACGCTCTGACCTTCCTCATCGAACTGCTCGCGGCGGTTCCCAGCGTGATCTACGGGTTGATCGGTATCTTCGCCTTGGTTCCCTTCATGCGGAACGTGGCGCAGCCGGCGCTGGCATCGGCCTTCGGCTACCTGCCCATCTTCCAGGGCCCGAATTACGGCGTGGGCGTACTGACGGCCGGCGTGATTCTCGCGATTATGGTTCTGCCCTACATCATCTCGGTATCGCGGGAAGCCCTGCTGGCGGTGCCCAGGGACCAGCGCGAGGCCGCGCTCGCCCTCGGCGCTACCCGCTGGGAGGCCACTTGGCGCGCGGTCACCCCGTTCGCCCGGCTGGGCATCGTTGGTTCCGTATTCCTCGCCCTGGCGCGCGCGCTGGGGGAAACCATGGCGGTGACCATGGTGATTGGCAACAACCCCAAAATCTCGGCCTCGCTGTTCGCTCCCGGATACACCATCGCAGCCGCCATCGCGAACGAATTCTCCGAAGCCACCAGCGACCTGCACCTAAGCGCCTTAATTGAATTGGGTTTGGTTCTATTCCTGCTCACCATGGCGATTAATGCCGCGGCAAGGCTGATGGTGCTGGCCACGGCGCGCAAGGGAACGCAGCAATGATCAGGCGCAAGATCGTGAATGCCGCAATGTTCGCCCTCACGGGTTTGTGCGCCCTGCTGGCGGTTTCGGTGCTGTTCTTCATCCTGGGCTACCTGATCTACCATGGCGGAAAGTCTCTGAGCTGGAGCTTCCTGACCCACCTTCCCCGCCCCACCGGCGAAACCGGCGGCGGCATGGCAAACGCGATTGTGGGCACGGGGGAATTGCTCGCGCTAACGTGCCTGATCGGGGTTCCCGTCGGCTTCATGGCGGGCGTATACGTATCGGAGTTCGGCGGCAAGACGGCGGCAGCGGCGATCCGCTACGCGGCGGATTTGCTGAACGGCGTGCCTTCGATTGTCGTCGGAATCTTCGCTTATGCCGTCCTTGTGGTGCCCATGCGGCGCTTTTCGGCTCTTGCCGGCGCGGCATCCCTGAGCGTACTGGTGATCCCCATCACGCTCCGCGCCACCGAGCAGTTTCTCCGCGATGTCCCCAACACTCTGCGCGAGGGCGCCCTGGCGCTGGGCGCGCCCAAGTGGCGAACCGTGCTTACGGTGGTAATCCCGGCCGCGATGCGAGGCATCATCACCGGCACCATCCTGGCAATTGCGCGGGTCGCCGGAGAAACGGCGCCGCTGCTCTTCACCAGTTTCAATAACAGCTATTGGAGCCGGGGCCTGGATCAGCCGACCTCGTCCCTCCCGGTAATGGTGTTCACCTACGCCATTTCACCCTATGAGGACCTGCATCGGCAGGCATGGGCGGCCGGCCTGGTCCTGCTGACGCTTATGCTGGTAGCCAACGTTGCCGTCCGCGCGATCCTGTCACCCGGGAGTGCGCCCCGTACATGACCGCGACTCAGCCGAGGATTCCCATGAACGACCGTTTAGAGATCGAAGTCCCGGCGGACATCAACCGCAAACGAACCGCCCCCTTCGTTCCGAAGATCGAAGTCGAGCGGCTTAACTTCTACTACGGGCCTACGCAGGTGCTTCACGATGTCAGCCTCCGTGTGCCGGAGAAGCAGGTAACGGCGCTGATCGGGCCTTCGGGCTGCGGGAAATCGACTTTCCTCCGAACTCTGAACCGGATGTACGAAACGGTCCCCAAGTCCCGCGCGGAAGGCAATATCCGGCTGGATGGCGAGGACCTGCTCCAAATGGACGTGACCGCCCTCCGCCGCCGGGTGGGAATGGTCTTTCAGCGGTCCAACCCCTTCCCCAAGTCCATCTTCGACAATGTGGCCTTCGGACCGCGTCTTAGCGGGAACACCGGCAAAGCCGCGCTGCAAGACACCGTCGAGCGCAGCCTGCGCCGCGCGGCGATCTGGGACGAAGTGAAAGACCAACTGCACAACTCGGCGTATGCTCTCTCCGGCGGCCAGCAGCAGCGGCTGTGCATCGCCCGCGCGCTCGCGGTGGACCCCGAGGTCCTGCTGCTGGACGAGCCGTGCTCGGCGCTCGACCCCATCGCCACGGCCAAAATCGAAGAACTGCTATTCACGCTGAGGCCGCAATGCACCGTGGTCATCGTGACCCACAACATGCAGCAGGCGGCGCGAGTGGCGGAATATACTGGATTCTTCCTGCTAGGCCGGCTGGTGGAGTTCGGCCGCACCGAAGCCCTCTTCAAAGCGCCGGAGAAGAAGGAAACTGAGGACTACATTACCGGGCGGTTTGGCTAGGAGCATAGATATTGCGCCATTTTGACGAAGAACTTCAGGATTTGCAGCGCCGCCTGCTTGAGATGGGCGGCATGGTGGAATCCGCCATTCGCCGCGCCGTCAGCGCCCTCGCGAACCGCGACGAGCGGGACGCGCAGGAAGTGCTGCGCGGGGAAGCCCGCATCAATCAGCTGGAGATTGAAATCGACGACTTCGCCATCCGGCTGCTGGCCTTGCACCAGCCCATGGCCAGGGACTTGCGCTTCCTGACCGCCGCCATCAAGATCAACAACGACCTGGAGCGCATGGGCGACCTGGCCGTCAACATCGTGGAGCGGGCCATGTCACTGATGGCCCACCCGCCCGTCAAACCGCTGATCGACATTCCGCACATGGGCAGGCTGGTCGATTCCATGGTGAGGACCAGCCTGGATGCGTTTGTCCGGCGCGACGGCGAACTGGCGCGCGGCGTCCTGCTCTCGGACGATGCCGTGGATAATCTCCGCGACCGCATATATGTAGAACTGGTGCAGTTCATGCACCAGGACCCCGCGGTAATTTCGCCAGCGCTCGACCTCATCTTCGTGGCGCGCAACCTCGAACGCATCGCCGACCACGCCACTAACATCGCCGAAGACGTTTTGTTCCTGGTTCAGGCAGTGGACGTGAGGCACAACGCCGAAACGAAGCGGTAGAAAGCCAGTAAGCGGTCGAGGCGTCGCTCAGGCGGGATATATGTGGGTAACAAACCCTTGCTTAGTAAGGTTAGTACTGAAAAACGTTGCGAATTGATGCAAGATCAAATCGCGCGGCAGACAGTATCGGAGAGATTGCCGAAGCCTCTCTTGCGAGAGCCCCAGCGGTAACCCGCGATTGCCTCGGACGCAGGGGCGTGACTCTCCGCACGCCCCTGCAGTCTGTCTCATGACCTCGTACCTGTCTTCGCCCGTATCCGCCCACCGCGATGTATCTGCCACCAGCCACTACTAACGGGCTGTCAGCAAACCGCGGTACAGTTCAAAGACCCGCGCAAAGTCCAGGGTCTGCATCACCCGCACAGGCGTTGCATCAGGCGCCAGTGTGCGGTCCAAAGGGATCACGGCGCCGTATTCGCGCCCCCAATCCGTCTGCACGTCCAGGTAACGGGTTTCCGAACGAGTGACAAAACCCGGATCGAGCACGTATGCAGCTGCCAGGGAATCCCACAGGTATCCAACGGCGGCCGGGTCTTTCAGGAATCCGGGGAAACGGTTCCCCAAATCTTCCCGGAACAGGTCCGTAAGCGGCGTCCCGGCGGCTGCAACTCGGTCGAACTCTGCCTTACGAATCGGCGCTGTGTTGCAGATATCCAGCGCGAACATCACTTTCTCGGGAATGCGCGACCGCAGTACGATACGCGCAGCTTCGGGATCGAACCAGAAATTGAACTCGGCCGCGGGCGTAGCGTTGCCGGGCGTCGCCAATGCGCCTCCCATGAAGACAACACGTTTAATGCGGGTTTCTAGATCGGGCCGCAGGCGCAGCGCCAGCGCCAGATTGGTCATCGGAGCGATGGCCAGAATCGTTACGCCGCCGGGCTGGCGTTCGATTTCGCGAATGAGAAACTCCACCGCGCCGCCGTTCCGGGAGGCCGCCGCGGCGCCGGGCGCTTCTTCCGCGAACGCGCCCATGTATGCGGCAGCGGCCCATCGCCCGCCGGCCTCGCGCGCCATCGCGGCAGTGTGGATAAGCGGCCCCGCCGCGCCCGTGTACACGCGAACGCCGGGCCGGCCAAGCAGTTTCAAGATGGCGGAGGTGTACTTCGCCCCCTGCCCGGGCCAGACGTTACCGGGCGTAATGATCACTCCGGGAACCGCGACCCGCTGCGGGCTCCGCATCAGCATCGCCAGTGCGGCGCCGTCGTCCCCGAAAAGGCCGGAATCGGTATCCACGACGACCGGCTCCGGACCGGCGGCGTACAACACTACCGCAAGCCCGAATACCGCCAGGAAGCGCCGCATAGTCGGATCATACCAACCCTCGCCGCGCCGCCCGCGCGAGGGCGATAATCAGTTGATCGCATGAATACGCCGCCTATTCCTCAAGTCAGTCTCGAAGACTACGAGCGCCACTCGCTTCGTCTGATCCACTCCGCGGTAGACCACTGGGCGGAACTGCGGCCGGGCGACGCCGCAATTATCAACGCAGCCACCGGGGCGGCAATCTCGTGGCGCGACTTGCAGCGGAGATCCACAGCTATAGCCGGCGCGCTCGCCCGCCTGGGTTTCGCGAAAGGCGACGTTCTGGCCGCTTCCCTGCCCTTGCTGAACGAGCACATTTTCCTGGAGTACGCCTGCTTTCGCCTGGGCGTGATTCACGCGCCGCTCGATCTGCGGCTCCAACCTGCGGAAGTGCTGCGCTGTCTGGCGCTGCTGAGCCCGAAAGGATATGCCTTCCCCGGCAAATTCGCCGGCGTGGATTTTTTCGCTTTGGGCGAGGCCGCGCGGCGGCACTGCGCCTCCATCGAACATGCGTTTCAGTTCGCCCCCGCAGCCGAGCGCCTCCCCGGCGCGATTGGCTTAGCCGAACTATGCGCCTCCGCCGGAAGCCCGCCCGCGGACGCGAACGTATCGGAGTTCGACCCGGCGCAGGTCATTTTCACCACCGGTTCCACGGGATCGCCCAAGCCCGCGCTGCTCTCGCACCGCGGCATCACCTGCCAGAATTTGTGTCTGGCCACGGCCTTCCGGTTCGGGCCGGGCAAGCGGGTGCTGTGCAACCTTCCTGCTTCGCACGTCGGCGGGCAGGCGGAAATCCTCATGACCTCGCTCTTCTCCGGAGCCACCGCCGTGACGCTGGAGGTGTTCGACCCGGTGAAATCGCTCGACGCCATTGAGCGGCACGGCGTCACGCTGGTGGGGCAGATCCCGGCCATGTTCCAGATGGAATGGCGCTCGGCCGACTACCCGCGGCGCAATCTCGGCAGCCTGGAATATGCCGTCTACGGCGGCCAGGCAGTTCCCCGGCCCTTCATGGAACAGATGCTCCACATGGCGCCCCGCATTGCCACCGGCCTCGGTCTCACCGAATGTTCCGGCTTCTGCACTTATACGCCCCTGACCTCTGACGTGGAGGCCGTCGCCGGAGGCGTGGGTTGGGCCATGCCGGCCTACCCCGTCTCCATCCGGCAGCCCATGAACGCCGACCGCTCCGCCGGCGCCGAACTGCCGCCCAACGACATCGGCCACGTATGCTTCCGTGGCCCCCCAGAACTTCGTCGGCTACCTCAACGACGCCGAGGCCACGGCCGCGGCGCTCTCCTCCGATGGCTGGCTCTACACCGGCGACATGGGCAGCCTAGGCGAATCCGGGCTGCGCCTGGCGGGCCGCGCCAAGTTCGTATTGAAGCCCGCCGGCTACCAGGTCTTCCCCGGTGACGTCGAAGCCCATTTCGCCGCATTAGCGGACCGAGTGTCTAACGCAGGCGTCGTCGGCCATCCGCACCCGCGATGGAGCGAAGCCATCATCGCCTTCATCGAGAAGCGCCCCGGCGTCGACCTCACTGAAACCGATCTGCGCCGTCATGCCCGTTCGCTCACGTCGTACATGCGCCCGCTGCACTACGTAATCCTCGAACCAGGCGCGATGCCCCTGAACCGCGCCGTCAAGGTAGACGTAGTGCGCCTTCAGGAGATGGCGCGGGAGGAAGTGCGGAAGCTGCGCGAGCGCGGCCGGTGGGATAGCGACGATTGAGTGTGCGGCGCTGCCGCGGCGCCCGTGCGCCTTACGAAGCGGCGATTTCCTCGATCACCCTCGCGGCCTCGGCAGCGGGGTCGGCAGCGCGCGTAATCTGGCGGCCCATGACTAAGTAATCCGCGCCGTCGCGCAGCGCCTGGGCGGGAGTCGCAATGCGCTTCTGGTCGCCCGCGGCCTTGCCCGGCGAACGCACGCCCGGCGTGACCAGAATCGCGTCGGGTCCCATGATACTCCTGATGGCAGCGGCTTCGAGCGGGGAAGCGACTATGCCGTCTATCTTCGCTTCCATGGCCTTGCGCACTCGCAACTCCACCAGTTCGGAAACCCCGCACGGGTACCCCAGGTCTGCTAGGTCCTGTCGATCGAAGCTTGTAAGAACGGTGACGGCAAGAAGCTTCAAACTCGACCCGGCCTTGCCCTCCACCGCGGCGCGCATTACCGCCCCGCTGCCGTGCACGGTCAGGAAACTGACGCCCACGCGGGCGGCCTGCGCCACAGCGCGCTTCACGGTCTCGGGAATGTCATAGAACTTCATATCGAGGAAGACATCTTTCCCCATCCCAAGAAGTTCCCGGACAAATTCCATGCCGGCCGAAGCATAAAGCTCCATGCCGACCTTATAGAAATTGACGCTTCCGCCGAGTTGCTCAACCAGCGCTCGGGCTTCGGCGGCCGAATCCACATCGAGCGCCACAATTATCGGATTTCTCTTCATGAGCATTTGCGGGCTGACCCGCCTCGTATCATACCAACCGGATCGCGGCGGCCCCGCGTTCCACCACGCGGCCGATGCGGTACGCCTGTTCCAAGGATGCCGTGAGGCGGTCCGCGTCGGCTTCCGGCAGGGAAATCAGCAGTCCCCCCGATGTCTGCGGATCGTACAGCAGAGCTTCGATTTCCGGCGCGAACTCACGCGTCGCCTCCACGGCGCAAGACGCGAATTCCCGGTTGTTCTTGAGCCCGCCCGGAATGGCGCCGGCCCGGGCATAGTCCACGGCGCCGGGAAGGAACTGAAGCCGTCCTACCTCAATCTCAAGAGTCACGCCGCTGGCCAGCGCCATCTCCCGCGCGTGGCCGATCAGCCCGAAGCCGGTCACATCCGTGCAGCCGTGCGCATCCAGGCGCAGCATCTCTTCGCAGGCGCGCCGGTTCAGTTCGAGCATCTGCGCAATCGCCAGGTCCACGTGCCTTTGGTCGGCAATCTCGCGTTTCAGCGCCGTCGCGATCACTCCGGTTCCCAGCCGCTTGGTGAATACGAGAGCGTCGCCCGCGCGGGCGCCGGAGTTTGCCTGAATGCGGCCGGGGTGAACGGTCCCCGTCACGGCGTAGCCGAACTTGATCTCGTCGTCGTTCACGCTGTGGCCGCCCACAATTGAGCAATTCGCCTCGTGCATCTTTTCGGCGCCGCCCTGCAGGATTCGCTCCAGGTCTTCCGGCTCGCCTTTAGCCGGGAATGCAACGATGGAAAGCGCCGTCAGCGGCTTGCCTCCCATCGCGTACACGTCGCTCAGCGCATTGGCGGCCGCTATCGCGCCGAACAGATACGGGTCGTCCACAATCGGCGTGAAGAAATCGACCGTCTGCACCAGGGCAAGCTCCGCCGTCAGCTTGTACACCCCGGCGTCGTCGGCGGTGTCAAACCCGACCAGCACGTTCTCGTCGGCCCAACGGGGCACGTTCGCCAAAACCCTGTCCAACAACTTTGGACTCAGTTTTGACGCTCAACCCGCGGCTTTCACGTGCGCCGTCAATTTCTTCGGAGCCCTTTCGTCCATCGAACTACTATAATAGCGGGGATGCGCCGCAGTTCCTTACTGTCGCTGCTCGCCCTGTTCGCACTGGCCGCCACGCTCGTGTCGCGTGAGCCGGCGGCGGAAGCGCGCTTGAAGAAGGCGTCGCGCGCCGCGCAGCGGAACGGCTGGGTTGAAGTGCACCTCGAAGGGTCGCCCTCCGATATCGGCTTTCAACACGGCTACCTGCTTGCCCCCGAGATCAAGGACTCCTTCCAGGCGGTCTCAACCGAGATGAAGCACGATTACAACCGGAATTGGGACTATTTCCGTGAGATCGCGCGCGATGTCTTCCTGCCCCGCGTCGAGACCGAATACCGCGACGAAATGGCCGGCATCGTGGAAGGCCTGCGCGCCCGCGGCGTGAAGCTAGACCTGCTGGATATCACCATGCTGAATGCCTGGCTGGAGTTGCCTTACTACGTCAAGCAGCAGGGCGAACCCTCTCCGCCGCCGGGCGACCATTGCAGCGCTTTCGTGGCCACCGGAAGCTACACGCGCGACGGCCGGGTTGTCATCGGCCACAACAACTGGACTACGTACAATTCCGGCTCGCGGTGGAACGTGATCTTCGATATCGTGCCCGAACGCGGCAACCGCATCCTGATGGACGGCATGCCCGGCCTGATTCATAGCGGCGACGATTTCGGCATCAACGCCGCCGGCCTTGCCATCACCGAGACTACAATCACCGCCTTCCACGGATTTGACAGCGCAGGCATCCCCGAGTTCGTCCGCGCGCGCAAGGCCATGCAATACGCGAATTCAATCGACGATTTCACGCGGATCATGTCGGAGGGCAATAACGGCGGCTATGCCAATAACTGGCTGATCGCAGACGCGCGCACCAACGAAATCGCCAGCCTGGAACTGGGCCTGAAGAACGTCGTCCTCCGGCGATCCACCGACGGTTTCTTCGTGGGCGCGAACTTTCCCGTCGATCCCAAACTGACTCAGGAGGAAACAGACTTCGACCCCACCGACCGCAAATCCAGCGCCAACGCCCGGCACGAACGCTGGCTGGAACTGATGGCCAGCCACAAGGGCGCCATCGATGCCGCGGCCGGCCGGCAGTTCCTGGCCGATCATTACGATTCGTTCGAAGCGAAAATCAGCCCCGACGAACGCACGCTGTGCGGGCACGGCGAACTCTCGCCGCGCGGCACGGCAAGTTGGCAGCCGCCATTCGCTCCGGCAGGCGCGGTCCAGAACAAGGTAGCCGACTCCGCCGGAATCGGGAAGATGCAGTTCACGGCGGCAATGGGGCACGCATGCGGTATCAACTTCAAGGCCGCGGTTCACCTGCGCGCCCACCCGGAGTTCAACTGGCAGAAGAGCGTGATTCGCGATCTGGAGTCGCGGCCCTGGACGCCCATTACCACGCGGTAACCCTGTCCGATCAAGCCACCAAACCACTGCGCAGCGGTCTAGAATAGTTCTTCACATTGCAACACGCCCAATCCGATCCGGTCGGCCAACGTACGGCAGCCAGCCGTTGGCCGCGGATGTCTCTGCGCGCCAGGGGTATCGCTGCGCTTTCCGTGCCCATGGCCGCGCTTTTTGTCGCGCTCTTTTCTATCTATTGGGTGGAAACCAAAGATGGGCTGGCTGACGCTACGCTAGTGCGCGCCTATGAGAGCCGTGCCGAACTTCTGATGTACAACGTCGCCATGCTGGGCGCCGATTCGGCGGCCCACGCGTACGACGCAACTCGCCAGAGCCAGTTCCTTACGGAGTTCGCGGCGGCAAAGACGCGAGCGGACGCTTCTCTGGATCGCCTGAGACGGCTTAATGGAGACGACCCGGCCAGTGCTTCCGTGCTGCGGCAGTTGGGCGCACTCTGGTCTGAGCAGTTCGGTCTGCTTACCCGGCTACCGGAGGCGCTCGGGGCCGAACGGAGCGAGGCGCTTGATCGCTTGCAGGCCCTCCGTGGGGAAGCGCAGTCGTGCTTCCGCATCCTGGATGCCGCTCAGAACCTGACCGTGTTTCGCTCGCAATACCAGCGCGACGCCGCCCGTCAGATGCTTTTTCGGGTGGTGGTGGTATGCGGCATTATCGGTCCTTTGGGCGCCCTTTTCGTCCATCTGCTTCTCACAGGGCGGCTCGTGCGGCGCATCCAGGCAGTGGCGGCGAATGCGAGGCGGCTGGCTCATGGCGTTCCCCTCAAGCCGATCCCTCCCGGCACGGATGAAATCTCCGAGCTTTCCGAGCAACTGGAGTACTCAGCCGGCCTCCTCGGGGAACGGGAAACCAAGTTGCGGGAGAGCGCACGCCGGTACCGCGAGCTTTTCGATCAGGCGCCCATTCCGTATGAGGAAACCGGCGCCGACGGAATGATCCAGCGCTTCAATCAGGCGGTCTGCACGCTCCTGAAGTGCGCTCCCGATCGCATCCTGGGATGCGCGGCCTGGGAATTCGTCGCTCCGGAGCGCCGCGAGAGCTTTCGCGAAGCAATGCTGTTGCGTATCGCCGAAGGCATCGATTCCGGGCCTTTCGAGTGCGAATACGTCTTGGACGACGGCTCGAACATTTTCGTCGAGATTCGGGAGAACCTCATTCGCGACGAGCGCGGCGAAATCACCGGCTTGTGCCGGTCACTGGTGGACGTGACGGAACGGAACCTGGCGGCCGTCGCCGCGGCCAAAGTGACGCAGTATGCCATGGAACTCCGCAAGCGGAACGAGCAATTAGCCCAGGCCCTGGAAGCGGCGCGCGCCGCCACCGCCGCCAAGAGCCGCTTTCTGGCCGGCGTCTCCCATGAGTTGCGAACGCCGTTGAATGGAATCATCGGGTTTTCCGAATTGCTCCACGACGGCCGGGTGGGGGAAACCACCGAGGAACAGCGCGAGTGTCTGGGCGATATTCTGATGAGCGCCCGCCATCTTCTGGCGCTCATTAACGAGATTCTCGACCTTTCCAAGGTAGAGGCCGGGAAGATGGAATTCCGCCCGGAGCGCTGCGATATCGAAGCGTTAGTGGACGAAGTGCGCGCCGTCATTTGGCCGCTCGCGGATAAGAAGCGGATACGGCTATCGGTGGAAGGGCCCCCCGGATTCACGGCCGTAACGGATCCTTCGCGGTTCAAGCAGATTCTCTATAACTACCTCTCGAATGCCGTCAAGTTCACGCATGAGGGTGGCAGCGTGATCGTGCGCGTGGCGCGTGAAAATGACGCCAGGTTCCGAGTGGATGTGGAAGACACCGGCGTGGGGATAGCGCCAGAGGAAATCCCGCAGCTCTTCAGCGAATTTCAGCAGCTCGCCAGCAACCGGAAAGCCGAACAGGGGACGGGGCTCGGGCTAGCCCTCACGCGCCGGATTGTCGAGGCTCAAGGCGGAGAAGTGGCCGTGCGGAGCGTGCCGGGACAGGGCAGCGTATTCTCCGCCGTGTTGCCGCTCGATCCATTCGCGGATTCCGTTTAGCGCCTCGGGTTAGAATACCGGGTACGGTGTCAGGCGAATTCATCCTAGTTATCGACGACAATCCCGTCAACTTGAAGCTGACGCGGATTCTCCTCCTCAACGAGGGCTATGAAGTACTGACGGCTCAAAGCGCCGAAGAGGCGTTGCGCCTGCTCTCGGAACGGCGGCCGGGCGCCATTCTGACGGATATTCAGTTGCCGGGAATCGACGGGCTCGAGTTCACCCGCCGCGTCAAGGCCGATCCGAATCTGCGAGGCGTCGCGGTAATCGCCGTAACGGCCTATGCCACACCCGCTGACGAACTGCAGGCCAAGGAGGCGGGCTGCGACGCCTTTATCACCAAGCCGATCGATACCCGCACGCTCGGTACCGTCCTGCGCGGCTTTCTGAAACCAGGAGGCGGCGATGCGGCCGCGGGTGAAAGCCCGTCTGCCGGCATTCCGGCCGATGAGTTGCAATCCCTCAGAGCCAGATTCCTCTCTGAGGGGGCGGAACAGACCCGGCGCTTTTTGGCGGGGCTGGACGGCCGCTTCCCCGCCGCCGAAGCGGCCAAAGCGGCTCACAATTGGGCCGGCGCCGCCGGATTGCTCGGCCGCCCGGCTATCTCGCATATGGCGCGCGCATTGGAAGCGGCACTTGCGGAGCGCCCCCTCGACGGCGCCGAGGTTCGCGAGCATCTCAATGCGCTCGATCGGGCGTTCTCCACTCCCGAGTGAAGCGCCTCGCCGTGCGACCATGTACGCAAGATGGTGAACCTGACGAACCGGTTCGAAACCTCCACGCGGGGCAAGGGTCTGTACGAAATTACCGGCCAGATTGCCGCGTGGGTAGCAGCGAGTGAAGTACGCTCGGGTCTTCTGACCGTCTTCGTCCAACACACCTCCGCCTCATTGCTGATTCAGGAGAACGCGGACCCGGACGTTGTGGCGGATCTGAAGCGCGTCTTCGATCGCCTCGCGCCCGAAGACGCCTCCTTGTACCGCCATTCCATCGAGGGACCGGATGACATGCCCGCGCACATCCGCTCCGCCCTCACTGGCGTGCAGGCCTCCATCCCCATCCTGGACGGCCGCATGGCTTTGGGCGCGTGGCAGGGCATCTACCTGTTCGAGCACAGGTCCGGCCCGCACCGCCGCAACATCGCCCTGCACCTGATGGGGGAGCGATAGCTAAATAGTGGGCTGCGGCGCAAATACCACCTCGTATCGGCACGGGCCGCAAAATAGGGACTGGCTCACAGCTGTCCGGTTAGCATCTGTGGGAATGCTTGTACGGTGTTGAAAGGCCATGTCTTAAGGCGTGTTTCTATAGAAAACGATTTGAATCGCGTGGGGCGGCGACCAAGAAATATTGTGGC
>CAIYHG010000117.1 GCA_903925975.1 uncultured Acidobacteriia bacterium | reverse complement strand
CCTTCGCCGGCCACAAGCAAGCCACCGGTTCGACCGCGCCCCTCCACCCCTCCCGTCCCCGTGGAGAGAGGCGCGGCGGATCGGCCGCAGGGGAACGCTCACCATCACGAGGGTTCCTATGAAGACTATGATCCTGTTCCTGGCCGCCAGCGCTGCGGCCGCCGCCCCGGCCCTGGCGCAAGAGGTGCCCAAGGCTTTCACCGTTTCCGGCGCGGCGGGTCTCGTTTCGGACTACCGTTTCCGGGGCGTTTCGCAGAGCGATCGCGGCATGGCCGTGCAGGGTGGCCTCACCGTTACCCACGAAAGCGGCCTTTATGTCGGCACATGGGGATCGAACCTCGCCGGCTGGGGCCAGTTCGGCGGCGCGAACATGGAGCTCGATCTGATCGGCGGCTACAAGCGCAGCTTCGGCCCCTGGACGGTCGATGTCGGCCTCACCTGGTATATGTACCCCTCGGGCGCGGACACCACCGATTTCGGCGAGCCCTATGTCAAGCTTTCGACCACCATGGGCCCGGTTAGCCTGCTCGCCGGCGTCGCCTATGCGCCCAAGCAGCGCGCGCTCGGCAACTTCTCGAACACGCCCTACAGCCGCGGCCAGAGCCAGGATAATACCTATGTCTGGGGTGACGCCGCGATGGGCATCCCCGGCACGCCCGTCACCGCCAAGGCGCATCTCGGCTATAGCTGGGGCAACCCCGGCCTCGGACCCAACGGCACCAGCGTGACGCCCACCGGCAAATATCTCGATTATCTGGTCGGCGTGGACGTGGCGGTGCTGCCGCACCTCACGGTCGGCGCGGCGTTCGTCGGCACCGATATCACCAAGAAAGAATCGGCCTACCTGCAGCCTAACTTCAGCCGCGTGAAAGACGGCGCCTCGATCGCCAGCGGCCGCGCGGTCTTCTCGATCACCGCGTCCTTCTGATCGAAACGGTGCCCGCCTGCTCCGGGGTTACGGAGCGGGCGGGCGCCATAATGCTTGAGGCAGCTCGGCGGCCGGACCGGGGTGGAAAGCAAATTGGCTGCGTTCCAGCGACGACAAGCAAAAAATGGTCATATGAGTTGCGGACGGCCTGCGCTGATCACTTGTTGGGCAAAGGCGGTTTCTTGAATTGCTCCGGGACGAAGCTTTTCTGCAATGACGCTTCATCGAACATACTTTTATCGGGGAGAACAGCGGAAAGCGATACCGCAAATGTCTCTAACTCTGTAGATTTCTGCGGATCACGTAGCGCGTAAACAGATGCCAATATCACGCCATCATCTGAAACATCATATGTCCTAATGTTGGAGCTATCGGTCAGCTGTATTCGATCGGCGGGAATCGAAAACGACTGGACCCTTCCCATCCATTTAACTGCAATGAATTGGCGATTGGTGTTGATGCCGCATGCAGCGGCTGCCACTCCCGGCCCCTTGGATACGAGCCCAGAAGCTAAGTTCAAATATGCACCGGTGCCCTCCGCGCAGTTTGCTACAACACGATCTCGTGGTGTCTCAACACGATGTAAGGAACCGGAATGAAATTCCGCCGACCATTCATCAGCTGAGGCCAAGCTCGGTGACCTACCGTGGTTCCAAAAATATACAGCGTAGGTTGTGGAAACGGTCTTGGTCCGGCTGATAATTTGCGCGACTTTTTCGATTTCAGCTCTGGACGCCAGGTCGGGAGGCGGAGTGTTCTGGCGAGTGGCTGAAATGGACATTGAAATCAGAAAAGCTAACAACATTGAGCCTCCATCT
>CAIYHG010000116.1 GCA_903925975.1 uncultured Acidobacteriia bacterium | reverse complement strand
CGCGCACGCGCCCACTGCTTCAACTGGTGGATCTGTTCGGAATTAAGAACGACCGGCCGCGCAACGCGCATCGGAGCACCTCTAATTGTATAGACGCGCCACGTTACACTATCGCTACTATTTATGAAGCACTACACTAGCACACCCCTGCTTTACGGACTCCGCGGCCGCCAACACAGGCGGGGTTTTACGGCAAGGTGGCGCTGTTCGCTCAATAAATTGGTGGCAAGTGGCCATTCACAGGTGCAGCGCTTGACAATAGCCCGTCATTGATAGACGATGACTGATAACTGAGCGGATTACCTCAGCGAACCTATTTCCAAGAAGTTGGCTCCAGGTCCACGGCGGGACCTGGAGCCGTTTTTCTGATCCTTGCCCGGCCAGAGCCTGCACACCGCCCCACCTAGGAAGTTAGCTCAGATGTTTGGGGCGCTGCAGACTGCTAGAAAGAGAAGCGTCGAGGACATCGGGGGTAATTCCGCCACCCCGTCCTTGAGCGAAAGCCCTCGGGCTTTCGCGGCCCGAGAATTCGTTTGACAGCAACTCTTTCGTCTCATAAGATGACAGATAACAGACATAAGAGATCGACCCCTCCTCAACAGTTGGCTCCAGTGCTAGCCATTCACTGGAGCCGATTTTTCTCTCAGGGTAGCGTTCGCCGGAGACGGGTTTCAATTCCCGCGACGGCACCGACGGCTCAACAGCCGCCACTTACACGGGCGAATGAACTCGACCCATTTTTTTCTTGCAATAGCTCTCAACACAGCATATGATGTATGACAACAGACATCGGAGTATTATTTCGCGCTGGCTCTGCCAGTCAAACGAAGACATTCGGGAATGTTTTGGGGTTAGATAATGAAGATCAAGCTAATATTTGTGACGGCTTTGCTGGTTGCAACGCTCTGTTTCGCACAGTCAGAACGTGGCAACATCACTGGCTTAGTAACGGACCCCTCCAACGCGGTGGTCCCCAACGCGCCCGTAAGAGTCATCAATACGGGCACAAATGCAGCTACGGAAATGACAACGTCGTCGGGCGGCGACTTTAATGTGGGCCGGTCTGGAATTTAAATGGACAGTGGATTGGGGGAAACTCATGAAAGAGAGACCCTATGTCCACAACGAAGAAACACGATTCTGGGGCCGCGGAGGGAGCCCGGAGGGCGACTGAGCAGGCTCCAGAATCGTTGGCCGCCGGCGGCGCCGGGCGCTGGTCATCGAAGCGCAAACTGTCCGTTATCCTGGAACTCCTGCGCGGTGCCGATCTGGAGTCCACTTCCCGGAAGCACCGGGTGACTATCGCCACCCTGACCGAATGGCGGGATCGCTTCCTGGCCGGTGGCGAGGCTTGCTTGAAGACCCGCGAGACCGAACCGGAGGACGAAGAGAAGAGGCGGCTGAAGTCTGTCGTCGCCAACATCAGCGTGGAGAACGAGTTGTTGCGGGAGAAAATCACCCGGCTGGAGGGCAACCGCCCTTTGGCATTCTGGAAGTCGAAGCCGTGAGCCAGACCCTTTCGCCTTCCAGCAAGAAGCCTTACGGAGTGGCTCGTGTAATCGAGATCTGGGGCTTGGCGCGATCCAGCTATTACGCCGCCCGCCGGCGCCAGCGGGCGCCGCGGCCTCCCCGCCAGCGTGGTCCGCACCGTCTGTCCGACGCCGACCTGGTGGAGGAGATTCGGCAAGTCATCGAGGAAAGCGTCTTTCATGGCGAGGGCTACCGGAAAGTCTGGGCCCGCCTGCGGCACAAAAATGTGCGGGCTTGGAAGGATCGAGTCTTACGGGTGATGCGCGAGCACCAGTTGCTCTCGCCGAGCCGGCAGCCAGTCGCTCGGCCGGGCAATCCGCACGAAGGCAGCATCGTAGCGGAGGCTCCGAATCAGTTGTGGGGAACGGATGGGACAGCTACCGTGACCGAACAGGACGGTCAGGTCACGATTTTCGCGGCAATCGATCACTGCACCGCCGACTGTATCGGCATTCATGTCGTGAAGCGAGCCCACCGATTCGAGGCCTTGGAGCCGATCCGGCAGGCGGTACGAGAACAGTTCGGCTCCTTTTGTGCGGGCGCTGCCGCCGGGGTGCGGCTACGTCACGACCACGGCAGCGTGTACATGAGCGACGACTTCCAGAACGAGATCCGCTTCGTCGGCCTGGAGGCGTCGCCGGCGTTTGTCCGTCAACCGGAAGGCAACGGGTGCATTGAGCGATTCTTCCGGACCCTCAAAGAGCAGTTATTGTGGGTTCGCCACTTTCGTGATTTGGCCGAGTTGCGGGAGGCTCTCCTGGACTTCCGGCTGCGTTACAACGAGCACTGGATCCTGGGCCGACTGGGGTACCGCACCCCAGCCCAGGCCCGGCGCGACTTTTCTCTTGACCTCGCTCAGGCGGCGTGATTCAATGACTTCACTTATCCCAATTCGGCTGTCCACCCCGACCGGACCAATACATTAGCGTTGCTCGCGCTAGCCCTCGGCGATTATCTGGTTCCAAAAAATACCAAGCTCAAGCGGATCACTTCGCCGGCGAGGAGTTTTCTCGCGATGAATGCGTCGGCCCTGGTCTCCATGGTTGTCTTCGTCATCCCGGC
Organism: uncultured Acidobacteriia bacterium; assembly: GCA_903925975.1. Classification (GTDB taxonomy): domain Bacteria; phylum Acidobacteriota; class Terriglobia; order Bryobacterales; family Bryobacteraceae; genus BOG-224. The sequence goes on along the minus strand of CAIYHG010000116.1, from coordinate 12,408 downwards.
CGGGCGGCTTTGGCGCCCAACTCGCATCGCCCCGGAATCTCAAAACCACGGGAAAATCGCCGGCGCCTAGATCCACCCGCGAAAATAGTAGTAGGCAATCTTTACGGTTTCGACTGCTTCATCTTCGAAGGCAGGCCAGCGGCGCCAAAAACGCACGGCTCGTTTGGTGGCATCGGGGACCGGCCGCGTCCGGACCGCCAAACCTGCCCGGCGAAAGGCCAGTGCGGCACGGAACATATGGAAATCGCTAGTGAGCAGCACCTTAGAGCCGCTTTCCCCGGCCAACTGACGAGCCGTGAACAAAGCATTCTCGCGCGTTGACCGGGAAGCATTCTCAACATCGAGAACATCGCGCGGCACGCCGCGGCTGGCCAACAGCTCGCGCATTTCCGAGCCCACGATTGCCCCGACGAGGACAATCTTTCGAAAATGTCCCGCCTGATAAGCGCGCAGCGTCGATACGGAGCGGAAGATGCTGCTCTCGGCGGGTATCCCGTCGGAATAATCGCCCCCGCCCAGAACAATCAGGATGTCGCCGTCCGGGTCGTGCCATTCCCCCGCGAGACGCAGACCATACCACGACGTGAACGGCGTAAACGTGACCAGTAGGACAAGAGCCCCTAATGCCGCGCAGAAGCCGACAAGAACTCGCCGGAGTTGGTGTAGAAACCGCATAGCGGGGCTACCGCCAAACGCCACGGGTGTCGATTACGATCTTTTCCATTAACAAACGGCGGTCCACAGCCTTGAACTGGCGGTGGTTCACCAGGAGAAGGATGATATCGGCCTTGGCGCAAGCTTCGCCTAAATCGACGAGCTTCACATCGGACAGGTCTTGCAGCGCGAAGGGAAGTTCCTTGACATGCGGCTCGACCACAAGCAACGTTCCCGCGCGCTCCGCAGCCAGTTCGCGGACAATCTCCACGGCCGGGCTCTCGCGTAGATCGTCGATATCGGCTTTATAAGCCAGCCCGAGACAGGCAATGACCGGCGCCGTGAACCGCGCGCTATGCTGTTTTACCTTACTTACGACTTGCCGCGGTTTGGCATCGTTGATTTCGCGGGCGACGCGGATTATGCGGGCTTGCGCAGGCGCACCGTGAACCAGAAACCAGGGGTCCACGGCAATACAATGGCCGCCCACGCCGGGGCCCGGCTGTAGAATATTTACGCGTGGATGGCGATTGGCCAGATCTATGACTTCCCACGGATTGATATCGAAGCTATCGGCGATTTCCGCCAGTTCGTTGGCTAACGCGATGTTTACGTCGCGGAAGGCATTTTCGCTTAACTTGGCCATTTCCGCGGTCCGCGAATTAGTCAGGAAGGATTGCCCCTTCAGAAACGCGCCATATAGCGACGCGGCGCGCTGGGCGCAGCGCGGGGTAATCCCGCCGATGATGCGATCGTTATAAACCAATTCGTGCAGAATGTGGCCCGGCAGAACTCGCTCCGGACAATACACGACGTTCACGTCCGCCGCTTCACCGAACTGGTGGGGGAAATGCAGGTCGGGGCGCGCCTCCGCCAGCCAGCGGGACAGCCTTTCGGTGGTCCCGACAGGGGAAGTGGATTCCAGAATCACGAGCACGCCGCTCCGCAGGTGCGGCGCGATAGATTGCGCCGCCTTTTCAATATATGAGACGTCGGGAGCGTGACCATCCGTAAACGGCGTGGGCACGGCGATGATGAACGCGGCGGCGGGCTCCGGCTGACACACGGCGCGGAGGCGCCCTGACGAAGTCACGCCGCTGACTACAGCTTCAAGCTCCGGCTCGACAATATGGATGCGGCCCTGGTTGACGGTTTCCACAACCTCGGCATTCACGTCCACGCCCAGAACCTGAACACCGTGAGTCGCCAGGATGGCCGCTGTCGGTAACCCGATGTAGCCCAAGCCGATGACCGCTACACTCTCAAAATCCATTTCAAATTCTCCTTGAAGAGCCTAGACCGCTAATTCCGCAGCTGGCGGCGCCGGAAACGACACGCGTTACGGCTGCGAGGGGCTGACCCCCGAAAACCGCGTGGAAAATATCTGATGCAAAACCGGGATATCGACGAAAAGAAGCGTCACAAGAACGACGGCGCAAAGCGTCACCGGGATCAGGAGGCGCCCCTCATGATACAAATGTTCCGGGTTCTGCACGGCGCTATTGGGCTCAAACGCCAGTTTTAGATACACAGCCATGACCAGCGCCACCAGCGGGAAACTGAGCACCAGTTCCATCCGGTAGCGAATCAGAAACGCGCCGAAGGTCAGCATGGCGAAGGCGGCGTAAAACATCACCGAGACCAGCAGCTTAGATTCGTCGTAGTACGCAAACGAACGCCGGTAGGCCGCGCTGACTTTGGGGTTGCCAATCTCCCTGTATTCGGCGAAGCGTTTGATGCCCATGAAGTAGGCGCCGATCATCCAGTAGCAGACCAACAGAGAGCCGGGGGGCATACTGGGAGCCCGCGTGATGTACCACCCCGCCAGCATGCGCAATGGGTTGTTCACCGCCTCGCTGATCACATCCAGGTAAGGCACATCCTTGGTACGCAAGGGCTGGATATTGTAAACGATGCCCATCAGCCAAAGCGCGGCCACACTGAGCGTAAATGGTACGGAAATCTGCCACGCAACCGCCATGCCGGCAAGCATGAAGGCGATCCACTCGCAATAGGCGACGCGCACGGAAACCAGCCCCGCCGGAATCGGCCGCATCCGCTTAATGGGATGATGCCGGTCAAACGGTGCGTCCATGATCTCATTGACGATGTAATTGCTGGAAGCAACCAGGCCGACAGCGACTAAGCCAAGGAGCGTGCGTAGCGCCAAAGAGAGATCGACCTCGCCGGACGCGGCAACGCCGATCAGAATGCCGGGCAGAACAAAGACGTTCTTCACCCAATGATCGAACCGCGCAATTTTCAGATACGAAATCCACGACGGCTTGCTTCTGGCTAGAGTGGGTTGCATAGGAGCATTCCCCTTTCAGATCCGCGCGGCGACCCACGCGCGCAACGCGGGCCAGCCGGGCAGTGAAGTCACGTTGGCGGGAGCTTTGGAACCGCGCCCCAGCAACACTCCCTCAACCCCGGCGGCGGCTGCGGCAGCGATGTCTACGTCCAAACGATCCCCCACAAAAATTGCTTCGTGCGGCCCGATGCCCATCAGTGCCAGCGCCTGGCGCAGACCTGCCGGATCAGGCTTAAAGCTATTGATGGCAGAGTCCTGAGCTGTCACAACCACCTCGATATACGGCGCTAACCCCAGCGCGCTCAACTTCTGCCGGGCCGGATAATCGGAAACGGCAGCCAAGCGGATTCCGGCCGACCGCGCCCACTCGCAAAACTCCGCCACGCCGGGAAATCGGGCGCGACGCACCGCGTCGAGCGGGGCTTCTTCCATCCAGCGCCGGACGATGGCGGCAACCTGGTCCTTCGACCGCCCGGCGCTCGCAGCAGCGAGTTCGAGTTGCCGGGAGGCGAGATTGCCGTCCGGTGATTTGCGGATCTCCTCCTGGGCGTTTCTGTAAGCCCGTATGGCTCGCATTACATCCATCCCTTGACGCGGATGGAAGGCGGTGAATTGCGCCAGGCGCAAAGCCATATACCGCCGCACGGCCGCTTGGCCGTAGAGCGTTCCATCCACATCGAACGCAATCCCCCTTATCGGCAAGATTCTTCGCAACCCCGGTTTCGCCCCGTCTGGAACAGGCCTATGAAGAGCCTATAATACCTTCTTTATTGACGATTTAAGTCATCGATGAGGGTATCGAGTTGCGCCGCCTGACCACGTGCGTCGAAATTGCTTTCAAACCACTCGGTACAACGGACCGGAGCGGTGGGGAGACTAAAGAATTCGAGCAGCTTACGGTCGCGGACCGCAGGGTCGTCATCAGGATAAATGCACACGTGAGGCACGCCGGCACTGGCCAGGATATATTCGGTAGCCGAGGACCGCGGGACCACGGCGGCAATCGGCCTGCCGATACTTAGGTATTCGAAAAGTTTACCTGGGACCTGGGTGCGGCTTTGCGGCTGGAGTAAGAGCAAGAAATCCGCTTCTTCGCTGATTTGGCGCGCTTCCTCGCGCGGAATATGAAAGGGCCTCAGGTCTAGCCAGTTCGCTTGGACGCCCCGGTTGCAGATTTCCGGGTCTATGCCTGAGTCGTAGCCTGTATACCCGACCAGCAGAATGCGCAGGCCGCCGGCCTCCGGGCAACTGGCGCGCAGTCTCTCCATGGACTCCAGGATGAGATTCGGATTGCGGCCGGCATACAGAACTCCGGCGTGGACAAGCAGCCGGTAGGGCCGGGGAGGAATCGGCCGCGCGGAGAGGCGTTCTTCAGGATCGAACCCGTTCCAGATAACGTCCACTTTCGAAGCGTACCGCGGGAACGATTCGGCCCACTGTTCCCCAAGCGGCTTGGTGTTGACGACAATGGCCGATGCCAAGCGGGCAGTGGCCGCCCGCAAACCCGAAAAAACGGGGGTGCCCAAAGGAAAGCGCACGGGGTCGAGATTGCTAAGGGGATCGCGAAAGTCCGATATCCAGGGGATCTTCTCCAAGGTTGAGACCAGAAGGCCGGCCAGCAGCGCCCCCGCCGGGGGGTAGGTGGAAAGAACCACAAATTTGCGCCCCGGGTTTTGCCGTATGATCCGTCTGCAGTGCTTGGCGGCATCTAGCGCCCACGCCATCCCGGTATCGGGGAGAACCATCTTGCGAACGATGCGTTCGATCTGGGCCTTGAGCGGCAGTCTCCTCTTTTGGGTGGCGGCCCAGAAGGCAGCGGTTTCATCCGCAACAAAGTGGACATCGGGAGGGGCGGAGGCGCCCTGCGGCGCGGCCGTGATCACATGGCACCGGCGTCCGGCGCGAGTCAGATATTTGTAGAAACGCCAAGGTCTGGCGCCGCCAATGGAGGGATCCGGCGGAAAGTGGTAAGCCAGAAAAATGACCTCCGCTCGATCCTCTCCCATTCGTCCCGATACTCCCCTTGGCCGCGCACTCCGGCAGTGCCAGAGTAACAGACCGCCGCATCTAAAGCGAGGCGCGGAGCGGAGCCTTGGGGACTTTTGACAGTATGTTATCGTGAGTTTCCGAGGTTCTATTGCCCGCAGGCGCAGCCAAGCTCACGTATCCAGTAATGCCCGCCGTCGCCCGCCCCATTACGCCCACCGACTCATCCGACACCAACCCGCTCCGGCGGATCACCTTCGTCTTCGCATTGGGGTTGATTTTTGTCCGGTTCGGGATGCTTCCGTTTCTACTGCTTTACGTGGCACATAGCTCGTTTTACATAATGTACTTGTTCGGAATCCCTTCACTGCTTGGCATAATACTTGCCGGAGGCATCCAACAGGCGTTCCGGGGCCGTCCGCCATGGTTCTGGACCGGTTACGCGTTGTGGCTGATTGCCGCAATCCCGTTCAGTACATGGAAGGGCGGTTCGCTCGACACGGTGCTTGGATTCCTGAAGGTCGAGTTCCCCATGCTCTTCGTCCTGGGGGGATTGGCCGTGACCTGGCGCGAGTGCCGAAGAATTCTGCATGTGATCGCATTCGGCGCCATGGTCTGCCTGGCATCGGGTTGGCTCATGCGAAAAGAAACAGGCAACAGTACGCGGCTCAGCCTCGAATTGGGGACGATGGGGAACGCCAACGATTTCGCGGCACACCTGTTAATTGTTTTGCCGTTTCTGCTTTGGGTGGCTCTCACATCGAAGGTTACGCTGCTCCGGATCTTGGCGCTGGCGGGCGTGGGCACTGGTTACTACATGGTTCTCATGTCGGGGTCGAGAGGCGCCTCCCTGGCGCTAGCGGCCTCGATTCTGTTTGTCCTGCTTTGGGCGCCGGGGCGCTGGCGCGTGGTCCTGTTGGTGGGCGCTCCGGTGGTCATCGCCATTCTTGTGAGCGTGGTGCCGATGCAGATCTGGATGAGGATCTTTTCGTTTTCGACGGATGCTCCGGATACGGTCATCGAGGCGGCGGAATCCATGCAATTGCGCCAAATCCTCCTGAGGCGGAGTTTAATGGATACGCTGAGCCACCCCGTGTTCGGCGTCGGCCCGGCGCAGTTCTCCAATTTCGAAGGAGAACTTATAAAGAGCTGGCGCGTACCGCACAACACGTTCACGGAAATCTCGAGCGAGTGCGGCGTGCCGGCGCTGATCCTGTACCTTGGCGGGATCATCTCAAGTTTTTCTTTGTTTGGTTCGACTTACCGGCGGGCGCGCCGCCTGAAACTGCATATCGATATTCGAAACGGGGCATTTTGCGCGATGTTAGCGATGCTCGGCTACGTGGTATCGAGCGCATTTCTCAGCTTGGCATACATGTTTTATCTGCCTGCGATGGGCGGCCTGGCTGTTGCATTGTTTACAACCGCTCGCCGAGAAATGGATGACCGCGAAGCGAGGGAAGCAGAACAGGCCCCCGCCACGCTCTATCCTCAAGCACTCAAGAACCTAGCCCCTCCGCGGGCTGGCACGAGGCTCCGGGGGGCTTCGGTATGAAGATCGGCCGCACGTACTGGAAGCTGCAAAAGTGGATCGCCCCCGGCCTTGCGAACTCCCAATATATATACCGGGATGTTCTTTTGAAACAACTCGCCAACCGGCCCCGCTGGCTGGACCTGGGGTGCGGGCATCAGTTTCTGCCGGACTGGATCGGGACGCCGGACCCCGAACTCCTCTCGGCCCTGCCCAGACTGGCCGGCGTTGACGGCGACCTGGAGAGTATTCGGCGGCACGCCCTGATGAGGGATAAGATTCTTGCCGATGCGGCGCATCTGCCGTTTGCCCCGAGATCTTTCGACCTGGTGACGGCGAACATGGTGATGGAACATGTGGCGAATCCGGAGGAAACGCTGGCGGAAGCAAACCGGGTTCTCAGTCCGGGCGGCGTGTTCCTTTTTCATACTCCGAATGTGGCCAGCCCGCTGGTGTTTCTGGCGTCGAAACTGCCTGACCCGGTGCTGAAATGGATTGTCAGGGCTTTTGAAGGCCGGGACGAACAGGACGTATACCCGACAAGATACAGAATCAATACGCGCGGCCGGGTCGCAGAACTGGGCTCCGGCGCCGGCTTTCGCGTTGAAGAGGTTCGATTTGAGGAGGCTGGCGCGCTTACAGCCGCATTGGGCCCCCTCGCAGCATTCGAGCTTGTCTGCATCCGGCTGATTACCTCGCCGATGCTCGAAACCCTCAGGCCGGTGATGATCGCAACACTCCGAAAACCGCTCGACGAGAAGGGCATGGCCGCGGTGGGCGCAGATTCGCGGGGTAACGGCGGAGACTCGTTGTGATTCCGCCAAGGGCCCCGCGCCGCCTAGTCAGCCTAGGGCCCCCTACGACGCAGGCCGCCCGAAATTCTGAAAGAATACCTCAGCTGGATTCCCCATTGCCAGGCAATACGGGGGGATATCAGAAGTCACTACGCTGTTGGCGCCGACCACGGCTCCCTCGCCGATGGTGACGCCTTTCATGATGTAGCTGCCGTTCCCGATCCATGCGTGTTGACAAATTCTGACTGGGCGATCTTCCCGTGGGTCCGCCGGGGCGTTCAAGGCTCTCAAGTCCGCTCGCGGTGGATAGCCGTCAGTATCGGAAATGCGGCAGTCATAAGACACGCGAGCATACTCCTCAATGATGACTTCGCGCGAAATTGTGAACACCACGTTCCAGTTAATTTGCGCGTGGTCTTTCACAATCAACTGGGGACGCTCGCTGGTACTCCCTGAAAAAATTTGTATCTTCCCCCCGAGGTACACGTTGCTTCCAATGTGGATCTCCGCACCCCCACTTACGAATGGCAGCCCATCAATGACGACGTTCTTCCCGAACGATGCGCAACGGGCTTGAAAAAGCGGATTATGAAACCACGTCATTACAAACCACCGGGCGAAAACGATTATTCCAAAATGCACTTCGTAAAGAAAACGGAGCGGAGGCTTTAAGAAAGCGGGCGCGCTGGGGCCGGTGGGCCGCGCGATAAACCGCAGCATGGACCCTAAGAGGCGGTACCCTTTACCCTCCCCTGCCTTCAGCTTACGCAAGAACTCATTGCCGTTCATGCTGGTTCCCCCATTACAGCACACAGCCCGGCAAAAACGGGCGCTCCGGTGTGCTATAAAAGGGGATTAAACTAGGCCTCCGTTCCGAAGCAGGTGACAAATGACGCGTGAAGAATTCCTGTTGCAAATGGATGAAATGTTAGAACTCTCGCCGGGCACACTAAACGGGCAGGAGCAGCTCAAGGATTTGGCTGAGTGGAATTCCATGGCCATGATCGGGTATATGGCGCTTGCGGACACAAACGACCGTACGCGAATACGCCCGCGCGACATCGCCGCGTGTACCTATGTGAACGATCTGCTGGAACTGGCTGGTTTTAGGAATTCTGGGAGTTAGAGCCGCATTGCCTATTAACCCGATGGACCTCTCGGGCTCGACGGTGCTCGTCACAGGGGCATCGAGCGGAATAGGCCGCGAGACAGCGATCTTTCTCAGCGCCTTGCAGGCGAAGGTGGTTCTAACGGGAAGAGACGCAGAGCGCCTGGAACGTACGGCCTCCATCCTGTCCGGCGTAGGGCATAAAATAGCGCCCTTCGACCTGGGGCGCACCGACGAGATCCCCGGCTGGCTGAAGCGATTGACATTAGAAACGGGCCCTCTTGCCGGGCTCGTTCATTCAGCGGGAGTCCAGACTACTCTTCCCATTAAGTTCGTGACGCAAGATAAAGCCGAGCAGTTGCTGAGGGTCAATCTACTGAGCGCGATTATGCTCATGAAGGGCTTCAGCCAACGGGATTGCCACGCCATGGATAGTAGCGTAGTCCTTCTATCGTCGATTGTCGGCATTGTCGGGCGGTCTTCGACGCCGGTGTATGCCGCGTCAAAGGCGGCTCTCATCGGGCTCATGAAATCCCTGGCAATAGATTTCGCACCTCATCGGATCAGGATAAACTGCGTCGCGCCGGGATATGTAGAAACGGAAATGCTAGCGGAATATCGCGAGCTTTTGCCTGCGGAACAGTTTGAAGCTTTGGAAAAAGCTCACCCCCTCGGGATAGGGGCTCCGTCCGACGTGGCAAACGCTATCGCTTTTCTCTTGGCGAAGACCGGCCGTTGGATCACTGGATCGACGCTCGTGGTGGACGGCGGCTACTCCGCTCAATAGATTGCAGGCCCGTAACGCGGAGGGTCAGCGGGGAGAGGACAACTTATGCAAGCAGTGATCGCGGGAATTGAGTATTACCTGCCAGAGAAGACCCTGTCGACCGAAGAATTGTCAGCCGCATACCCAGAGTGGTCGGTTGAGAAGATCGATGTCAAAACGGGTATCCATTTGCGGCATATTGCGGGGCCGGCAGAGTGCTCCTCCGATATGGCCGTATGCGCCGCGAGGAAACTATTCGATACCTGCATCTGCGCGCCTGAGGACATCGACTATATCCTCTTGTGCACCCAAAGCCCGGATTATTTTTTACCGACGACGGCCTGCCTGATCCAAGACCGCCTGGGAATTCCCCGGAACGCCGGCGCACTGGACTTCAACCTTGGCTGCTCAGGCTATATTTACGGCCTGGGGTTGGCGCAAGGCTTGGTCACCTCCGGGCAAGCATCGCGCGTTCTCTTGCTCACTGCGGAGACTTACAGCAAGTTTCTGCACCCGCTGGATCGCAGTGTCAGAACAATATTCGGCGACGGCGCCAGTGCGACGCTGCTATCAGGCAAGGAACTCCCACGCCCGGTCATCGGCCCCTTTGTTTATGGCACGGATGGCAGCGGGGGGCCAAACCTGATGGTGCCCGCAGGCGGGATGCGTAGGTTGCGGACACACGATACTGCCGTTGCAGTTGAAGATGCCGCCGGGAATGTTCGCTCGCAAGATAATCTATACATGGACGGGGCGGCGATCTTCCTGTTCACTCTCGACGCTGTGCCCCAAAGCGTCATGGATCTGCTTGGCAAGGCGGGCCTCGCACTGTCGGATATTGATTTGTTTGTTTTTCACCAGGCAAACATGACCATGCTGGAACACCTGCGCAAGCGCCTCGGCATCCCCCCCGAGAAGTTCTGTCTTGCGCTCCGGGACTGCGGGAACACCGTCTCATCCAGCATCCCGATCGCCCTGAAGCATGCCGCAGAGGAGAGAAGTCTTCGGGAGGGCGCGCTTGTAATGTTGGTCGGATTTGGAGTCGGCTACTCCTGGGGCGCGACCTTAGTGCGTTGGACCTGTCCCGACAACGCCGTATGACGCACGCCATAGTACGTCGAGCAGCCTGGCTTATCGACGGCGTAGCGCTGGTAGTCACGCTCGCTTTGTTCGCGGCATTTGCCCCCCCGGTCATTGATTCGGCGCCCTATAACTATGACGAATCCGATTACATGTGGGCCGCCGCCTCGGGATTTGCGACGAATTATATGGATTTGGGCACTATGGGCATACCCGAGTTCTCGCGCCTCGGCTGGAAGGCGGCGAAGCACCAAATCTCCGGAGCGAGCCTCTCAGCCTATATCAGGGAACGCAACGACGTGCTGTTCTACCGGCATTATCACGGCCCGGTATATTACGCCGCATTGCATGCGGCAGCTCCCTTTCATAATTCGGATGAGCAGGGTACGCGCAAGGCCGGATTAGTTTTTCATGCGCTCGGCTGCCTATTGCTATATGGGGGCGTGCTGTGGCTGATCCCGGGCTCCGAGGGAAGGATTGCGGCCCTTTTGTTCTTCGTCATTTACCTGTTCAGCCCCACCGCTATAGAGTCGGCCATGGCGATTGCGCCGCATCTCGTGTTCGTCTTTCTGGCCCTTTTAGCGACCATTCTCACCGCAAAATGGATGCGGACGACCAGGACCGGATATTGGTACGCGGCTATGGTCGCCAGCGCCGCGGCAACATGCACACTCGAAATCGGCCTTGGGCTGATCCCCGCGCTGGCGGCCTGCTGTTGGTTTGAGCGGGGAAGACTTTTCAATGGATGGACGCTTCGTCAGTGGCTTGGTTTTGTTGTGCGCTCTACGGCGGTATGGGCCGCGGCTCTCCTGGTGATTTGGCCCCCGGCGCTATTAAAGCTGTCGCTAATGAAGGGGTGTCTCTTCATGGCGTATCTGGCCAGCTCCAGATCCGCCGCGTTCGGTGGAACGGCCTTTCTCGATGGCTGGAGACTCCGCCTGCTCGCCTCCCCGGTAGAATGGCTGGCGGTAGCGGCTGCAATGGTAATTTCGATAGTTATGTTCCGACGGCGATCACCGGCGTCCACAACACCGCTGCCAATGTTTGCGTTCGGCGTCGTGGCCTTAATGGCAATGCTTCGGGTGAGTACAAATTCGCCGAAATACACGCTTATCTATCTGGCCCCGCTCGAATTGTTCGCAAGTATCATGCTGGCGTACGCGTTGGCGCGGCTGCGGCCGCGTACCCGGTATGTTCTTTTGGGGTTGATCTGCGCCGGCGGGATCGGCGCATCGGTCTGGCGGCTTCAGCCATTGCGGTCGCGAGCCGAGCCTTCGGGGCCGGTCTCCTGGAGATTGATTGATTTTGCGCGGCAGGAGAGGCTGGAAAACGTACGCCTTCTGGCTCCCCAGGATGTGGTCCCGACGCTACACTATTATTTCCCGAAAGCAACCATACGAGGATACCGGGACGCGGCCGAACTGCAATCATTGGCGGAGTGCCGATGCTACGACGGCGCGCTCGCGATAGCGCCCGCCCTGCGGTACACCGCTTTCGTTCCCGCCAACGCCAGCGCGCCGGTAGCCCCCCAATAAGCCCAGCGGTTGGCGGCGCTAAGGCACCATCCTCAACGACAGGTAATGAGGCTATGAAATCCGATATAGTAGGTCAGTGGTCATACCCACTTTAGTAAAGCAAATGCAATCTTCAGCGGTGAGAGTTCGCCGCCCCGGCCGGTTGCTGCTTTCGGTTTCCATTCTTATAAATCTCACCGGTCTGGCCGTGCTGGCGAATGTAATTCATAGCCGGGGTGGACTGCTATATCTGAAAGCGTATCTTCAGCACGATCCGAACACAGGTATTGATAACGGCGCAGTCGCCCGGGCGCGTATGTTCAAGGCACTACCGGTTCCTCCGGTGCGCCCAATCGTCTTCCTTGGCGATAGCCTCTCAGCGCAGTGCGAGTGGCGGGATCTCTTCGGAGATCGGTTGATGATATTGAATCGGGGGATCGGCGGCGACACCAGCGCTGGCGTTTTGAATCGTACTTTGGATGTCTCAAGACTGCGTCCCAGGGCGGTGTTCCTGATGATCGGGACTAACCGCCATTTCTCACCAATTTATGGCAAAAGGCCGTCTTTCATGGCATAACTGAGTTTCCACACAGCAGTTAACGCCAAAGAGAGAACGGCCTTTGCTATGACAGAGTGTAGCCAATCCGAGTTTGAATTCAAAGGG
>CAIYHG010000115.1 GCA_903925975.1 uncultured Acidobacteriia bacterium | reverse complement strand
GTTCATGGCAACGAAAACCGAGTATTCCTTGTGCTGATCACATCCGATAAACTGTCGCATAGCGCTGCAGCACCTCCTAGATTTGGCTGCTTCGCCAGTTTACCGGCGGCAGCCCGCTGCAGCGCTCTCATAGGATCAAAACTATGGGCGCGGGGGAAGGCTGGACGCCTCTTCGAGGCGGGCCGGACCAGCGGGGCTGGCGCAGGCCAGGGGGGCCCCACTAGGGCGGAACGAAGTTGGTTGGGGGCGCCGCATTCTGGCCTCTGAGCCAAGTATATTCCGCAGGCAGCAGGGTGCAGCGCGTAAGTTATTGCAAAATTAGGCAAGAACTGCGTGTGACTGGGTTCCGTGGGGGTCTGATCCCGGCTCTACGGCGCCGTTTACCGGATTATCGGCTAATGAAAGTTAACGGGGGAGCGTCCCAATTCGGGGGTGTTGCTAGCCTGCGGAGGCTATCGAGTTCTTGGGCGGCGCAGCCGAAGATTGAACTATGCGCGGGCCACGGATATGGCCCGCCGGGAGATAAGAGAAATGAAGAAGAGTTTGCTTGCACTAGCCCTGGCGGTTGCCACCACGCCGTTCGTATTTGCCGCTCAGACGCCGGCTCCGGCCACCTCGACGCCCGCCACGAAGACGACCAAGGCCAAGAAAGTGAAGGCCGAGAAGCCCAAGACCGAGAAGACCCCCAAGACCCCCAAGGCCGCCAAAAAGGCCGCCGACACGACAGCCGCTCCTGCGGCGAAGTAGCACGGGCGGTCTCTTATGAATACGCGGGCCGCTTGCGGCTCGCGAAGCGGGGCGGTTGGCTTCCAGGTCCACCGCTCCGTTTGTTTTCTTGAACACTCCAGATAGCGCCACCAAGAACCCGCCTGCGCACCCCCAAGACAACGACAACGCATGCACCGTTGCGCAGTGTTTTGCGCGCCGACCGCTTTCCCTGAATTCGTCCTCGATTCGGTTCACGGCGTGTGAGGATGACGACGTGCCCTCGGACGGTTGAGGCGCCGCTCCCTCGCGGTCACGGCTCCGTTTCGGGATTAGCGCAAGGGGAGGATGCGCGCGGGGCGGGCGGTGGGGGAACCTAGAGCGGGGGTGGCGTAATAGCCCTTGCGGGTACGCACGTTCAGGTTGCCCGGGGCGCTCACCTTCACCTCGATCTTGCGATAGGCGCCGTCCATGGCGAAATTGGAGGGCGTGTACTCGATGGTGTACTGGTTGCGGACGTCGCGCGCTACTTGATGCGCGATGCGGTCCACTTCGGAAACGTCGCTGGGGAAGAACGCCTCGCCACCGGTGGCGGACGCCAACTCGGCGAGCGCCGCGCGCGCCTTTTCGGCTTCGGGCGCGACTTCCTCGCTAAGCAAGCCAACGCAGTAGACCAGCACGTCGGTTTGTTGCGCGGCGCGGATCAGGCTCGCCAGGGTGACGAGGCTTTCGTTATCGTTGCCGTCGGTCACGGCCACAAGCACCTTCTTGTCCTTTCGGCCCCTGGCCATGACGTGATCGATGGACATGCGCAGGGCGTCGCGCATCGCCGTGCCGCCTGTGGATTGGATGCGCCTGAGCGCGGTTTCCATCTCGCCGATGTCGCTGGTGAAAGCCTTGCCGGCGGGCAAATCGAAGTTGGCCTCGTCGTTGAAGTTGACGATGAATACTTCGTCATCCGGGTTGGAATCCTTCACCAAGGCCAGCGCGGCGGCTTCCACTTTGGGCCGCTTGTCTCCCATGCTCCCGCTGTTATCAACGATGAGGCCGATCGAAACCGGAATATCCTCGCGCTTAAAGCGTTTGATTTCCTGCTGGGCGCCGTTCTCGAACACCGTGAAGGCCCGTTCGGGGAGATCGGTAACCAGGCGGCCCTCGCTATCGGTGACGGTGGTATGGCAAACGACGAGGCGGGTATCGGTCCGGAAGACGGCGCCGCTATCCTCGACGGGAGGACGGGCGGGGTCCTGGGCGGCGGCCGCGGCGGACAGCACGGCCAGGGAGAGGATTTCGCGAAGCATCTATTTGAACGAAGCAGCCGCGGGCTTCGCCGGCGCGCCCTGCTCCGGCGTGGCATAGTAGCCGGTGCGCGTTCTGGCGGTTGGACTTCCCGAGCCTTTCACTGTCACCTTGATCCGCCGGTAGGCGCCATCCATGGCGGCGTTGGAAGGCGTGTATTGGATGGTGTATTGGCCGCGGATATCGCGCGCCACCTGATGAGCGATGCGGTCCACCTCAGCCAGTTCTTTGGGAAAAAACGACTCGCCGCCGGTGGCCACCGAAAGCGCCTCAAGCGCCCGCTTGGCGCGATTGGCCTCGGTGCGTTCTTCCTCCTGGAGCAGGCCCACCGAATAAATCAGAACCTCGCTCTGCTGCGCGCTTTTCACCAGGCTCTCCAGGCTGACCAGGCTGGAATTATCGTTTCCATCGGTCACAATTACGAGAACCTTCTTATCCTTATGGGCCTTCTGCTTCAGGTAGTCGATGGACATGCGCATGGCGTCGCGCATGGCCGTGCCGCCGCGCGAATCGATGCGCCGGAGGGCCTCCTCCATCACGTTGGGGTCGTTGGTGAAGTCCTTGCCGGGGGGAAGATCGAGAAACGCCTCGTCATTGAAATTGACGACGAACACTTCGTCATCGGCGTTGGAATCCTTCACCAGGGCCAGCGCGGCCGCTTCCACCTTGGCGCGCTTGTCGCGCATGCTGCCGCTGTTATCGATGATCAAGCCCATCGATACGGGAACGTCTTCGTGCTGGAATTTCCGGATCTCCTGCAGCGCGTTGTTCTCGTAAACCGAGAACGCCGCTTGAGGAAGGTTGGTGACCAGATGCCCGCTCTTATCGACGACCGTAGTGTGCAGCACGACCAGGCGGACGTCGGTGCGGATGACGGTTCCGGTATCGTCGGGCGACGGCAACTGTTGCGCGCAGAGCGTAGCGACACCCGCGCAAGCGGCCGCTGCCAGGGCAAAGATCCGGATATCTCGTCTATTCAGCCGGCGCATAATAACCCATTCTCCAGTATGCCCGTAAAGGCGGCAGGCCGCGAGGGGGAATGAGTTTCACCTGCACCCGCCGGTACTTCCCATCGCGCTGCTGGTTAGTGGGCGAATACCCCAACACGTATTGGTTCCGCAATTCAGCGCCGATCTTGGCTGCGATATCCGGCAATTCATTGACGTTCTCAACGGGATACTGCCGCCCGCCGGTCTGCTCGGCAATTTCGGTGAGCAATGACGGGCCGCCGAGTTCTTCGGAACTGCGGCTGCGGGCCCCGGCCGGCTCGTAAATCCCGATGGCATAGATTTGGACGTCGGCTTCCCGCACCAGGTTCTTGATTTCGCTATCGGTATAGCGGCTGTTGTTATCGCCGCCATCGGAGATGATGAGCAGGGCCTTGCGCGGGTTTCTGGCCTTCTTCATCTGCTGCAGGGCGAGGTAGACGGCGTCGAGCAGCGCAGTGCTGCCCTTCGATTGCGTAAAGGCCAGCCGGTTCTGAATATCCTCCACGTTGTCCGTGAAGGGCTGCACCACCTTGGCCCCATCGTTGAACTGAACCAGGAAGAACTCATCTTCCGGGTTGGCGGTCTTGAAGAACTGAGCCACGGCCAAACGCGATTTTTCGAGCTTGCTGCCCATGCTGCCGCTGCAATCGAAAACAACGCCCGTGGACATGGGCGCATCCTCGCTCGAAAACTGGGAGATTTCCTGATCGGTCTTGTCTTCGGTGATCTTAAAGTTCTCGCGTTCCAGGCCGGTGACGATGCGGTTGCGGGGGTCTAGAACCGTCACGGGGATTAGTACAAGGTTGCTATCCACGCGAATATTGGCGCGCGCAGCGGGGGTGGTTTCCGCCGGCGGCCTGGTGCGCGGGACGATCGCAACCTGAGCCCCACCGGGGGCTTCAGGCTGTCCCTGGCAGACACCTGCGGCCGCAAGAAGACAGACTACGCTGGTAATAAATCCCTTACGGTAGGATGGCCGCATGGGGCCGTGCCAGCCTTTCTTCACCAAGTCTAGCATAGGCGTTATTCGTGCTATTATCGCGTGTGCCGCGCAAAATTCTGGGCGTAATTCCTGCCCGCTTCGCCTCCACTCGTCTTCCCGGCAAAGCCCTGGCTCGAATTGGCTCCAAGACCATGCTTGAGCACGTCTATGACCGCGCCTCCCAGGCGCGTTACCTCACGGACATCCTGATTGCCACAGACGACGAACGCGTGTACGCGGAAGCCCAGACCTTCGGCGCTAGGGTTAGGATGACGCGGAGCGATCATTTGACGGGTACGGATCGCGTGGCCGAGGCGGCGTCTAGTGAGGAAGCGCACATTATAGTGAATATTCAGGGCGACGAGCCGCTGATAGACCCGGCCGCCATCGACGCGGCCATCCTCCCTCTGACCGACGACGAAGACGTGGTGATGGCCACGCTCAAGAAGAAGATCGAAGATCCGGGCGAGGTGGACGATCCGAACGTGGTGAAGGTGGTGACGGACCGCGCCGGCGACGCGATTTACTTCTCGCGCTGCCCGATTCCCTACCACCGGGGCGGCGACGGGTCCGCGCCTGCCCCGGCGCATTACAAACACACGGGCCTGTATGTATACCGCCGCGAGTTCCTGCTGGGCTACTCGAAACTTCCCGTTGGCCCTCTGGAGCGGGCGGAGCGGCTGGAGCAGTTGCGCGCGCTGGAGAACGGGTTTCGGATTCGCGTGGTGGAAACGGAATACGAGTCAACGGGCGTGGACACGCCAGAGGACCTGGAACGGGTGAGGCGTCTTTTCGAACTGGCCGGGCACGCGCCCGGCGCGCCGCTTGCGGTGGAGGAGTAGACGTGGAGGACAGGAGAGTGGGGGCGAGCCGGAATGGCTAAGTATATCTTCGTAACCGGTGGAGTGGTTTCCTCGCTGGGCAAAGGCATCGGCGCCGCGTCGATCGGCTGCTTGCTTGAGAGCCGCGGGTTGAAGGTGACCTGCCAGAAATTCGATCCATACCTCAACGTGGACCCGGGCACGATGAGCCCGTTCCAGCACGGAGAAGTCTTCGTAACGGACGACGGCGCGGAAACCGATCTCGACCTGGGCCACTACGAGCGTTTCACGCACGCGCGCCTCACGCAGAGCAACAACCTGACATCCGGCCGCATCTATGAGCAGATCATCACCCGCGAGCGGCGCGGGGATTATCTGGGCAAGACGGTGCAGGTGATCCCGCACGTCACCAATGAAATCAAAGCCGCCATGAAGAAGGTGGCGGGCGACGTGGACGTGGTGATCGTGGAGATAGGCGGCACGGTGGGCGACATCGAGTCGCTGCCGTTCCTGGAAGCGATCCGGCAGATGCGCCACGAACTGGGCCGCGAGAACACCATGTTCGTTCACGTCACCCTGGTGCCGTGGATTGCGGCCGCGCAGGAGCTTAAGACCAAGCCGACGCAGCACAGCGTAAAAGAACTTCGCAGCCTGGGTATTCAGCCGGACATTCTGCTCTGCCGCGCGGAGCGGTTCATCCCGCAGGACATGAAGGAGAAGATCGCGCTGTTTTGCGATGTGGATGTGCGCGCGGTGGTGACGGCAAGGGACGTGAAATCCGTCTACGAGTGCCCGGTGATGTTCGCCGCTGAAGGCGTGGATGAGATTGCCCTGCGACACCTGGGCCTGGACGCCGGTCCGCGCGATTTGACGCAGTGGAATGACATGCTGGAACGGCTGGAAAATCCGAAGGACAGCGTGTTAATCGGGCTGGTGGGGAAGTATGTAGAGTACGAGGATTCTTACAAGAGCCTGAAGGAAGCGCTGCTGCACGGCGGCTTGGCGCACCGGTTGAAGGTGGACATCAGCTGGATTGAGGCCGAGGGCGTGGCGGGCGACGGGTGGGAACGGCAACTGGAAGGCTACGACGGCATCCTGGTGCCGGGCGGATTCGGCAAGCGCGGCATCGACGGGATGTTGAACGCCATTCGCTATGCGCGCGAGAGCAAGGTGCCCTATTTCGGCATCTGCCTGGGCATGCAGGCGCTGGTGATCGAATACGCGCGCAACGTGTGCGGGTTGGAGGGCGCCGATTCCACGGAGTTTAACCCCGCCCCGCTGCACCGCGTGATCTTCAAGCTTCGGGAACTGAAAGGCGTGGACGATTTAGGCGGCACGATGCGGCTGGGAGCCTGGCCGTGCCGGCTGGCGCCCGGAAGTTTCGCGGAGCGCGCCTACGGTGTGCGTGAAATCCACGAGCGCCACCGCCACCGCTATGAGTTCAACCGCGAGTACGAGGAACGGCTGAAAGCCTGCGGGTTGAAGATCACGGGCGAAACGCCGGACCTGACGTACGTGGAGATCTGCGAAATCGAGGATCACCCGTGGTACCTCGGCTGCCAGTTCCACCCCGAGTTCAAATCGAAGCCCATGGAGCCGCATCCGCTCTTCAGGTCGTTCATCGGCGCGGCGTACGAGTTTAAGCAGAAGCGCGTGAACCGGCAACTGGAGATCGAGGAGGTCTTCAATCGTGCCGGTTGATTACTCCATGTTCGGAAGGGCGGGGAAGGCGGCGCCGCTGGTCCTGATCGCCGGCCCGTGCATTATCGAAAGCGAAGAGCACGTGCAGCGGATGGCGCTTTCGATCCGCGAGGCGGTGGGAGATTTCATCTTCAAGGCTTCCTTCGATAAGGCCAACCGAACCAGCGGGGCGTCCTACCGAGGCCCGGGCGTGAAGGAAGGCCTGCGCATTCTGGCCAGCGTCAAGGCGGAGGGGTTCCCGGTGCTGACGGATATCCACGAGCCGTGGCAGGCCGACGCGGCGGCGGAGGTGGCGGATATTCTGCAGATTCCGGCGTTCCTCTGCCGGCAGACCGATCTCTTGGTGGCCGCTGGCCGGACCGGGCGCATCGTCAATATCAAGAAGGGCCAGTTCATGGCGCCGCGCGACATTCTCCACTCGGCCGAGAAGGTGGTGTCCACGGGGAACGACAAGGTTGTGCTGACGGAGCGCGGGTCGTCTTTCGGCTACAACAACCTGGTGGTGGACATGCGCGGGCTGAAGATCATGCGCGACGCGGGTTGGCCGGTGGTCTTCGATGCGACCCACAGCGTGCAACTGCCCGGAGGCGCCGGTAACGTTTCGGGCGGACAGCCTGATTTCATCGCGCCATTGGCGCGCGCGGCGGTGGCGGCCGGGGTTGACGGCGTGTTCGTGGAGGTGCACGACGTGCCGGAAAAGGCCCTTTCCGATGGCGCTAACGCTTTGCGGTTGAGCCTGTTACCCGCGTTTTGGGAGCGGTTGCGGGCGATTCACCTGCTAGCGGGGTAACGCTGCCCGAGCCAGCATTGGAAGCCGATCCACTGCACGCGGCAGGACACCGAAGCGTCATACAATCAGAGCGATAGGAACAAATATGTTCAGCCGACGCAGCGCGCGCCAAACCCGCCGGGGATTCTCACTGATCGAACTACTGATCGTGATCGCGATCATCCTGATCATCATTACGATGGCCGTGCCTAAGTTCAATCAGGCCAAACGGTTTGCAAACGAAACCGCGGCCATCAAGGCCATCCAGACGATTCATCAGGTGGAGGTGCAATATCAATCGCAGTACGGGCGCTTCGCCACGTCCCTGACCGAGCTTGGCCCGCCTCAGAGCGGGGCTCCCACTCCGGCGGCGGCGGACCTGATCGGCAACGACCTATCGGGCGGCGAGAAAAGCGGCTACAAGTTCACCGTGACGGGTACGCAGGGCGGCTACGCGATCAACGCCTCGCCGAGCGCGTTCGGCACCACCGGATCGCGCACGTTCTTCTCAGACCAGAGCATGGTGATCCGCGAGAACTACGGCCAGGAACCGGCTACGGCTACCAGCAAGGAACTGCGGTAGCGCGGGGCGGGGTCTTCGCGAAATCAGAAGCTGTGATTTGACGCGGAGCGGACCCACAAGGGCGGTGGGTACCCCGCCGCGGAGAATACGCGTTGCGGGGGCGGCGTTCCTGGTTGTAGCTGGCCTCGTTGAATCCGGCATTTCGGTTTTGCGCGAAAATGGGGACATGGATAGGCCACGTCATCCGAAAGTAATTCGAACCTGGATGACCGAACGACTCAGTAAGCCGCCGGTCAAAGAGAAACCGCTGCGGGAAGTCCACCACCCCGAACCGCGGAACAAGACCTAGGGCGGGGAACACCGTAGCCGGGCAAGCTGAATGGGGCGCAAGGGAAGCTCTGCGCAGCGCAAACCTCCGAACGAAGCGCGTCATCTCCGCTTCCTCCGCGCTCTCAGGTTTTGACTTTGAACCCTAGCGTTCTCCGCGTTTTTCTCTGCGTCTCCGCGGCTCCGCGTCAAAGAAGACTCACCGCAATACCTACGACGCCGGGGTGGCGCCCACTGCGCTCGTCAGGCCGGACGCTTTCGAGGTGAAGTGTCCCCAATGCCATACGGCGTAACCGGCGACGGGGATCAACGCTGCGATGGTGAAGGCCAGGCTGAAGTGGCGCTGGTCGAACAGGCGGCCGAAAATCGGCATCACCACCGCAACTACGGCGCTCCAGGCGCCCGCGGTAAGGCCCGAGATCAGCGCCGAATCCGATTTGGAGAAAACGCGCGTGGCATATGCGAGCGGCAGAAGCATCCAGGCTCCGCACACGAACATCGAGTAGAACAGCTCGAACAGGACCAGTCCGAAGGACGGCAGGTAAGGGTTGAGCGCCAGCGGCAGACTCATCACCGTGGCGATCAAAAAGAGGTTCCGCATGGTGAGCATCGGGTCTTTGGAATCGCGCAGGCGGCGGTCTGAGAGCCAGCCCCAGAAGAAATAGCCGAGTTCCCATCCTAGCGGTGGAATCCACAGCACTTTGCCAATGTCCGCCTGCGAGGCGTTCCAGGCGCGGCTCAGATAGAGCGAGGTGTTGTAGAGGATGAAGCCGATCGGGAACCCGCCCAGGGCGTACGCTCCCAGGAAGGCCCACGTGCGGCGGTCGGTAAAACGGGGCCGCGGTTTCGAATCCGTTTCGCCCGCCGTGGCCCGGGCGCGCAATTCGGGGCGGCGGCTGACGAACAGCCACAGAGTAATCCACGCCAGACCGACGAAACCGGTGAACCAGAAGCCGGCGCGCCAGCCGTACCAGAGCGCGATGGGCGTCACAATGATCGGCGTCACGATGGCGCCCAACGAGCCGCCGCTGTACGCCACGGCCAGGCCGCGCGATTGGCGTGACGGATCGAGCGTGGTGACGACCGTGCGCAAGCCTCCGGGGAATGTAGCGCCTTCGCCGAAGCCCAGCGCGGCGCGCGCCACCGCAAAAGCGAAGAACGTCGCGGCAAACACATGGCTCACGGATGCCGCGGTCCATATCGTCACCGCCGCGAGCATGCCGATGCGGAGGCCGATGCGGTCCAGCGTCCAACCCCAGACCGGGTTGCTGATCATGTAGCTGATGGAAAACGCGGAGATGATGAAGCCGTATTGCTCGGCGGAAAGATGCGTTTCCTTCAGGATGGTGGGCGCGAGCAGGGCCAGCGTGTTGCGGTCGATGTAGCTGATCAGCGACACCAGCAGCATGCTGAGGGTGGGAATCCAGCGCCGGACGGTGGGTGACATAGGGCTCACGTTCACGTCGATCCAACGATCTTAACGGTGCGCGCGCAGCAGACGCAAACGCGCGGAAGAGGGTCGCGCGGCCGGGGGCGAAGGGAGAATGCCGCGAGGGCGCCCGCTACATAGTGGGCGCCCACTGGTCAGCGGGAGATTAGCGCGCGGGGGCAGCGGCTGGCGCCGCGGTTCGGGGGAGCGCGAAGTATTGCTTCCAGAACTCCAGCTTTGCGGGGCCGGCTACGGCGATCGCGGCGGTATTGTCGCCGATTTGCATCGTCGTGCCGGGCTTCTCGCCGGTGGCGGGCCACGGCGGCAGGCCCTTGCCGTTTGGGTCGCCCGTGGCGGCGAAATTCGCCCAGTAGGAAGACATCGCGTCTGCAATCTGGCGATCCACATCCGTGAACGGCCGGTCCGACATGCTCAACGTGTTCAAGTCGTAGGGGACCTCGGACGTGTGGAAGGCGCCGTACTTCGCGGCATCCGGTCCCGGCAGGGCGTGATTCCAGAAGTACGTGTACGCCTTGGTTTTGGCGGTCTTGGCGCGATTCACGGCCCAGAGATACATTGAGGTGCGCGCCTGATCGCGTGCGCTCTCATTCTGGGCCATCCCGGCCTCGCGGTCGTCCACTGCCGGATAGAGCCTGAGGAACGCTTCCGCGGTCTCGGCGTAGCGCTGTTTGGCCTGGCTTTGGAATGCTTCGAGCGTGACAGTCGGGTTGGGCGACGCCCCGCCCTCATCCGCATTGCAGCCGGTGAGCGTGGGGACGTCGTTCTGCTTCCCCTGCGAGAAGATTTCGGTTACGGGAGCGGTGAGCGCATAGCCATCCACGATCACGCCGAAGCGGATGGCGGAGGCCGCGGGCGCGGTTGCTCCGGCCGGTGCGGCGGGCGCCGGCGCGGCAATCTGCTGCCACGTCATCGCGCGCAAGTCGGCGAGCGATTTGGCGCCCTTTGTTTCAGCGAAGCGGACGCCATCGGGCTCGGCTTCGGCGAGTTTCCGCTGCGCGTTGCCGCCTACGCTCGAACCGCTTTCGGCGATGGCGCGGTGGAACAATCCCTTGGCCAGCGGGGACCCGGTGAGCACGTGCACGCTCTGGGCCCCGGCCGACTGTCCGGCGATGGTGACGCGCGCCGGGTCGCCGCCGAACGCGGCGATGTTGTCGTGGACCCACTGGAGCGCGGCCACCTGGTCGAGGATTCCGTAATTCCCCGAGGCGTGGACTTCGGATTCTTTGGTCAGTTCCGGATGCGCCAGCAGACCGAACACGCCCACGCGATAGTTGATCGTGACCATCACCAGCCCTTTGCGCGCCAGGCCCTCACCGTTGTACGCGGCCACGGAGCCGGAGCCTTCGTTGAACCCGCCGCCGTGGATGTAAACGAAAACGGGGCGCTTTTCATTGGCCGACTTCGCGGCGGTCCAGACGTTGAGATAGAGGCAGTCTTCGCTGATCTGGTCGTGCGACATGAACTCGGTGGTCCATGGCTTGCGCTCCTCAACGATTAGCTGGACGCAACTGTTCGAGAACGTATCCGCCTTGCGAACGCCCTGCCACGATGCTGGCGGCTTGGGCGCGCGCCAGCGCAGTTCGCCCACGGGCGGCGCGGCGAACGGGATGCCTTTGAAGACGGTGACGGACGGATCTTTCCCGGCAACGCCAGCGAGCTGCCCGTTACGCGTCTGGACCGGTTGCGTGATCGCGAGCAACGGGGAGACGGCAAGCGCGAAACAGAAGAGAGCGGAGCATCGGTTGATCATGACTGCGGGTTACCTCCATGGACTGCCGCCGCGGGCGGCATCTACGGGCAAGCTCAAGCATGCCCCACCTGCGCGGCAACCGGCAAACTCAAGCTTAGCGCCGACGGGGGCGCTGGTTCGGAAGATTCGTGGGACCGGTGGCCTACGCCGGCTCGAACGGCCAGTACGCGGTAGTGGTATAGCCGCCATCCACTGCAACCACCTGGCCAGTGATGAAATCGGCGCCGGGGCTGCAGAGGAACACGGTGAGGGGAGCGCAGTCCTCGGGCGTGCCGAGCCGCGGGATGGCCTGGACGCCTTCCATCCAGTGCGATAGCTCCGGCCGCTCCCAAATCTTTGCGCTGAGGCTCGTGCGGATGAAGCCGGGCGCGATGCAGTTCACCTGGATGTTGTGGCGGCCCCATTCCGCAGCCAGACAGCGCGTGAGGCCGGCCAGGGCTGCTTTCGTAATCCCGTAGACTGTGAGAAACGGCAGCCCGCGTAACGAGGTGATGCTCCCTACGAAGCAGATCTTGCCGCCATTGCCGCGCTCGATCATCCTCTTCCCGATGGCTTGCGTCAGTTCGACAACGCCATGGAGGTTGGCCTGCAGCACCGCGTCGTATTCCTGCCGGGTGTACGACTCGAAGCGCTTTCGGCTGCTAATCCCCGCGACGTTGATGAGGATGTCCGTCTCGGGAAGCTTGGCCGCGACCTGTTGGATGGATTCCGAAGACGTGAAATCGAGCGCGAGCCACTCGGCCGAGCAGCCTTCCTGGCAAAGCGCAGCCGCCTCGCGTTTCAGCGCCGCCGCGTCGCGAGAGGCGAGGATGGTGCGCGCGCCGGCGCGGGCGACCCCCTGCGCGATAGCGAGGCCGATGCCGCGGCTCGCGCCTGCAATCAGGGCGGTTTTGCCCTCTAAGGAGAATGGATTTTTCATTTTCGCCTACGGGGGAAATTGTAGCAGCGGATGGGGGGCTTCGGATGGCAGCCGAAAGGCAGCTGCAAGGCAGCCGGAAGGCAGGCGGCAAAAGCGCGCAGGCCAGGAGCCCTGAGCCACTGGTTTATCCGCGGCGTTGCGGCAGTTACCGGCCGTTGTTGAAGAAGTCCGGAGGGTGACATTGGCCGACGTTAAACCCCGGTGATCCTTGTCCGGCCACCTTGGGGGATGACGCGCACACCCCTGCTTTCTTTCGCCCCTCACGGGGCTGGCTGGTGTGTTGCGGTCCCCCGGGCTTGCGCCCGGGGCTACTTTCTCGCGCCCCTGAAAGGGGCTTTTAGAGCAGGCCGACTTGGGATGATAACTCGGACGTGTCTTCAGATCAACGCGGATACGGGTTGTTCCGAAGATATCCCCACGCCTTGGCCGGCGGCTTCTGCGTGGGCCCGAGATCGTCTCCCGGGCTCTTCGATAGCTTCTTAGCGGTTAGGACGCGGCGTCGCGGGCCGGCATGTCCACTAACCGCCATTTCTCACCAATTTATGGCAAAAGGCCGTCTTTCATGGCATAACTGAGTTTCCACACAGCAGTTAACGCCAAAGAGAGAACGGCCTTTGCTATGACAGAGTGTAGCCAATCCGAGTTTGAATTCAAAGGG
>CAIYHG010000114.1 GCA_903925975.1 uncultured Acidobacteriia bacterium | reverse complement strand
GAACACAGCGGCAGGCTGCGCCCCCCCCCAGTGACGACCAACGTCTTGCCAGGAGCCGCGTTGTGTTCAACCCAGGCGGTAATCAGTGCGGTGCGGTTGAATTGATTCGGGATCGGGAACGCGGGAACAGATTGTCCGTCTCCGTTTGTGCCATAGCTCCGGCCGCTCAGGCCGTGGCCGGCTTGTGGAATAACATAGAACCGGGCGAACGCGTCCACCTGCTCCCGGCCCATCTTGTCGAGCACGGACTGGAAGTAATCGAGTTGCGCGCCCGGCGAGGCCAGCGTGTCGTCGGTCCCGATGGTTACGATCATCTTGCCGCCGCGCCGATAAAAGGCCGACAAATCCGGATTGGTCGCGTCAAGCCATTCGGAGATTTGCTCGCGTCGCGGGTTGAGCGGCCCGCCTTCGACGTAGTCGAGCGGGTTCGCCGAAAGGTTTTGCATGAGAAATCCCGTGACTCCCAGGACGCCCAGGTGCGCGTGCATCGGGGCATTGTCACCGGCTCCCTCTTGCCCCCGGAAACGCCGGTCGGCGATCAGCCCGCCGCCCCCCGGATCGGTGCTCGGAACCCACATGCCGAAGGAGCGTACGCCGTTTGCCAGCGGGGTCGCGAACAAGTAGCGGCTGTACACCAATTGGAGGGTCTCGATCTGGCCATCGGTCAGGCGCGCGTTGGCGGACTTGTCCGACGGGTTCGTATCCACGCCATCCGGAGCGCGTAGCGCGGCCCAAGGATTGCGTTTGGGATCGCCCTCCGACAGGTCGAACCGCGCGCGCGCCGCCATGTAGTTGTTGATGATGCCGTCAGACAACCCGTCGAGCTTGTCCGCCTGGCGCATGAACTCGGCGCGGATGGCGTTGACTTTGGCGCGGGTGACCCAATGGGACATCGGCTTTTCTTGGATGCGGATCAGCTCAGGCGCCAGCATCAAGGTGGAGAAATTCACGATCGGAACGTCGGCCACAATGCCGTCGTAATCCGCCGGATACCGCTGCGCGACCATCAGGGCCTCGCGCCCCCCTTGCGAGGCGCCGAAGTAGTAATTGAAGCGCGGTCGTTCACCATAGACACGTTCCATGATGACCATCGCGGCGTCGTGCGTTTTCTTCATCTGCAGGTAGCCGAAATTGCGAATGGCCTCTTCATTGAGCGCCCAATCGTCTCCCGCGCCACCGCCCCTCGGCGGAAATCCCGGTCCGGCGCCCAATTGATGCCCCGAGTCGCTGCCATAGCGCGCGAAGCTCGCCGTGGGCGAACCGGGTGGCTCGCCACGCATCAGGGGCACGATTCCGTTTATGCCGCCGCCGCCCATCTGCACGGCCCGCCGGCTCCAGTTGGCCGGGAGCAGAACGCGGAAATTGATGGGCTTTCCTTTGGGATCTTTGGGAACCATGACGCCGTCGATCAAGGCGTAAGCCACGGAGTTTGTCGTGGCTTCAAACCAGCGCGGTGGCGCCAGCGTCACTTCGCCCACGGGTTCTCCAACAGCGGAGACGGGCATTGAAGTTCCCACTCGTTCCACCGTGACATCCACCGCGGCAATCACGCGGTCGCCGGCGACCGGAGGCAGTTTCGTCCCTGGAGCGGGAATCGCCTCGGCCGCCACCACGGCGATAGGGAACGCGCATAACGCCAGGCAGGTTTGAGCCAGAGCCGTGAGCCGGCCCCAGCTTCTGGTTCTTGGATGACTTAAGGGCAACCTAAGGAAAGACAAGGCGAGGGGGGAAGGTTTTTTCATTGGCGTGTAAGGTGCAAGACTGGCTTCATCGCTTCATCCCGGCGGCATCCTCGCGAATCCGCCAGTAAACGGAATATCGCTGGTGATGAACTTCGTAAAGCGGACGGAAGACCATTCCATCCGCCGAGCCGGCGTCCTGCGCCCGGAATGCCGACGTGGCGCCCTCGATCGGCCTGAGCCAATCCGCGGGATTCGTGGAGGAACTCACAATCTCCGGGACCGGAACCGCGGGGGTTTTCAGGTGAGAATCATTGCCGGCGAAATCCTTGGGCATGTATTCACGCCCCAGCTCCCCGGCCAGCAACACCGGGCCGAAAAACACAGACACCATCGAGGAATCGTCTTTCGCCCGCTCCAGGCGCAACGAGGCGGGGAGCGTGAGGACAACCACGTCGCCTTTCTTCCACTCGCGTTTCAGCGAGACGTAGGTCGCAGGTTTTCCCGCGCTTTCCCGCGCCTTGCCGTTCAGCTTCAGAACCGCCGGCTGGGAAATCCAGCCGGGAATCCGGAAGTTCAAGCCGGCGGGCTGCTTGCCCGCCTTGACGACGGTGAATCGCACCGCTTCTCCGCGTGTGAGGTCGCCCTCCTGGCGGAGTACCAGTCCTGCGGCTCGCCAATCGAGTTCGGATGGAATGTAAAGGTTCATCCACAGCGAATCGTCCTGCTGGAAATAGATCCCTTCGTTGTAGCGCGGCGTGTTCTCAATGCCCGAGCCGACGCAGCAAAACGTGCCGTCGAGGTAAGTGCGAAAATTCCCGCGCAGCGGCATGAAATAAGTCACCGCTCCGTTGTCCGGCGCGACCGTGGCCAGCAGATGATTGTAGAGCGCCCGTTCAAAGTAATCGGCGTACTCGGCGCGCGGCTCGCGCTCGAACAGGCGCGCCGTGAGTTTGAGCATGTTGTGCGTGTTGCAGCTCTCGGCGGTCGTAGCCGGAAGTTCCTTGCGGTCGTCAATGCACTGGCCGGTTTCCACGCCGGGTTTGTCGAACCATTCCTTGAACGAATTCCCGCCGATCACGAACGAATGCTCCCGGGTGACGATTTTCCAGAAATTCTCGGAGGCTCTCAGTTCATTGGCGTCGCCGGTGAGATTGCCGCAATGCGCAATGCCGATGGCCTGGGCAACGTGCGTGTTCGCGTGCAATCCGGCCAACCGGTCTTCGCCTTTGGCCAGCGGACCCACAAACCAGGAGCGGTTGAACAACCGCGCCGCATCCAGATGCCTTCGATCGCCGGTAACCGCGTAGAGTTCGGCCAGCACATCGCTCATCGCGCCGAATTCATTCTGGGGATTCCGGCTTCCATCGGTGCGGAAGATTTTTTCGATCTGCTCCGCATTGAGCGCGGCTAAACGCTTTTCAAAATAGTCGGCCATCTTCACCGCGACCTGGAGCGCCTGCATGTTGCCGAGGTAATGATGCGCGTCCAGCAGGCCGGCCATGATCTTGTGGATGGTGTAATACGGCACCACCACGCCGCCGCTAATGCCGGGCTTGCCTTCAAGACGATCAAAAGCGCCGGAAGGAAAGGCCGCGAGATAACCGCCCTGCTTCAGCGCGTCCTGGCATTTCGCCAGTTCCCCGACCATGAAATTCGCCTTTTCACGAAACGATGCGTCACCGGTTGCCGCCGCCATCCGCGACGCGGCGGAAAGATAATGTCCCGCCATATGTCCGCGAATGAATCCGCTGTCCCAGCCGCCGTATCCAGTCTTCACGCCTTCGGGCTGGGGCAACCCGGCCAGAGCCCGGTAATGTAACAGCAGCCTGTCCGGCTCGAACGAAGCGAGATAGCCGCGACGGTGAAGTTCCTGGCGCTCGTAAAAGGCGCTGCCCGGCAGAAGCCGCACCTGCGTGGCATCAATCTCCCGCACCGCGGACACGCCGGCTTGAGCCAGTGTACCGGAGCAAAAT
>CAIYHG010000113.1 GCA_903925975.1 uncultured Acidobacteriia bacterium | reverse complement strand
TAGCCCGCCTCCCGACAAATGCAGAACCTCGCTCGCTCCAGTTGGCAGCCCAATTAGCCGCCGAATCCCCGAGCAATCGCAGAAACGCTGGTGCATGCCGCCGCTCGGCTGAGTTCCCTCGCGCTTACGGACGGATTACGGGCTGGAACCGGGCCTCGAAATCTGATTCTTACTGGCGCACTCATAATGCCATGGAGGTGTGCCAAAATGCCAGAAGCATGTTCTACTGAACGGTACCTCGATATCCTGCAAGAAGCTGTTTCACCAATTCTGACTGAGCGCCGCAGATTTTTCGAATCCTCTGGACTGCCTCCGAATTCTCC
Organism: uncultured Acidobacteriia bacterium; assembly: GCA_903925975.1. Classification (GTDB taxonomy): domain Bacteria; phylum Acidobacteriota; class Terriglobia; order Bryobacterales; family Bryobacteraceae; genus BOG-224. Next base: position 9,191 of record CAIYHG010000113.1, on the reverse strand, counting down.
AGTTCAAGAGCATGCATCTGGACCCGATCCAGATCCAAGCGCTTCGCATCCCGAAGCGCAAACTCCATCGCAACCACCTGGATCAGGGTATCCAAAAACATGCCGATGAGTTGGTTGGTAGACTCGATTTGCCTCTGGACTTGTTCAGCGTCGGAATCGTTTGCTTCATTTGGCATTGAGCAATTCTCCTAGATCCCACACATGATCGGTGATCCGCCTACTTTTGGAATCGGTCTGGTCCCCGTGAGGGGAGAACGCCTGGGCGGGGACTCTTTCGAGCGTCTTCAGTCTGATTTTGGTACATCATCACAGCGATAGCCTCAAGCAGATCTTTAATCTGCTGCAACGCGCTAACGATCTCTCCTGCTTTTTGGTCGCTCATGCTCTTACCAACTCCTCAAGCTCTCACGGCAGCCCCTCTTAGCGTTACACGTCCTTCTTGCCATCGGCGTGGCCGATATGGTAACAGAAGATCGGCCATGCAACCCATGCCAGCAGCGCCCCCAATCCACGGTCCGACCCTTCGGAGTAGAAGACCCCGGGTGGGGACCAAACCAAGAACAGTATTCCCGGTCCAATCAGCCCTGCCGAACGCAAGGCCTCATCGGCCCACCCGCGAGGAGGGGGTGTCTTGATCTCGCGGACTATTCCGGTCACGGCCTGGACCACTGCGCAACAGACAATAAATAACATCAGACCGAATGCGGCCCACATCCACCAATCTAGGTTGCCCAGCCTAGCCCAGATCGTCGCCTGAGGATCCATGTGCCTCCTTTGCTAAACGCACCGGAATAATGCCACGAAGCTGTGCTCAAATGCAAGACGAACTTCGACTTCTCGGATGCAAGCCGAATACGCTCACAGCGTGCTCTGTTGAGCCAAGAAACCTTGGACAACTATTGAATAGGCTTTTCGAGAGCCTCAGGCAGAACCCGAGTGCGCAGGATCTGGGAAATCCAGCCATCCACAAGACTTCGCGTCCCAATCGTATTGAGTACCGCGAAAGGACCCAGGGTGCGAAGGGCCGCACCGTCAAGGTCCCGCCGCCATCGCAGGCGTGATCAGTAGCGTCTGGGGTGCGGACGAAATCTTACCACCCGAAGTGGAGACAGTATGCGGCCCACTGGTTCTCCCACTTTTGCTGAAGTCGTTGGTGAGCCGCGTCAATCGCCGCATCTCCATTCGGATGGTGAGGTCCTGGCGCTCCACATGTGACGTGCAGATCTTCGCAGGGTCCGGCTTGCCCATGAATGGGACTCCCTCCGTGTGCGTCACATCGGGCTGTACCGGCGCTGGCCTGCGGTGGAGGTGGCGGGGCTCGGACCGGCGCCGGAATGGTTTTAGGGACCTTCGGCAAGCCATTTCACCCTGGAAATAAAGGCCCGCCCACAGAGCGGGCCTTTTGAGCTTTCGGGCCTGCGTTTTGGTATGGGTGATCTTGAGAATTCATGGGCACTCCTAATTGAAGGTGTCGAAAAGCCGATCAACGCAGTTTTATTACAGCACCCCCTTTCGTGGGCCTATTGCGGTTCCCCGCGCCCCACACGCTAAACTCGAATTCAGTGAACTCCAAGCGCATCACGGTCATCGGCGGCGGCATCGTCGGCCTCGCCACGGCGTACCGGATGGCCCAGAAATTCCCCGGCGCGCGACTCACGGTGCTCGAAAAAGATAGCGGAGTTGGCATGCAGCAGAGCGGCCACAATAGCGGCGTGCTGCACTGTGGACTCTACTACAAACCCGGTTCGGCGAAGGCCCGGCTGGCCGTCTCGGGCATCCGCCAAATGGTGGCGTTTTGCCAGGAGAACGCCATCGCACACGACGTCTGCGGCAAACTCGTCGTAGCCGCCGACGCAAGCGAACTTCCGCGCCTCTCCGCCCTGGAGGAACGCGGGCGCGCCAACGGCCTTGAAGGTTTGCAGCGGCTCAGTCGCGCCGAAATGCTCGAAATCGAGCCGCACGTCGGCGGCGTCGCGGCGCTGCGCGTGCCGCAGGAGGGCATCGTAGACTACCCGGCCGTTTGCGAAACCTTGGCCGCCCGCCTCGCTTCCGGCGGCGCCCAGGTCGTCACCGGCGCAAAGGCGCAGCGCCTCCGCCGCAACGGCGCTGGCTGGGTGATCGAGACGCCCGTAGACGCCTTCGAAGCCGATTTCATCATCAACTGCGCCGGCCTGCATTGCGACCGCGTCGCCGCTCTCGCCGGGGAGCGCCGCGAACTCCGCATCCTGCCCTTCCGCGGCGAATACTACAAACTCCGCCCGGAGCGGCAGGGACTGGTTCGGCATCTGATCTACCCGGTTCCCGACCCCCGCTTTCCGTTCCTCGGCGTCCACTTCACCCGGCTCATTCACGGCGGCGTGGAGGCTGGGCCCAACGCCGTGCTCGCGTTCGCGCGCGAAGGCTACCGCAAGACCGATTTCAACCCGGGCGACCTCTTCGACGCGCTCAGCTATCCCGGCTTCTGGCGCTTCCTCTCGAAATATCCCTCGATGGCCTGGTACGAATTGCGCCGCTCTTTCAGCCGCGAGCTTTTCTGCGAATCGTTGCGCCGTCTCGTCCCCGAGATCCAGCCCTCCGACCTCGCGACCGGCGGCTCCGGCGTGCGCGCCCAGGCCATCTCGCCCGAAGGCGACCTGGTCCAGGACTTCCACTTCATCGCGCGCCCCAATGCGCTGCACGTATTGAACGCCCCCAGCCCCGCGGCGACAGCCTCGCTAGCCATCGGGGCCGAAATCGCAGCCATGGCGGAGAAGGCGGCGGAGTAGTGCACCATTAGGAGAAACCGTTCATGCCGAAGAAACTGCCGCCTGTTCATCCCGGCGAGATCCTGAAGGAGACGATCTCCGATCTTGGCATCTCAATGAACGAGTTGGCGAGGACGATTCGCGTTCCGCCGAATCGCATCACTTCGATAGTGAATGGAGAGCGCTCGATATCGGGTGAAACCGCACTTCGTCTGGCGAAATACTTCGGGACGACTGCCCAGTACTGGATGAATCTGCAGGCGCACTACGATCTCGAACTGGCCCGCGACGAGTTTGAAGCCGCCGTCGAAAAAGAAATCCGTCCGCGCAGCGCCGCCTGAGCCGCAGGGCGTGGGGGTGGCCGTCACGGGGGAGTTCGAATCCCCCCAAGTTATAATTGATTCAAATGCAGGAGTCCCGCCTTTCGGTTTGCGCCCTGGACTGCCCGGACTGTTGTTCTCTCGTGGTTTCCGTCGAGAATGGTCGCGGCGTGAAACTGCGCGGCAACCCCGATCACCCGGTGACGCGCGGGTTCCTGTGCGGCAAGGTGGCGCAGTATCTGGAGCGCGAGTATTCGCCCCACCGCCTGCTACATCCCTTGCGCCGCGTCGGCGCGAAAGGCGCGGGCCGCTTCGAGCGCATCTCCTGGGACGATGCCCTCGATACGATAGCCGCGCGATTCAGGGCAATCATTGAGGAGTTCGGTCCCGAGGCCATCCTGCCGTATAGCTATGGCGGATCGATGGGCCTGCTCAACGGCAGCGGCATGGACCGGCGCTTCTTCCACCGGTTGGGTGCATCGCGCCTCGACCGCACCATCTGCGCCGCCGCTGGCGGTGCGGGTCTCAATACGGCTTTGGGCGCCCGCTACGGTGTGGAGCCCGAGCAGTTTCGCAATGCGCGGCTCATCATCGCGTGGGGCGCCAACATCCTGGGAACCAACGTCCACCTGTGGCCATTTGTTGTCGAGGCGCGGAGGCAGGGCGCGAAGTTCTATGTGATCGACCCCCGGCGCAACCGCACCGCTGCCGCCGCCGACAAGCATTTCGCGATCAACCCTGGAACCGACGCCGCTCTCGCACTCGCAATGATGCACGTCATCGTCGGCGAAAAGCTCTACGACGCCGACTACGTCGAACGCCATACGGAAGGGTTCGACGAGCTGCGCCGCCGCGTTTCCGGTTGGACGCCCCAGCACGCATCCGCATTGACCGGCATCCCCGCCGAAGACATTGTCGCGCTTGCCCGCGAGTATGCCGTCACGAAGCCCGCGGCCATTCGCCTGAATTACGGCGTTCAGCGCAGCGAGCGAGGCGCCATGGCCGTACGCACCGTGGCCCTGCTCTCCGTGCTTACGGGCGCGTGGCGGCAGCCGGGCGGCGGCCTCCAGCTTTCCACTTCGCAGGCGTTTCAACTGAACCGCGACGCGCTGGAGCGGGCCGATCTCCAGCGGAAATCCCTGGGGCGCGAAGCCCGCCTGGTGAACATGTCCGAACTGGGAACCGCGCTGACGGAACTTCGCCGTCCGCCTGTGATGGGCCTGGTGGTCTACAATTCCAACCCCGCCGCGGTCGCGCCCAATCAGAATGCCGTGCTGCGGGGCCTTCGGCGCGAAGATCTGTTTACCGTTTCGATCGAGCAGTTCCGCACCGATACGGCCGATCATGCCGATATCGTGCTGCCGGCCACAACCTTCCTGGAGCATTCGGATCTCTACCTCGCTTACGGCCACTACCACCTGCAACTGGCGCGGCCCGCGCTGGCGGCTCCGGGCGAGGCCAAATCGAATGTGGAAATCTTCCGGCTTCTGGCCGCGCGCATGGGCTTTGACGACCCTTGTCTCCAAGAGTCGGATGACGATATGATCCGCGCCACGCTCGAATCGGACCATCCCTTCCTGTCGGGGATTACGCTCGAACGGCTCGACCGCGAGGGTTCCGTTCGCCTGAATTTGCCTCAGCCTTTCCTGCCCTTTGCGGAGGGCGGCTTCGGGTTCCCGGATGGAAAGTGCCATTTTCAGGCGGAAACCCTGGACTACGTTCCTCCCGTCGAATCCCGCCACGGCGATCCCGCCCTGCGCGCCCTCTATCCCTTGGAACTGATCTCGCCCAAGAATGACGACGGCATGAACTCCACTTTCGGCTATCTCCGCGGCGTGGATCTGCAGACTGGCGTACTGCACCTGAACCGCGCGGATGCCGCGCCGCGGGGAATCTCGGATGGGGACCATGTCCGCATCTACAATGGCCGCGGCGCCTGCTTTCTAGCGGCGCGCGTGGACGATACAGTGTCGCCGGGAGTGGTTTGCGCCCCGTCTGTGCGCTGGGCCAAGCGCGCTCCGGGCGGGCGGAACGTCAACGCCCTCACTTCGGAACGCCTTACCGATGCCGGCGGCGGCCCTACATTCTATAGCTGCCTCGTGCAAGTGGAGAAGACTGGAGACTGATGCGCAACGGTTGTTCCTTTGGTTGCTCGGCTGCGTTTCGCTTGCGGGCGGCCGGCTTCCTTTTCGCTTTCGCCCTCGCCGGTTGCGGGTCGCGCGGTGGCGGCCCCGGTCCCATGCTCTCAAAGGTGAGCATGAGCAATCCCCCGGCAGCCACACAGTTGACGGGCGGTTTCTACGAAATGGAGCGTGGCGCCTGGCGTTGGACAAAGCGCCGGTTCGGCGTCCTGCTAATGCCTCCGCTGGAAGCGGAGCGGAACGGCGCAATACTGCGCGTGCGGCTGACCATTCCGGACGTGGTGATCGAACGCTTGAAGTCCATCAGTTTGACGGGTTCCGTCAACGGCGCCCGGTTGGCCCCTGAAACCTTCGCCAAGCCAGGGACCTACGTATACGAAAGAGACGTGCCGCCAACTGCCCTGGCCAGAGGCCCCGCCGATGTGAACTTCGAGTTGGATAAGTCCATGGCTCCGAATCCCCCCGAATTGAGGGAACTCGGCATCGTGGTTCTGAGCATAGAGCTTGATCCGAAGTAGCCCCGCCGCTTAACGTTTGGCATTTGCGGCCGCGGAATGCGCGAGCCTGCGCTGCGATAATGCCGAATTATGGGTTCGCCACGCCCATCAGCCGCGTGGAAATGCGACCTTTCCGGCCCAAAGGGTGAAATCGCGAACACTGCGCGCCGAGCAAACGGGGGATTCCACGCTTGGCCGTAGGTCTGGAAGGCGACCTGCTACATCCAACAGCAAGAGGGGCCTTTGGGGCTGGAAAGAGGGGCGGACATATGGGGAGGCTGAACAAGCGGTTGGATCCGACGCAAACCGGCAACGAGGCGGAAAAGCTCGAGTCGGATTTACGAAAGCGAATCGTTGGCCAGGACGAGGCCATTCAGCAGATCATCAATATCTATCAAACCCATCTGGCGGGCATGTCCAGCCCGGGGCGTCCCATCGGCAACTTCCTGTTCCTTGGACCCACTGGCTCCGGGAAGACCAGAATGGTGGAGGCCGCTGCCGAAAGCCTGGTCGGAGATGCGAGGGCCGTCATAAAGATCGACTGCGCTGAATTCCAGCACAGCCATGAGATCGCCAAGCTCATCGGTTCGCCTCCCGGGTATTTGGGCCACCGGGAAACGCACCCGCTGCTGAGCCAGGAGGTTCTCAACCAGTACCACACGGAGAAGATGAATCTCAGCTTCGTCCTGTTCGACGAGATCGAAAAGGCCAGTGATGCTTTGTGGAATCTGCTGCTGGGAATACTCGACAAAGCCACCCTGACCCTGGGCGATAACCGGCGCGTGGATTTCAGCCGTGCGCTGATCTTCATGACCAGTAATCTTGGCGCGGCTGAAATGAACTCGATACTGAGGCCGAATGTGGGCTTCGCCGCTTCCGAGACCGAACGCGAGAGCGCGGCCGGGGTGGTGAGCGGAGAACTGTCCGGGAAAGTTGCCCGCGCCGGCGTGGAGGCCGCGCGCCACAAATTCGCCCCCGAGTTCATGAACCGCATCGATAAGACGGTGGTGTTCCGGCCGCTTGGCGAACCGGAGTTGCGGCGGATTCTCTCGCTCGAACTTAATATCGTCCAGCAGCGCGTATTCAATTCCTCCGTCGGCGCGCCGTTCGTCTTCTCTCTGACGGATGCCGCGAAGGAATACCTGCTCCGCGAAGGAACGGATATCAAATACGGCGCGCGGCACTTGAAGCGCGCCATTGATCGCAATCTGGTTCATCCTCTCTCGAATCTGATCGCCACCGGGCAGGTCCGGGGAGGCGACTTGGTCCGGGTAGATCTGGACGAAACCGCGCCGAAGCTGATTTTCTTCAAGGAAGCCGAGAACATGCCCGTGTACGCCATGGTGCGGATGGTGGATACCTCTATCGCGCCGCCCATCGGTACATTCGCGGCCGGGGCGGCCGCGCAGCGACCTCGGGCTGCCAACGCCAAGTCCACACGCCGCTAGCCCCAATACTGTTCACCTAGCCGTTGTGGGGCGGCCACTCTTGGCTGCGAACCCGCTCTCCAGCGGGTTCCCGGCCGTCAGGCCGGCCCCTCGTCACCGCATGGCTTGCCCTACCGCGAATTTCGCCAGGGCTTCCTGGTCCCAAAAAGACCCACGGACCGGGGTAAGATAGCGTCTGATGCTGAATTTCCGGGAGTTCGAGGCCGGACCAGACCCCTTCGGCCGCAAGTTCCAGGTCATGTTCAAGTGGTTGCAGACCGCCATCTCGCTGCGGCATGCGGACGCAGTCGACGTGAAGTTCATCCTCACGGACGACACCGGCCTGGCGGCGGAGAAAACCATCGCCCTGCCGCACCCCGGCCTGCTTGCGGTCAGCCGCGAAATAGCGCGCCCTATCGACGACGCTTGGTGCGCGCGCCTGGCCGCGCTGCATCTTCTTCACATGCTTCAGTCCGGTGAGGACATCGAAAAGAGCCTGGTGACCGTCGCCCTTCCGGAGTTGAAAGCGTATGCCGGGGAAATCGCGCGAATGGAACAATCCGAATCGCACGCCGCCTAGTCCAGTGGGGCAGGGCTCCCGGTTTACCCTGAGGTGCCAGTCCGATGGCGGTATATTCCTCTTCGGCAACCGGAGCCATGGAGGCGCCGTCGCCCCCATCCTGCTCCGCCTTCCGGAATTGTGCGGCGCGCCCATTCGCATCGAAACCGTCGCCAAACTCCGTGACCGGCACGGCCCGGTTCACGCGGGCTCGTTCATACGGGAGCGCCGGATCGCGTTCGACTGTGAGCCGCGCGAGTTTCCCCGCGTCCTCGTTCACGAGCTGTTTCATTTCGTATGGGTACGGCAGGGCAATCCGGCGAGGCGCGCCTACGAAGCCATGCTCGGGCGGGAAATACTTTGCGGGCAGACTGGGGAACTAGGGTGGTCGGCCGAATGGCGCAAGAATGCGCTCACGCCCGCCGATATTGGCGGACGCACCCGGCGCTGGCGCGAGTATGCTTGCGAGAGCTTCTGCGATTCCGCCGCCTGGCTTTTTTCGGGAACCCCGCGCCACGGCGAGTACACCCTGGGGCGGGAAGCGCGCCTCCGCCGCAAGGCCTGGTTCTTTGTCACCTTGAAGGCCGGTCCGGTATCTATATAATTGGAGTAGAGACTTGCGCGTGTTTCCCTTGCGATTTTTCCCTGCCGCCGCTCTCGCGCTCACGCTGGCCTGCCTTCTGGCGGGTTGCGGTTCCGCGCCTGATTCCCAAGGGGTTTCGCAGCTCAAGCCGGTGGCGCAACGCCGCAGCGCGCCCGATTTCGCCCTGAAGGATGCCGACGGCAAGCCCGTTCGCCTCTCCGACTACAAAGGGAAAGTGGTGCTGCTCGATTTTTGGGCCACCTGGTGCGGCCCGTGCAAACTCGAGATCCCCGGGTTTGTGGATTTGCAGAGAAGAAATAAGGACAGGGGTTTCGCCGTGTTGGGCGTCTCCATGGACGATGAGGGCTGGGATGCCGTAAGGCCTTTCGTCTCCCGTCTGGGCGTGAACTACCGGATCATGCTGGGCGACGACCTAACCGCTCGCATGTACGGCGGCGTGGATGCGCTGCCCACGACATTTCTGATTGACCGCGAGGGCCGGATCGCCGCTGTCCATGTAGGCTATACAGAGAAGAAAGAGTTTGAAGATGGAGTGGAAGAACTGTTGCAGGCTCCCGCGCCGGCTGCCGCTGCTGGCAGCGCTGGCGTGCCTGCCCTATTTACCCGCGCAGAATAACGCCGGTTACATGAACATCGGCGAAATCCGCAGGGTCTCAGGCACGCGCAACGCCGCCCTTACCGCCAGGATTCCGTGCACCGTGCAGCCCGGGTACCACGTGAACAGCAATAAGCCCGCGGAGGAATATCTCATTCCGCTGAAGATCACGTGGACCTCCTCCGCCGCCCTGCTGCCCGGAGAAGTGGTCTTCCCTAAACCGTCGGTCGAGAAATACGAGTTTGCCAATCAGCCGCTCTCCGTGTTCACCGGGAAGTTCGACTTGCTGGCGAATTTCAAGATC
>CAIYHG010000112.1 GCA_903925975.1 uncultured Acidobacteriia bacterium | reverse complement strand
CAAACCACCGCGATCCGCAGCGGCGCGTGCTTGTCGCCCGCGCAGAACCCTTCCCACATCGCCGTCGACATTTGGTGACCCATCGCGGCGTTCAGAATCTGGTCGACTGCCCAGCCTGTCGTCTCGGTTGCCATATCGGCATTCAGTATCGGATTTTGTCCGCGCCGCTGCAAGCCGCGGGGAACCGGGCTGCCGCGAACAACTTCACGTCGACGCGGGATTCGACAAGCCCGACCCCGGAGTCTATCCTCAAAGTGTCATGCTCCCTCTCCGCCGCCTGATGTTATGGTTCGCCCTTCTTCTGGTCACGCTCTCGATCGTCCCCGCGCAAGCGCCCCGTCCGGTGGATGCAAACGCGCTGGTGGAGAAGATCCAGCGCGAACTCTCGGGCCCTTTCCCTCCCGAGGACGGCAAGCCCAACCCCAGCGTTCCGCACGGCGAATTCCTCCAAGGCACCATCGCCGATTCGAAAATCTATCCGGGCACGGAGAACGGATTTGTGGTCTACGTGCCCGCCCAGTACGATCCCGCGAAGCCGGCCTGCCTGCTGGTGAAACTCGACGGCTTCGGCGCGTATGAAGGCGCCGTGCTCGACAACCTCATCGCGAAGAACGAAGTGCCGGTCATGATTGGCGTCGGGATTGTTCCGGGGACGATCTGGAAAGATCCGGCCGGTGCGCCCAAACGGGCTGCGTTCCGCTACAACCGCTCTTACGAGTTCGACAGCCTGAACGACCATTTTCCGGACTTCGTGCTCACCGAACTGCTCCCGGCCGCGCAGAAATTGAAGACTCGTGACGGCAGGCCGGTAAGGCTTTCCTCCAGCGGGAACGACCATGCGGCAACCGGCGCGAGCACGGGTGGAATCGGCTCCTTCACGCTGGCATGGCGCCGGCCCGACCAGTTCACACGCGTCTACTCGGTGATCGGCACGTTTGTCTCGATGCGCGGCGGCCACGAATACCCTGCGCTGATCCGCAAGACCGATCCCAAGCCGATTCGCGTCTTCCTGGAAGACGGCTCGACCGACGCCTGGAACCTCCTGTTCGGCTCCTGGTACGATGCCAACCTGAATCTGGAGTCGGCTCTGGCCTTCTCCGGCTATGACGTGGCGCACGCGTGGGGAACGCACGGGCATGACGGCCGCCCAGGACAGGTGATATTCCCCGACGTGATGCGGTGGCTCTGGCGCGACTATCCGGCGCCGGTCGCGAGCGGAATTTCGAACAACAGCACGCTACAGGAAATCACGCTGCCCGGTGAATCGTGGCGGAAGATCCCGCGATCTTTCCAGGACGCGGCCGGGCTGGCTGCCGGTGCCAAGGGCGAGGTCTACCTGAGCGATTCGCCCGCGGCCCGGATCTACCGCATCGGCGCGGACGGCAAGCCGGCTGTCTTCTCCCGGCAAGGCGCCGGCGTGGCGGGCGAAGCCTTTGGTCCGGACGGAACTTTGTACGGCGTGGTCCCCGCCGAGAAGAAGGTGATCGCAATCGGTGCGCAGGGCCGTAGCCGGACGGTTGCCGAAGGCATCGCAGGCCGCGGCATCGTCGTCACGCACGACGGCACGATCTACGTGAGCGAACCGGGCGCGCACAGCGATATGCCCAGCCGCGTCTGGCGGATCGGGAGAGAAGGGAAGAAGATCGTGGATCAGGGGCTTGCCTCCGCCTCCGGAGTTGCTCTCTCGCCCGACGGCTCGCTGTTCTATGTTGCGGAGAAGACCACGAAATGGGTTTATAGCTACGTGGTTCGCCCGGACGGCTCCTTCGGTGACAAACAACCGTATTTCTGGCTGCACATGACGGACGTTCCCAACGACAGCGGCGCGGAGGACCTGGCCGTCGACACCCACGGCAACCTGTATGTGGCGACGCGCATGGGAATCCAGGTCTGCGACCAGAACGGCCGCGTGCGCGCGATTCTGCCGCTGCCCACTCCGAGCGGGCCGGTGCGCGGCCTCTGCTTTGCCGGCGAGGGTTTCGACGTTCTCTACGTCACGGACGGAACGCAGGTTTTCACGCGCCGCCTCAAAGTGCGCGGCTTCGCCCCGTGGGAATCTCCGGTAGCGGTTCCGAGCGCGGGGCCGGGTTAAGAGCCGGCGAAGAAGGGGCGTCCATCTACCGCCGGCTCGGCCGAGAGTACAGGTTCGGCGTCCCAAGTGGTCTGCCAAACGCCACAAACCGCTCTCCCCAGCCGGCATAGGCGACAAAAAACGATCGCCTGCGCCACAGAGCGGCATAGCCCCAATCAAACGTGGGGCCAGCCATTCTTGGCTGCCGCCGGGCTT
>CAIYHG010000111.1 GCA_903925975.1 uncultured Acidobacteriia bacterium | reverse complement strand
TCCGGTCGGGAGTAGTGTAGCCGAAATCATGAAAACGAACGAAAAAGATTTGCTTGACAGGGGCAGCGCTCTCATACAGGCTTCGTTTCGTCAGATTGTGGCGCTAAGGTCTTTGACAACCGAATAGGCAGGCAAGGCTGAAAACACGCACCAACCCCACCGCGCGGAGCGCTGCCTGCCAGCATCTTTGGGGGCGGGGGAGAAGGCCGGGGACGTGAATCAATTGAACAGGAAACCCAGGAAATGCTGTCGCTCGTCAGGAAAGCAATCGAAAAGGTGGGCTCGGTGGGGAAGGCTGTTCTGCGGAAGCTCAGGCCCTAATTTCGCTGCTCCGGGTGAATGAGGACCCGGGGCGCTTAGCCCCGGGCCCCCGGGAATCTTAGCTGGCCTTCAGCAGGCACAGGCGCCGGGCGGCGCGCCGCGCCTTCAGGCGCTCATTGGCTTTCTTCTGCTTTTCGGCGGAAACTACGGTCTGGCAGGTGTCACAACGTTTGCGAATACGCGACCGAGTAACGAATTCCGCGCCGCATCGGCGGCACTGCTTCGTCATCGTCTCTTCCAGCGGGAGAATCCCCGGCTTTTTGGGTAACAGATGGGAATAGTGAAAGTCGCAATGATTCATTTACGGCACCTCGGGTAGTCGGCGGACCACTCAGTTCCAGGCGCAAGTTCTCCAAAGCTGGGTTTTATGGCGCATGGGTGTAGGCTGGTGAGTAAAAACCCGACGTGGCCGGCTTGCTCCACCCTTTTGGCCGCTGGTCGGGACCCTACATGTAAGTTGTTCTCGGATAAATAGCTTCCATCTTGGCGGACATTTTCAGTCCACCCTGTGAAAACCTGATTCCGCCCGGGAACTGTCATGGTTTACACAATTATGTGCACGCGAGTCGCCGAAGTTCAAGCCGGAATCGCAGACGGCGGATTCCAGGGCTGCTCGGAGTGCAGTAGTTCCCAGCGTAAGTGATTGATATAGAACAATATTAACGGTGCTGGAAACTCCAAACTAAACTTGTCGTACACCCGGCTCTCCCAACCGTCGGTGAAATATGGTTTGGCATCCATGTCCTTGGCGAAGAAACCATCCTCATGAGGGATTCCCAGGAAGTTCAGGACCAAAATGATCATGTCCAGGTGCGAAACAAGAATGGCTTGCGCGAGTTCCTTGCCCAGTTCCTCATCACCCTCTTGCAGGCGGCTCCAGAAGCGAACGGTTCCTTTGCGTAGGCCTTCCGCGTTCACCTTCGCCAGGTGCGTCCTGATTTTGAAGCCCTCGTAGAGCTGATAGGTCTTCAACTTGCCGATCGAAATGCCGCGGATGAGTTGGCCGAAGGCGTCCTGGCCGAGCGTCGTGTAAGTCTCCACAAGCTGCATCAAAACCAGCGTATCACGCTGGTCCGTGCGAACCGAAGCGCGGCCGGCGGGCAAGGCAATGCGGGTTGCCGCCAGGTGAGGAATGAATCGCGGCGTGAGCGCGCCCGCCTGCGCGAAAGGGCTCGCCGCCCGGGGAAGGCGCCCCAAAACGCGACCGTGCGGATTCAAGACATGCCGCCACTAGGCTACAATAGACGGGTTTGAAACCAATGCGAAACGTAGTCATACTTGGATCCCAGTGGGGGGATGAGGGCAAGGGGAAGATCGTCGATCTTCTCTCTGAGCGGTTCGATATCATCGCCCGGTATCAGGGGGGCCACAATGCCGGCCACACGGTATTCATCGGCGAGAAGAAGTTCGTCCTCAAGCTGATCCCGAGCGGCATTCTGCGGCCCGGCAAGATCGGCGTGATCGGCAACGGCCTGGTGATAGACCCCGCCGCGCTGCTGACGGAAATAGACGCGCTCGAATCGGCCGGCGTGCAGGTGAGGGGCCGTCTGTTCATCAGCAACCGCGCCCACGTGCTCTTCCCGGCTCACCGGATGATGGAGAAGATGTCCGAGGGTCGCGAGGGACGCGTTTCCATCGGAACCACCTCGCGCGGCATCGGGCCGTGCTACGAGGATAAGATCGGGCGCCGCGGCATCCGCGTGGCCGACCTGCTCGATAAGGCCGTCTTCCGCCCGCAGTACGAGTTCGTCACCAAGGAGAAGCTCGCTATCGCGGCGGCGCTGGGCATTCCGGCCGATCTCGACGTCAGCCGCGCGCGGGATGAATACGAGGCCTTCGCCGAACGCATCCGGCCCATGGTCTGCGACACTTCGGTCCTCCTCAACGGGGCCATACGCGATGGCAAGACGGTGATGTTCGAGGGCGCCCAGGGAACGATGCTCGATATCGATCACGGCACCTACCCCTTCGTCACCTCGTCGAGCGCGAGCGCCGGCGGAGCCTGTACCGGCACGGGCGTGGCCCCCACCCGCATTTCCGGAGTGATCGGAGTTTCGAAAGCCTACATCACCCGAGTGGGCGGCGGCCCCTTCCCCACCGAGGCGCTCGACGAGGCGGGCGAACGCATCCGCGCCCGCGGCAACGAATTCGGCGCCGTCACCGGACGGCCCAGGCGTTGCGGTTGGTTCGATGTCCCGCTGCTTCGCTACACCGCCAATATCAACGGTTTCGACAGCATTGTGGTGACGAAGCTCGACGTTCTGGATGAGTTCGAAACCATCAAGGTCTGCGTGGCCTATAAGATCGGCGGCCGCGAACTGACCGAGATGCCGCCCACAGTGGCCGAGATCGAAAAGATCGAGCCGGTGTACGAAGAGGTTCCTGGATGGGCGTGCTCCACGTTCGGAATCTCGAACTACGAAGACCTGCCCGCGAAGGCCAAGGATTACGTGGCGTTCCTCGAAGAGCGCACGGGCGTTGAAGCCGGTTGCGTCTCCACCGGACCGGAACGGATGCAGACCATCATTCGTCCCGGCTCGCGTTTCGAAAGCCTGATCCGCTAGAGTCTCCCGCAATCCCTCCGTTCCGCGGCGGCCCTGAAGATCCGGGGCCGCCAAGGACCGCGAGGACCCAGTAACCGCACATTGTTTCTTTATTCTTCCTTTACGCCCCCGGCGCCGTTCTTAACGCGCGTTTAATGCCCTGCGCCGTACTCTCAAGGCGTGGAGAGCGCAAGAACAGCACGGCCTCTCAACGCCGCCCCGTGCCGGGTTGAGGGCCTACAGATCTATGTCATATTCACCGAGTACGCGCGCACCGGGTACGCGCTCGAAGCGGCGTCCCTGATGGCCGAAGACCTGGGCGCCACGCTCACGCTGCTGGCGGCTCAAGTGGTTCCTTACCCGCTGCCTCTCGAAGATCCCCCGGTAGCGCCCGAGTTCAGCGAACGCCGCCTTGCCGCGATGGCAGGCCGCCAATCGCCCGCTGCCGAGGTAAGGCTGCTCTTCTGCCGCGACCGCGGCGACACCATTCGCAAGGCCCTGGCGCCCCGTTCCCTGGTGGTGATCGGTGAGGCGGGTCCGTGGCGCTCCCGCGAGGAGCGCGGGCTGGCCCGGCTATTGCGCCGCGATGGCCATGAAGTGATCCTCCTGCGCATGAGCCGCCCGGTTGCAGGGTGGACCGCCGCCGCCGCGCAGGGAGGGCGCCGATGACCGCTGTGCCCGCACGCGGTTCCAACACGACGCGCATCGTGGTGGCGACCACGGTCGCTCTGAGCTTCATCTCGTTCTGGCGGGCCTCCGCCATCGTGCTCAACGATCTCGCCTCGACGATGTATTACATCGGCGGGATCACCGAGCACGCCATCGGCAAACCGGCGCCCTGGATGGTGCTGGGCGTCATGCTCTTCAGCTTCGCCGTGCGCTCGGTTTACGTGGAAAGCTCCAGCATGTTCGTGCGCGGCGGCGTATACGTTGTGGTGCGCGATAGCATCGGGCCCACCATGGCGAAGCTCTCCGTATCTTCGCTGGTGGTCGATTACGTCCTCACCGGCCCGATCAGCGCCGTTACCGCCGGTCAGTATCTCAGCCGGCTGCTCAACGAGCTGAGCGTGTCGATGCATGAGAGCTGGCGTCTCGATCCGAATCTCTTCTCCGTGGGATTCGCCGTCACCGCCACCGCGTACTTCTGGTGGAGCAACGTAAAGGGCGTGCCCGAATCGAGCGGCAAAGCGCTGCGGATCATGCAGGTCACCACCGTGATGGTGGTCGCGCTGCTGATCTGGTGCCCCTTGACCATCCTGCTGCGCGGCGGCGCGCCGCTTCCGCCGCTGCCCACGCCGCACAACCTGCACCTCACCAACGACTCGCTGGGCTGGCTCGCGGGCACGTTCTGGGCGAAGATGTCTTTCGTCGTCATGCTGGTCGCCCTGGGGCACTCGCTGCTGGCGATGAGCGGGTTTGAGACGCTGGCACAGGTCTACCGGGAACTGGCCTACCCCAAACTGAAGAATTTGAAACTCACCGCGAACATCGTGTGCACCTACTCGGTGATCTGCACCGGCGTGATCTCGATTTTCGCGGTGATGATCATCCCTGATGCCACGCGCAGCCAGTACTTCGACAACATGATCGGCGGCCTGGTGATGAACCTGGCCGGGCCGGAATCGTTGAAGCTGGCTTTCCACATATTCGTTGTCGTTGTGGGCGTGATGATTCTGGCGGGCGCCGTAAATACCTCGCTGATTGGGGTGAACGGCGTGCTGAACCGCGTGGCCGAGGATGGCGTGCTGCTCGATTGGTTCCGCAAGCCGCAAAAGAAGTTCGGCACCACGTACCGCATTCTGAACGTGATGGCGCTCCTGCAGATCGCCACGATTCTCGCCAGCCGCGGCGACGTCTACTTGCTCGGCGAAGCATACGCGTTCGGCGTGGTCTGGAGCTTCGCGCTCAAGGCGCTGGGCGTGCTCGTGCTGCGCTACCAGCGCCACGACCAGGAATATAAGTTCCCGTTCAACCTCAGGATTCGGGGCGTCGAAATTCCCGTGGGGCTCGGGTCCGCCACGCTGCTTCTCTTCCTGGTGGCGATTACCAACCTGTTCTCGAAGCGGATCGCCACCGTTTACGGCGTCACGTTCACAGCCGTGCTGTATATATTGTTCCTGATCTCGGAACACATCACCGCCGGCAAGACCAAAGAGGGCAGGAGCGACCTGGAGAAGTTCAACCTGGACTACGAGGCTCAGGTCACCTCGGATACCATCAAGGCCCGGCCGGGCTGCGTTCTGGTGGCAGTGCGCGATTACAGCCGGATGCACCATCTGCAGCGAACGCTCGAAAAGATCAATCTGCGCCGCCAGGATGTTGTGGTGATGACGGTGCGCCCGGTTTCCGCGGGCGCCGGCGAGTTCGGTCTGAGCCAGGGCCAGCTTTTCGCGGACTACGAACAGGAGTTATTTTCGGGTGTTGTGACCGTGGCAGAGAAGCAGGGGAAGCCTGTGGAACTGCTGGTTGTGCCCGCGGTCGATCCTTTCGATGCGATGGTGCAGACGGCGGACCGTTTGAAGGCTGCCCGGCTCGTGACGGGAGTCTCGGCGCGAATGGAGTCGGATGAACTGGCGCGGCGCATCGGCCTGGCTTGGGAGAAACTGCCGCCTCCACGGCATCCGTTTTCGCTCGAAGTCATGTCGCCCGGTAGACCATCAACCTACGTGAACCTGGGGCCCCATCCGCCCCGGCTCTGGCCTGAGGACATGGAACGGTTGCACGACCTCTGGCTGCGCCTCACGGAGTCCACTGCGGCAGGGTCCCGGCTGCACCACCGCGACGTAATCGGCGTCGCGCTGGAGCGCCTCGCGCAAGATTTGGAGAGCGAGCGGAATGGCGAAGTCCTCGGAATGATCGAGGAAGCGGCGCACAAGCCGCACGAGAGCGCAGGTCCATAATAGGTACGTGAGCGGCGAGTCTGAAATCTCCACGGGTGCGCGGGAGTTGAGCGCCGTCCCCACTCCGGGGCGGGCGCGGCAAGCCGGTTTTGCCGCGGCGGCCCTGGCGGCGGCGACGGCCGCGGCCCTGCTCCTGCGCCCGCATGCGACTCCGCCCGATCTTGTTGCCGTATATTTGTTAGCCGTGTTGGCGGTCGCCGTCCGCTGCGAGCGGCCCGTATCCGTTGTGACTTCGTTCGTGAGCGTGGCGGCCTTTGACTTCTTCTGCGTGCCGCCCTATCTCACGCTCCGGATTTCCCAATACGGCGACTTGATCACGTTTGCGGGCATGCTCGCCGTGAGCCTGGTGATCAGCGCGCAGACGGCGCGCATCCGGGCGCAAGCTGACGAAGCGGCTGCGCGCGAAGCGCAAACGGCCGCGTTGTACCAACTGGCGCGCCTTCTGGCGGGCCAGACGCGCACGTTTGACGTGATTCGAACGGCGGCCGATCTCGCAGGCAAGGCGGCGCGCGCCCGTGTGGTGATCTTCGTTCCCGAGGAAGGCGCGATCGATTTTGGACGCCGCTCCTCTGAGTGGCTGCCGGTTCCCAAAGCCGAAGAGAAGGCGGCGCAGTGGGTCCTCGATCGCGCGCGGAACGCCGGGCGCGGAACGCCGCAGTTCGCCGATTCGGCCGCCGTCTACATTCCGATGAAGGGCGCCCGCGAAATGGCCGGCGTAATGGCGGCGCTACCGGAGGAGGGCGATGTTCTGGCGGATGCGCAGGTCGCCATGCTTGAGCTTTTCGCCACTCAGATTGCGCTCGCCATCGAGCGCACGCAGAGCCAGAATGCGGCAGAGAGCGCGCGCATTCGGATGCAGACGGAACAGATGCGCAGTTCGCTCTTGAGCGCCGTCTCGCACGACCTGCGAACGCCCCTGGCATCCATCACCGGCGCCGCCTCGACGCTGCGCCAGCAGGGCGACCGCCTGGACCTGCGCACGCGGCAGGACCTGCTCGAAAGCATCGCCGAAGAGGCCGAACGCCTCGGCCGCATCGTCGGCAACCTTCTCGACATGACGCGCCTCGAATCGGGGGTCGAATTGCGGCGCGAGCTATATCCTCTTGAGGAGATCGTGGGGGCCGCGCTCCAGCGCATGGATGCGCAGTTGGCCGGGCGAAAGGTGATCACCGCGATACCCGAGGAACTCCCCCTGGTTTTCGCCGACGACGTTCTGCTTGGGCAGTTGGTGGGGAACCTGATTGAGAACGCGGCCAAATACACGCCGAGCGGCGCTGAGATCGAGGTGGCCGCCGAAGCGCACGAGGGTTGCGTCATGCTGGAAGTGCGCGATCGCGGGCCCGGCATACCCGATGGCGAGCAGGACCGAATCTTCGAGAAATTCTATCGAGGGAGATCGGCGGGTTCGCGAGGGGCCGGCTTGGGGCTGGCCATCTGCCGCGCGATCGCCGAAGCGCACCGCGGTTCGATCAAGGCGTTCAACCGGCAGGGCGGCGGCGCCGTATTCCGCGTGGTGCTGCCCTTGGAGAAAGCGCAATGAAGCCGCTGATACTCGTGGTGGAAGACGATCCGCAGATCCGGCGCTTTCTGCGTCCCGCGCTGGCCGCGGAAGGCTACCAGTTCCACGAATGCGAAAGCGCGGAAGACGGCATTGCCCAGGCTAACGCCAGGCGGCCGGACCTGATGCTTCTGGATTTGGGCCTGCCGGACCGCGATGGCCTGGAAGTCATCCGGCAAGTTCGTGAAACCAGCCAGTTGCCGATCGTGGTGCTCTCTGCGCGCGGGCAGGAAAAAGACAAGATCGCCGCGCTCGATTTAGGCGCTGACGATTACGTGGCGAAGCCCTTCGGCGTAGGTGAGTTGCTCGCGCGGGTTCGCGCCGCGCTGCGCCGCTCTTCAGCCACCGCGCCGGAAGGCTCCATCGTCCGCTTCGGCGAAGTGGAAACCGACCTCGAAAGACGGGTGGTGAAGGTGAGCGGAGAAGAAGTCCACCTCACGCCCAATGAGTACAAACTGCTGCTGGCGCTGATGAAGCACCCGGGCAAAGTGCTCACGCAGCGGCAGCTCTTGAACGAAGTGTGGGGGCCCAATCACCTGGACGAGGCGCAATATCTTCGCGTCTACATCGCGCAGTTGCGGCGGAAACTTGAGGCGGACCCGGCGCGCCCCAAGCACCTGCACACCGAACCGGGCGTGGGTTACCGGCTAGTGATGGAGTAGCGCGGGCGGATGGTTCTTGACCGACCCACCACCCGGAACTGGCATGGTGGAACGCCTGGCGCGGGCCGATGCGATAGGCCGATATTTGCTACGTTTTCAATATGCCTGAGAATGCCCGTTCAGAGGTTCTTATCTATCAGAGTCCGGACGGCAAGACGCGCATCGACGTGACGCTTTCCGACGACACGGTATGGCTTTCTCAGGCGCAGATGGCCGAGCTGTTTCAGACAACCAAGCAGAACATCAGTTTACACCTCAGGAACATCTTTGAAGAGAAGGAGTTGCACGAGAATTCAGTTGTCAAGGAATACTTGACAACTGCCCAGGACGGCAAGCGATATCGGACGAAGTTCTTCAATCTAGATGTAATCATCTCCATCGGATATCGGGTACGCTCGCATCGTGGCACGCAATTTCGGATATGGGCCACGCAACGGCTTCGGGAGTTTATCGTCAAGGGCTTTACCTTAGACGACGAACGGCTGAAAGAGGGTGGGAGAAGGAACGACTATTTCGACGAACTCATTGAACGCGTCCGGGAGATTCGGACGTCTGAAAAGAACTTCTACCGCAAGATCACTGATATCTACAGCACCAGCTACGACTACGATTCAGAAGCATTGGTGACGCATCAGTTCTTTGCAACCGTCCAGAATAAGTTCCACTGGGCGATTCATGGACACACCGCCGCGGAGTTGATCGCCGAGCGTGCCGATGCGCGAAAGCCCCATATGGGCCTCACGCACTGGAAGGGCGACCGACCCAGAAAGGGTGACGTTACCGTAGCCAAGAATTACCTTACGGCGGAAGAGTTGGGGATGCTAAACCTCATCGTCGATCAATACCTATCTTTTGCCGAGTTTCAGGCGCGCCAGCGCAAGCCGATGTATATGCAGGACTGGATCAAGAAGCTGGATGATTTCCTGCGGCTAAATGAGCGCGACATCCTGAACAACGCCGGTCGAATCTCGTCCCAGCTCGGCGATGAGATCGCGGCGCGGGAGTTTGAGAAGTACTGGGAAGCTCAAAAGCAGATCGAAAAAGGCGACCCCATAAAGACGCTAGAAGATTCCGTTAAGCAGACGCGTGCACAGCGAGAAAAGAAGCACTGACGCTCTTCCCGACTAGCCTCACCTAGCCATTGGCCTGCTTGAGCGGGCGGACGCCCGGCATTTGACTTGCGGTTTAGCTGTCCGGTATCCTGAGTTTTTCACGGTAGAGGCGCGGAGGCCATTAGTAGGCGGGTTTGTTTTTCCGATTGCGCTCGGAAACTCGCTGAAAGGGGCCGCTGTTTTCCGCCGAAATCGGAGTCGAAAGCTCAATTCGCTTCGGTTGGGGAGTCGGGTTAACACCTGCTCACTGTCACCCGTTTCTCAGGCGGGTGGAGCGCTATCGGATTGAAAGTCGCGGGCTTTTGGGCCGCACTTCTCCTTCCTTTTCGCTCCTTCCCCCGGATTGGCCCTATGGACGTCTTCGAACTAACGCGCGCGCTGGTCGATATTGAATCCGTCACCGGAAACGAAGAACGGGTCGGCGGATTTCTTTGCGACTACCTTGCGCCTCTGGCTGCGGCTTTCGGCGGAACCGTCGAGCGCATCGAGGTCGAACCGCGCCGGTTCAACGTCTACGCAAACTGGGGCGAACCCCAGATCGCGACACTTTCAACGCACATCGATACGGTCCCGCCATTCTTTCCCTCTCGCGAGGACGACGACTACATCTGGGGGCGCGGCTCCTGCGACGCCAAGGGCATCGCCGCATCCATGATCAAGGCCGTGGAAGCCATGCTCGCCGCGGGCGAGCGAGGTTTTGGGTTGCTGTTCGTGGTGGGGGAGGAGCGCAACAGCGCCGGGGCGTACCACGCCGCGCGGATGCCTCGCGGTTCCCGCCACATCGTGAACGGCGAGCCTACCGAGAACCGGCTGGCGCTTGGCTCGAAGGGCGCTCTCCGGTACGAGGTGGTGGCGTCGGGCAAGATGGCGCACTCGGCCTACCCGGAATTGGGCGAATCCGCCGTGCACAAGCTGATCGAAGCGCTCGCGAACGTTCTGCGTATCCCTCTGCCCTCCGACCCGACGCTCGGGCCGAGCACGTTGAATATCGGAACGATTTCCGGCGGCCGCGCGCCCAACGTTGTGGCGGATGAAGCGCGCGCGGAAATCCTGATCCGACTGGTGGGCGATTCGGCGGAAACCAAGGCCGCGCTGGCGCGCGCGGTTGCGGGAGAGCCGGGCGGGAAGCCGCTGGCTCAACTCCGCGAAATTCTGGAAATTCCCGCCGTCCGGCTAGGGGCGCTCAATGGCTTTGACACGATGGTTGCGGCTTACACCACCGATATCCCTGCCTTCGGCGGCCAGTGGGGCGAGCCGCTTCTGTTCGGGCCGGGATCGATCCTGGTGGCGCACACGCCCGATGAGCGCGTGCCCAAACAGCAGTTGCTCGACGCAGTACAAATCTATCAAGGAATCGTACGGGAACTATGCAAAAGCGAATCGAAGTAGGCATCCTTGGCGCCACCGGCATGGTGGGCCAGCATTTCATCAAGTTTCTGCAGGGCCACCCCTGGTTTGACCTCACGTGGCTCGGCGCGAGCGACCGCTCCGCGGGTAAGCGGTATAAGGACGCGATGACGTGGCACCTCGCAGGTGGAACGCCCGATTCGGTCGCGAATCTCGTGGTGGAAGACTGCAAGCCCGGCAACGCGCCGCGCCTGCTCTTCTCCGCGATGGACGCGGGCGTAGCCACCGAGATCGAGCGGGCATTTGCCGAAGCCGGCCACGTGGTGGTGTCGAACTCCAAGAACCACCGCATGGAGCGCGACGTGCCGCTGCTGGTGCCGGAAATCAACCCGGATCACTTGAAACTGGTCGCGCACCAGCACGCGCGCGGCTGGAAGGGGCAGATCGTCACCAACCCGAACTGCTCCACGGTGATGCTGACCATGGGACTGGCGGCGCTGAAGCCCTTCGGTATTACGCGCGTGATCGCCACCACGATGCAGGCCATTTCCGGCGCCGGGTATCCCGGCGTGCCGTCCATGGATATCATGGGCAACGTGATCCCGTACATCGGTGGCGAAGAAGAGAAGATGCAGCAGGAAACACAGAAGATCATGGGCGAATTCCGCGGCGACCACATTGAGCCTCTCGCGGCCAAAGTGAGCGCACATTGCAACCGCGTCGCAGTGGTGGATGGGCACACCGTGACGGTTTCGGTGGAGTTTTCGTCGAAGCCTTCGGAAGCCGACCTGATCCGCGCCATCGACGTTTTCAAGAGCCTGCCGCAGGACAGGAATCTGCCTAGCGCGCCGGCGCGTCCGGTGATCTATATGCACGAGGCCAACCGGCCGCAGCCGCGCAAAGACGCGGAGCGCGAGCGCGGCATGACCGTATTCGTGGGTCGTATGCGCAAGTGCCCCGTGTTCGATTACAAGTTCGTCTCGATGGGCCACAACACCGTTCGCGGCGCGGCGGGGGCGGCAGTGCTGAATGCCGAGCTGATGCAGTCGGAAGGGATGCTCGACTAATGATCGTAATGAAGTTCGGCGGCTCGTCGGTGGAATCGGCAGCCGCCATCGAACGGGTCGCCGGCATCGTGAAGGCGCGCGAAGAGCGCCGCCCCGTGGTTGTGGTGTCTGCCATGGGCAAGACCACCAATAAGCTGCTGGCCATAGCAGCGGCCGCCATCGCAGGCAAGCGGGACGAGTACATTCCCCAACTCCACGACCTTCGCGACTTCCATTCGCGGGAAGCCCGCCAGGTGGTGACGCTGGGCGAGCGCGTGGACCTGGACAGCTTTCTCGACGAGAACTTCCAGGAGCTTACGGAATTGGTGAAGGGCCTGGCGGTGCTTGGGGAACTGACGCCGCGTTCCGTCGACGCCATCTCGTCCTATGGCGAGAGGCTTTCGAGCTACATCTGCGCTCTGGCGTTCCGCCATTTCGGGTTGAAAGCGGCGCACGTGGATTCGCGCGATGTCATCGTGACGGACGCCCGCCACACGCAGGCGGCCCCGAATTTCCCGGAGACGTACAAGCGGCTGGCGGCCGCCATTCCACCGCTTTCGAAGGAATCGGTGGTCGTCATGGGCGGGTTCATCGCCTCCACCGAAACGGGCGTCACGACAACGCTCGGGCGCGGCGGCTCCGATTACACCGCGTCCATCGTGGGCGCGGGGATTGACGCCGAAGAGATCCAGATCTGGACGGATGTGGACGGCATGTTGACCGCCGACCCCACGATTCTGCCCGGCGGCCACCGAGTGAAGACCATCTCTTTCGCCGAAGCCGCGGAGTTGGCGTATTTCGGCGCGAAGGTGCTCCATCCCGCCACCGTTGTTCCGGCCATGGAGAAGAACATCCCGGTGCTGATTCTGAACTCGCGGCGGCCGGAGGTATCGGGCACGCGCATCGTGGCGGAAAGCGTCCCCTGCGGCAACCCGGTGAAGTCCATCGCCTGCAAGCGTAAGATCGCGCTGGTCAATATCCACTCCACGCGGATGCTGATGGCCCACGGATTCCTGCGGCGCATCTTCGAAGTGTTCGACCGCTTCGAAACGCCGGTGGATATGGTGGCGACCTCGGAAGTGAGTGTGTCGCTCACTATCGACAACATGCGAAATGCCGAGGCCATTCTGGAAGAACTGCGGAAGTTCTCGGAAGTGACCACCGAACTCGACCAGGCCATCGTCTGTCTGGTGGGCGAGAATATCCGCTTCACGCCGGGCGTAGCGCGCCGCGTGTTCAATGCGCTCGAAGGCATCAACGTGCGCATGATTTCGCAGGGCGCGTCGTTACTGAACCTGAGCGTCATCGTGAGCGAGTCCGACTTGGCCCGCGGCGTGGCCGCGCTGCACGAAGAGTTCTTCGCGCAAACCGATCCCGCCGTATTCGAACGAAATGGAGTTGCGCATGCCTGACGGTGAAACGGCGGGCGCCACGACGGAACGGCGCCTAGCCATAGTCGGTTACGGAAAGATGGGCAAGCTCATTGAGACGCTTGCCCCCGAATACGGCTTTTCGGTGGCCCTGAAGCTCGATGAGTTCAACAACGCGAACTTCGAAGGGCTCACGGCGGAGAACTTCCGCGGCATCGATGTAGCCATCGATTTTTCCATCCCCTCCGTTGTGAAGCGCAACGTGGAGGGTGTCGCCTCGCTCGGCGTCAACATGGTGCTGGGCACTACGGGCTGGCAGGAGCACGCTGAAGCCATCCGCGAAACGGTGCGGAAGAACGGCGTGGGGCTGGTGTGGAGCCCGAACTACTCGATCGGCGTAAACGTATTCTTCCGGCTGGTGGAGGAAGCGGCGCGCTTGCTGGCGGCTCAGCCGCAATACGGCGCGTGGGCCTGGGAGATTCATCATTCCACGAAGAAGGACGCGCCCTCGGGAACGCTTCTCAAATTGGTGGACGAAATGAAGAAGGCCGGGTACGCGCGCCCCATCGACGTTTCGTCGAACCGCGCCGGCGCGCACCCCGGCACGCATGAGATTGGCTTCGATTCTTCGGCGGATACGATTGTTCTGCGGCATGCGGCGCGCAGCCGGGAGGGCTTCGCGCGCGGCGCTTTACAGGCCGCGCGGTGGGTAGCGGGGAAGCAGGGTTTTTTCGAGTTCGGAGACGTGCTCTTCGAGGGTTAGCGGCCGAAGCGGCATTGGCGCGAGCGGCGTGATACCTTGAGGGCGAGTAGAGCTTAGGGAGGCGGTACATGTGGACAGGTTGCGGCACGGCTCTGGTCACGCCGTTCCGGCGGGATCTTTCTCTCGATGAGGAAGCGCTGCGGAAGCTGGTCCGGCGGCAGATAGAGGCGGGAATCGATTTTCTCGTTCCTTGCGGCACTACGGGAGAGAGCCCCACGCTGTCGCGTTCCGAGCACCTGCGGGTGGTCGAGATCACGCTCGAAGAAGCGAAGGGCAAAGTCCCGGTGGTGGGCGGCGCGGGCGGATACAACACCCACGAGGTTTGCGAACTGGCGCGTGAAATCGAGCGCCTGGGCGCCGACGGCATTCTCTCCGTCACCCCTTACTACAACAAGCCCACACAGGAAGGTCTCTACCAGCACTACAAGACGATCGCGGCGGCAGTCCGCATTCCGATCATCCTCTACAGCGTGCAGGGGCGCACGGGCATTAACCTGGAACCCGCCACGGTGGTGCGGTTGGCGCAGATCGAGAACATCGCGGCCATCAAGGAAGCATCGGGCAGTCTCTCGCAGATCGCTACCATCCTGAACTTGATTCCGCCGGGCTTCACGGTTTTCTCCGGCGACGATTCGGTGACGATTCCGGTGATTGCTCTTGGCGGCCATGGGGTAATCTCGACGGCAGCCAACGAAATCCCGGCTGAAATGGGCCAGTTGGCGCGGGCGTGCCTGCGCGGGGATTACGAGGTGGCGCGCCAGATTCAGAAACGCTACCTGCCGCTGATGAACGTGAATTTCGTGGAGTCGAATCCGATTCCGGTAAAGGCTGCGATGGCGTTGATGGGATTGTTGGAACCGGTATACCGGCTGCCGATGACTCCGCCTTCAGCCGCCAATCTCGAAAGGATCGAGAAAGTTTTGGAAACCACAGGATTGCTCGTGAGGGAACGCCTTTCAGGTTGAGATCGAACGTCTTTACCACCAGAAGCCGGCGGTCTACGCCGATAGCGACTTCCGGCTATTCGTCGAATTCCGCCAGGCCTTGAACGATGGCCGGGTACGCGCGGCGGAACCGTGCTCCGGCTCGCCGAGCGGCTGGCGCGTGAACGCGTGGGTGAAGAAGGGCATACTGCTGGGCTTCCGCTTGGGCGGCGTGGTGGATATGTCGGTGGACGCCGAAAAACAGCCGTTCTTCGACAAATCTACTTACCCGGTCCGGCCCCTCACCGCATCGAGCGGCGTGCGTCTGGCGCCCGGCGGTTCCAGTATTCGCGACGGCTGCTATCTGGGCAAGGGCGTTACGTGCATGCCGCCCATGTTCATCAATACGGGCGCGTGGGTGGATGACGGCACGATGGTGGATTCGCATGCCTTGGTGGGCAGTTGCGCCCAAGTGGGCAAGCATTGCCACATCTCGGCCGCGAGCCAAATCGCCGGGGTGCTGGAACCTATCGGCGCCATGCCCGTGATCATCGAGGATGATGTCCTTATCGGCGGCAACTGCGGCGTGTACGAGGGCACGGTGGTGAAGCGCGGCGCCGTGCTCGGCACGGGGACGATTCTCAATCGCTCCGCGCCGATTTATGACGTGGTAGCGGGCGTGATCCGGCGCGCCGAAGGCGACACCCCGCTGATCGTGCCGGAAAGGGCGGTAGTGATCGCCGGAGCGCGCGCCATAACCTACGGCCCGGGCAAAGACTGGGGGCTTTCGGTCTACACTCCGATGATCGTGAAATACCGCGACGAGAAGACCGACGCCAAGATCCAGCTCGAAGACCTGCTGCGCTAGCGCGCGAGTCATTCGGGGCGGAAGCGGTTCACGAGTGCAGTTATATACGGGCGGGCCTGAGAAGCGCCGGGTCCGCCCGTATTTCTTTTCCCTTACTCTATGCGGTAGTTCGGCGCTTCCTTGGTGATGATCACGTCATGCACGTGGCTTTCGCGCAGGCCGGCGGGCGAAACCCTTAGGAATCGCGACCCTTCCTGCAACTCGCGAATGGTGTGCGCGCCGCAGTAGCCCATGCCGGAGCGCAGGCCGCCCACCAGTTGGTAGACCAGATCTCCGAGGGGTCCCTTTGACGCCACGCGGCCCTCAATGCCTTCCGGCACTAACTTGGAGTTGGGGTCCTGCGCGTAGCGGTCTGAGCTGCCCTGCGTCATCGCCCCCAAAGAACCCATGCCGCGGTAAGTCTTGAACGTGCGGCCCTGGAATAGAATGGTCTCGCCGGGGCTCTCGTCGGTTCCCGCCAGCAGGCTTCCGATCATGACCGTGTCGGCGCCGGCGGCTATGGCCTTCGTGACGTCGCCCGAGAACTTGATGCCGCCATCGGCCACCAGCGGCACGCCCGCTTCCCGCGTGGCGCGGGCGCACTCGGCAATCGCGGTAATCTGCGGAACGCCTGCGCCCGATACCACTCGCGTGGTGCAGATCGAACCCGGGCCGATTCCCACTTTGATGCCGTCTACTCCCAGCGAACACAACTCCCGGGCGCCTTCGTAGGTGGCCACGTTTCCAGTGAGAAGCTGCACTTCGGGCAGCTTGCTCTTGATGATCTTCACCGCCTGCATCACGCGGCCGCTGTGCCCGTGGGCCGTATCGATGGCGATTACGTCCACGTTGCGCTTTACCAGTTCCTGCGCCCGCTCCAGGAAATCGCCCGTGGCGCCGATGGCGGCGCCGACGCGCAAACGCCCCCGGCTGTCCTTGGCGGCGCTCGGATATTTCAACTTCTTCTGGATGTCCTTGACGGTGATCAGGCCCTTCAATACGTACTGGTCGTCCACCACAAGCAGCTTTTCCACGCGGTGCTTGTGAAGAATCGAGGCCGCCTGTTCCAGCGTGGTGCCCACCGGAACCGTCACCAGGTTCTCCTTGGTCATCACTTCGGAGATCGGCAGATCGAAGCGGACTTCGAACCGCAGGTCGCGGTTGGTGAGAATGCCCACCAGTTTGCCACCCTGGGTCACCGGCACGCCCGAAATGCGGTAGCGCCGCATCAGTTCCTGGGCCGCGGAGATGGGCTGATCGGGCGAAATCGTGATCGGGTCCACGATCATTCCGCTCTCACTGCGCTTGACGCGGTCGATTTCTTCCACCTGCCGGTCGATAGGCATGTTCCGGTGCACGATGCCGATTCCGCCGTGGCGGGCGAGGGCGATGGCCAGATTGGCCTCCGTGACGGTGTCCATCGCCGCGGAGACAATCGGTATATTTAACGCGATATCGCGCGTCAGAAACGTCTTTGTATCGACCTCGGCGGGAATTACCTCGCTGCGCGCGGGTTCCAGTAGGACGTCATCGAACGTGAGCCCTTCGGGCAGTACATTTTGGAGCATGTTTTACCCATAATAACGCGGGTGGGCCGAACTTTCCCCTCGCCCCCGGTTCCCGCGTGGGCTAGCCGCGCTTCGTGGCGCGTAGCCCGCTCCAGTTTTCGGCCTGTACGATGGAATCCGCGGGGTTCCTCGGATTGCACTTGACGGTGATGGCAACGGCCCCGGCGCCAGGTTCCACCGGCAGTTCCAGATCGCCCAGATCCTGCGAAGCGGTGTACTCCACGCCGCGCACCGTGTAGCAATAGACCACCACGTTGCCTTGGACGTCCACCAGGGCGCCGTCGATCATCTTTCCATGCGCGGCGAGCGCGGCACGGCGCCGCCGCTCCCGTTCTTCGGGAGAAACCCGCCGGGATCTCCACACGAGATAGGCGATCACGCCGCCCGCTACCACCAGCAGAGCGGCGGAGCCGAGAGCTATGGCTTGGGTCTTGGCCGCAAACCACAACCCGAGAGGCTCCATCGATTACCTGCTCTTGGGGGCGGGGTTGAAGACCTTGGCCCAGTCTTTCAGAAATTGATCCAGCCCCTTGTCGGTCAGCGGATGCTCGAAAAGCATTTCCATCACCTTGAGCGGCATAGTGGCCACGTCGGCGCCTGCCAGCGCGGATTCCACAACGTGGGTGGGGGAGCGCAGCGATGCCGCCAGAACCTGCGTCCCGAAGCCATAGTTCTGGTAGATAGCCACGATGGTCCGCA
Organism: uncultured Acidobacteriia bacterium; assembly: GCA_903925975.1. Classification (GTDB taxonomy): domain Bacteria; phylum Acidobacteriota; class Terriglobia; order Bryobacterales; family Bryobacteraceae; genus BOG-224. The sequence continues at coordinate 41,355 of CAIYHG010000111.1, read as the reverse complement.
CCAGGTCCATGCCGTCGGAACCCACATCGTCGAGCCGTCCCACGAAGGGGCTGATGTAGTGTGCGCCCGCCTTCGCCGCCAGCAAGGCTTGCGCCGGGCTGAAGCACAGCGTGACATTCACCCGGATGCCTTCCTTGCTGAGGATAGAGGTGGCTTCAATGCCGTCTCGCGTCAGCGGGCACTTCACCACCACGTTCTTGTGAATGGCCGCCAGAACGCGCCCTTCCTTCACCATCGCCGCGGCGTCTAGGGCCATCACTTCGGCGCTGATATCGCCGTCCACGATGTCGCAGATCAGCCGGATCTGCTCCTCGATGGGCCGGCCTTCCCGGGCGATTAGCGTAGGATTGGTGGTTACTCCGTCCAGAATTCCCCACGCGGCCCCGCGTTTGAGCTCGTCGAGATTGGCGGTATCCAGGAAGAATTTCACGATTGACTACCTCCGAACAAAGCCAAGTTTAACATCTGCTGCGCCGGCGTCCCCGAACGGCGTGGCAGCTGCCCACGCTGGCGCGCGCGTCCTTGAAAGACCGGCTTTCCGGCGTTTTCTTTGCTGCCGCTCCGGGCGAACTACAATAGATAGATAGTGCCTGGGAAAACCTTCTACATCGAAACATTCGGCTGCCAGATGAATGTGCACGACACCGAAAAGGTGACGGGCGCGCTTGTCGAGAGGGGGTATGCTCCGGTCGAGAAGCCGGAGGACGCCGAACTCGTTCTCTACAATACGTGCAGCATCCGGGATAAGGCCGAGCAGAAAGTCTTCAGCCGCCTCCAGCAGTTCAAGCGCCAGTGCGGGAAAGGCAAGATATTCGGCGTGTTGGGATGCGTCGCGCAGCAGGAAGGCGAGAAGATCTTCGAGCGCGCGCCGCACGTGAGCCTGGTGGCCGGGTCGGCCAGCTATCCGCGGCTGGGCGAACTGCTGACGCAGCTCGAATCGGGGAACCGCCGGGTGACCGGGCTGGCCTTCGATTCCGAGGAAAGCTTCGAGACTCCGTTCACGCGGCGAGACAACCCCAACCGCGCCTACATCACGATCATCGAAGGCTGCGACAAAGCCTGCGCCTACTGCGTGGTGCCGTTCACGCGGGGGCCCGAGCGCAGCCGGTCCTCGGCCAGCGTCATCGAGGAAGCGGCGCGCCTGGCGGCGGAAGGGTACACGGAAATTCAGCTTCTCGGCCAGAACGTGAACAGCTATCGCGATCCGTCGCCCGAGGGCTGGAACTTCGCGACGCTCATGGACCGCGTGGCCCGCATCCCGGGCATTCGGCGCGTCCGGTTCACTACGTCTCATCCGCGCGATTTCGGCAAGGAGATTGTGGACGCTATGGACCGAAACCCGGTCATCTGCGACCACGTGCACCTGCCCGTGCAATCCGGGTCCACGAAGGTTTTGGCCGCCATGGACAGGCAGTACACGCGCGACGAGTACGTGCGGCGCATCGATTGGCTCAAGAACGCGGGCCGGGCGTACTCGCTGACCACCGATATCATCGTCGGCTTCCCCGGCGAAACCGAGGAAGACTTTCAGCAGACCCTGCGGCTTCTTGACGAGGTGGAGTACGATTCGATGTTCAGCTTCAAGTACTCGCCCCGGCCGAACACCGCCGCCCTCGGCCTGCCGGACGTCATCCCCGAAGAGGAAAAGCAGCGCCGGCTTGTCATCCTGCAGGAGCGGCAGCGGGCGATTCAGATTCGCCGGAATGCGGCGTTAATCGGCGAAATCCGCGAGGTCCTGGTGGAGGGCCGCAACCAGGCACTGGGACAGTGGGTAGGCCGCACATCCTGCAATCGCGTGCTGAATTTCACGGTGCCGGAAGCGGGCGGCGAACCGCTGACGGGCCGGTATCTGCCGGTACGCATTACGCGCTCGGGACCGAACTCCTTGGTGGGCGAAAGCGCCATTATGGTGTAATAAGAGCGGGGAGGGCGTATGGAAGTCGAAATGAAGATCCGCGGGTTGATGATGGACCCGGTGACCAATATGCCCATCGTGATCCTGAAGGATCTGAATGGGAACACGGTTCTACCCATATGGGTCGGCGTCTACGAGGCCAACGCAATCGCCCTCGAAATCGAAAAGGTATCCACGCCCCGTCCGATGACCCACGACCTGATCAAGAGTCTGCTTCTCGGGCTGAACACCGGGTTGCGGAAAGTCGTGGTCAGCGACCTAAAGGACGATACCTTCTACGCCGTGATCTGGCTCGACCGCGATGGCGAGTTGATCAGCGTGGATTCCCGCCCCAGCGACGCTTTGGCGCTGGCTCTCCGCCTGGATTGCCCTATCTATGTGGAAGAGACCGTCTTGAAGTCTTCCAAACTGGCTGCCGCAGTCTCCGACAAGGTCAATAACGAGGACCTGCGCCGTTGGCTCGAAGGGCTCAACGACGAAGACTTGGGCCGCTACAAGATGTGACAGCCGCCATTGCCGGGCGCCTGAAAGATCTCCACATAGAAGTGATGGCCGAGGCCAACGGCTACTGTCTTTTCGCGCGCGGAGATGCGCTTGCGCTGGTGAAGTGCAGCGGCGAGGGGTTTGGGGAAATCGGGAGCACGGGCCTGATGACTGGGCGCGGCCTGGCTTACCTGGTTTGGCGCGATGGCGCGCCGATGCTCTCCTGCCGCGGAGACGAGTTTCCGGCCGAGCCGCCGCAACTGGAAACGATCCGGCGTTTTTCCGAGGAGCTGAAAGCGGCGCTGAAGTAACGAGCGGCCGCCCTGCGCTATCCTAATTTCTTAAGCCTTTCAGTGGAGCTCCCGGCCTGCGCCGGACGGCTGCCCCTGACGACCGGCAAGCCCGAAGAGGACTGGCCGGTCCGCAGGCCAGGGGGCCTGCCCCGCTGAGTTACCGATTCATGATGAGTTCGATGTCCACCCTTTCCGAATTGCGCGCTCGCGGCATGGTCGAGCAGGTTACGAATGAGGAAGCGCTCGAGCGGCTGCTGAACGCGACTGGCGCCACGATCTACGTCGGGTTCGACCCCACCGCGGATAGCCTGCACGTGGGCCACATGTTGCCCATCCTTTTGCTGGCGCGCCTGCAACGGCGCGGCCACAGGCCTATCGTGCTGGTGGGCGGCGCCACGGGGATGATCGGCGACCCGAGCGGCCGGTCCACCGAGCGGCAGTTGCTTACGCCAGAGATGATTGCGGCCAACGTGGATGCGATTCGTCCGCAGCTCAGCCGCTTCGTATCGTTCGAGGGCGCAAATGCTGCCATCGTTGTGGACAACACCGAATGGACGCGGCCCGTCAGCTACCTCGATTGGCTCCGCAGCGTCGGCAAGCATTTTACGGTGAACTACATGGCGGCCAAGGAATCGGTGCGGCGCCGCCTGGAAGACCGCGAGCAGGGCATCTCGTACACCGAATTCAGCTACATGCTGATCCAGGCCAACGACTTCCGCCACCTGTTCGCCACCTACGGCTGCTCCATCCAGGCGGGCGGCAGCGACCAGTGGGGAAACATCACCGCAGGCATCGACTTGATCCGCAAAACTCAGGGCGGGGAAGCGTTCGGCATCACGCTGCCGCTGCTGAGTACGTCTACCGGCGAAAAGTTCGGAAAATCGGCCGGGAACGCCGTGTGGCTCGATCCCAACCGCACGTCGCCCTATCAGTTCTACCAGTTCTGGATGCAAACCGAGGACCGCGACGTGGAGCGCTACCTCAAGCTCTTCAGTTTCGAGAGCCTGGAGAAGATCGGCGAAGTTTGCCAGGCCCACGCGCTCCATCCGGAGCGGCGCGGCGCGCAGAAGTTTCTGGCCGCGCACATGACCGGGCTGGTGCACGGCCAAGCAGCCGTGGAAGACGCCATCCGCGCCTCCGACGCGCTGTTTAGCAAGGAACTATCGGGCTTGTCGGATGAAGAACTGACGGCCGTCTTCAGCGACGTGCCTTCAATCACGCTGCCGCGCGCTTCGCTTTCCGATGGAACCCGCCTGGCGCAGATCCTGGTGCAAGCCGGCGCGTGCGCCTCGAAAGGCGCGGCCAACCGCCTGATTCAGGGCGGCGGCGTTTACCTGAATAACCGGCGCGTATCGGCGGATGCCGCTCTGACGGAAGCGGACCTGGCTTCGAAATCCATGCTGGTGCTGCGGACGGGGAAGAAAGATTATTACCTTGTCCGGTTCGGCGAAACCCCGGCGTAGGCTTTAGCCTGCCCGCCTGTTGTTCGATGGCGGTGGGCAAGCCATGTTTGGGTTTCCCGATTGAAGATGAGAAACTGTAAAGGGCCTGCGGAGTGTGCGCGGGCGAGAGGCGCGAATTGGTGCGAAAGCTCTATTACTGGAAGCTGAAGAAACGCGAGATCATGCTCGGCGACCGTACGGTCCTCATGGGGATACTGAACGTTACGCCCGACTCGTTCTCGGACGGCGGCAAATATTCCGATCCGGATCGCGCGTTTGCCCGCGCAATGGAACTGGAAGAGCAGGGCGCGGACATCATCGATATCGGCGCCGAATCGACGCGTCCGGAATCGCGCCGCCTCACCGCGGCCGAGGAAATGCAGCGGCTCGTGCCCGTCCTCAAGCGCCTCAAGGATCGCCTTACCATTCCGATATCGATCGATACCTACAAGGCGGAAGTGGCCGAGCGGGCCATCGAACTCGGCGCCGAAATCATCAACGACCCAAGCGGCCTCACCTTTGAGCCGCAGTTGGGGCGGACGGTTTCCAACTGCGACGCGGGCCTGATCTTAAACCACATGCGCGGACGGCCCGAGACATGGGCGAAGCTCGGGCCGATGCAGGACCCGATGGGGACGATCGTCCGCGAGTTGGACGCGGCGGTGAGCCGTGCGCGGCGGAACGGCATCGATAAGAGCAAGATTGTGGTGGACCCGGGGCTTGGGTTCGGGAAGAGAAAAGAGCAGAACTCGCTCATCCTGGCACGGCTGTCTCAACTGGCCGGCCTGGATCTTCCCATTCTGACCGGTCCGTCGAAGAAGCAGTTCCTCGCCCATGCTACCCCCGAGGAAACCAAGTTCGCCACGGCCGCGGCCGTAGCGGCGAGCGTCCTGGCCGGCGCACACATCGTTCGCGTGCACGATATTCGCGAGATGCGCGCCGCGGCCGACGTCGTAGACGAGATACTTCGCACCAACGTCCAGTAATCCGGCAGGCCCCCTACGGTTGCCGCCGGCGCCGGTTCGCCCGCGCGGCAATGAGGCGCGATTGCCAGAAAATGGGGATCGCCCGAGCGTCGCTTCTGGTATTCTGTTTACTCGGTAAACCCAATAAGGAGCGAAAGATGCGACTCAGGACGATTAGTTCTATGGCTGTGCTGCTCTGTCTGCTGGCAGTTGCATGCGGAGCTCAACAGCCCAAAGCGCTACGGCCCCCCGACGTTATTTTCGTCCCCACTCCTCAGGAGGTGGTGCAGGGGATGCTGAAACTCGCGGACGTGCAGAAGGGCGACGTGGTCTACGATCTAGGTTGCGGCGACGGCCGCATCGTCGTAGCCGCGGCCAAGGATTTCGGCGCCCGCGGCGTGGGCATCGATATCAACCCCGAGCGGATCGCCGAATCGGTGGCGAATGCCAAGGCGGCGGGCGTCACCGGCGCCGTCACCTTCCGCAACGAAGACCTGTTCGAGGCCGATATCAAGGAAGCCAGCGTGGTGACGCTATACCTGCTGCCCTCCTTGAACCTCAAGCTGCGTCCCAAGCTGTGGAGCGAACTGAAACCGGGCACGCGCGTGGTTTCCCAGAGCTTCGACATGGGCGACTGGCAGCCAGAGAAGGAAGTGGAAATCGGCGGGCACACCGTCTACCTGTGGAAGGTGCCGGCGCGCGCCGACGCCAAGAAGTAGCGTCCGCGCGAGGAGAACAAACCCATGCGAGCCAAAAGCGCCATAGTGCTGATTCTCAGCTTGTGCGCCCTGGCGGCCGTGTTGCCGGCCCAGGAGCAGCCCAAGCTGCTGCGGCAGCCGGACGTGATATTCGTCCCCACGCCGTATGAAGTGGTGAACGCCATGCTCGACCTGGCGGAAGTTCACAAGGGCGACGTATTGTACGACCTTGGTTGCGGAGACGGTCGCATCCCGGTCACCGCCGCGCAGCGTTTTGGGGTGCGGGGCGTGGGGATCGATATCAATCCCCAACGCATCGCGGAGTCCAACGAAACCGCCAAGCGGGAAGGCATGGAGAAACTGGTCGCCTTCCGCAATGAGGACATGTTTGAAGCGGATATTAAGGAAGCGTCGGTGGTGACGCTCTATCTGCTCACTTCGTTGAACCTGAAGCTCAGGCCAAAGCTCTGGCGCGAGCTGAAGCCCGGGACGCGGATTGTTTCGCAGACCTTCGATATGGGCGACTGGAAGCCGGAAAAGGAGGTAAGTGTGGGCGGCTACCACATTTACCTCTGGCGCGTTCCGGAACACGCCGAGAAGCGCTGAGCGAAACAGCGCGTCTGCGAAAACGGTACTGCCGCTTTCTTCCGCCCCTGCTGCGGTTTTTTGGAGTCCGTCCCCCGGGCTTGCGCCCGGCCGCACCATCTTGCGCCCCTGAAAGGGGCTTTTGGAGCAGACCGGCTTGGGATGAATGCGGATTGAAAGCGGAGCGCCTGTCCGCGTTCGGCGGGCGTTCGTCGGCGGGCATCGTCAACCTCCGGAATTCCTCCAGAACTTCTTTGACAACTGCGCCCGCGTCCGCCTAATCAAATTCGCGACTCAGCCGATATATAAAGCAAATGACCAAAGCTGAATTCAGAAGTGCAACTCCAAGGGCATTTGTATTGGCAATCCTGCTGACGCTGGTCTGTTTTTCCGCGGCCTGCGCGAAGGATTACGATTTCAAGCTGCAGCAGAGCGCCAAGCTCGGCGCAAGGGAACTGGCAAGCGGCGATTACACCGTGGCGCTCCAGGGCTCCGTGGCGATGATCACGGAGGTCACGAGCAAGAAATCCTTCACTGCCATTGTGAAGGTGGAGAACCTGGAGACGAAAGGCGAGCACACCAGGGTCGCTACCGCCACGCGCGAGGACGGTACTCATCTGCTGGCGATCATGCCCGGAGGAACCACGATCAAGTTGAGCTTCGAATAACGCGGCGCCGGTTTGCGCCTGCGGGACGTTTCTCCTTTCTGTTGTTTCTGCCCCTTCCGGAGGGACGCTTCACGGCGTCCCTCCTCCTTTTGTAAGAACACTTCCGTGAGCGCCGGCGCCGGTGGAGCGCCGCGCCGGGAAACCGTGGCGCCGCCGGGCCTGAACGGCGGCGGTAGAACTCCCCACCTCCGGACCTGCTCGCATGGCCGCGCGTGCTATGCTGTCCAAATATGACGAGGGGGGCGATTCAATCCGCAGCCCTCACCCCCACTGTGCCTCTGCATGTAACTGAAAGGCCAGCAGATTACGTCTACCTTCTAATCGGGGCGCGCCCGATGAGCCACCTCCATGTTTGAACTCTTATTCAAGTACCCCTTAACCATGTTTCAGAAGGGGCACTTCGTTTTCCTAACGCCTTGGCCCATATGGCTGATGGTGGCGGGCATACTGGCCGCCGGCGCGCTGCTTTTCTGGCATGTCCGGCGCAACCACGGCATGCTCAGTGGTTTACGGCCAATCGGCATCTGGCTTCTCGAAACTGCGATGGTGGCGCTGGTGCTCTTCCTGCTCTGGCACCCCGCGCTCAGCGTGGCCACGCTCAAGCCCCAGCAGAACGTGATTGCGGTGCTGGTGGACAACTCCCGCAGTATGGGGATTTCGGACGCTTCCGGCACGCGCGAGGCCGCGGCTAAGGCCGTGCTGGATAGCGGGTTACTGAAATCGCTCTCCGATCGCTTCCAGGTGCGGCTGTACGAGTTTGGCAAGGAACCAGCGCGAATCCAGAAGCCCGACGACTTGAAAGGCGACCAGCCCGCCACTCGCATTGGCGACGCTCTGGAACAAATGCTGGCGGAATCGGCTTCGATTCCTCTGGGAGCCGTCGTGCTGCTGAGCGACGGGTCGGACAACTCGGGCGGCATCGGCCTGGATACGATCTCGGCCATTCGCCGCCAGCGCATTCCGATCCACACCATCGGCTTCGGCCGCGAGCATCCCGACCATGATGTGGAAATTACGGATGTCGTTTTGCCCACGCGCGCTCTGCCGCAATCCAAGCTGACGGCCCAGGTGGCCATCCAAAGCTACGGCTACTCTGGCGGCAAGGCGAAGCTCACGGTGCGCGACGGCAACAAGACGCTGGCCTCAAAGCAGATCACGCTCAAGGCGGACGGGCAGGCGCAGTCGGAGGCGGTGGTCGTGGACGGGGGAGCCGCCGGCTCGAAGACGCTCGAAGTCTCGATCGATCCGCTGTCCGGCGAAGAGAACACGGCGAACAACAAGTTGAGCCGCGTGGTCAACGTGGAACCGCGCAAGCCGCGCATCCTCTATATCGAGGGCGAACCGCGGTGGGAGTACAAGTTTATCCGGCGGGCGCTCGACGATTACGAGGGCGTGGAACTCGCCGCCATGGTTCGCACGACGCAGAACAAGCTCTACCGCCAGTTGCCGCCCAGCATGGGCCAGCACGATCTGGAAGACGGATTCCCGGCTAAGGCCGAGGAGTTGTTCGCCTACCAGGGGATCATTATCGGCACGGTGGAGGCGAGCTACTTCACCGCGTCCCAGCAGGCTCTGATTCATGACTTCGTGGACCGCCGCGGGGGCGGCGTGCTGTTCCTGGGCGGCCGCGCGTCTTTCTCCGACGGGGGCTACCAGAGCTCCGCGCTGGCGGACTTGATTCCGGTGATCCTTCCTTCTTCGAAGGCAACCTTCCATAGGGAGTTTTCGGGGGTGGAACTGACCGCAGCCGGCCGCGAGAGTACGATCACGCGGCTTGATGACGACCCGGCGAGAAACGACGAGCGCTGGAAGAAGATGCCGCAGGTGGCCGACTACCAGGAAGTTGGCGAGCCGAAGCCCGGAGCCACCACGCTGCTGAACGTCGTGCCGCCGAACAAGAAGCCCTCGCCGCTTCTGGTGGTGGAGAACTACGGGCGCGGCAGGTCGGGCGTCTTCGCCACCGGAGGCAGTTGGCGCTGGAAGATGTGGACCGACCACGCGGATAAGACGCACCCCGCGTTCTGGCAGCAGATGTTCCGCTATCTGGTGGCCGATACGCCGGGGCAGGTGACCGGATCGACGCCTAAGAGCCTTCTTGCCGACGACGGGCGCGTTCCCATACGGGTGGAGGTCAGGGACAAGGAGTTCAAGCCGGCCAGCAACGCGCAGGTGCAGGCGCGGTTCATGGGGCCGGACGGCGTCTCTGCCACCATTCCTCTGAACCCGCAGCCGCTCGAAGAAGGCGTGTACGTAGGCGAGTGGACGGCTGATAAGCCCGGGTCATACGTGGCCGAAATCATCGCGGGAAGGGACCAGGAAGCGCTCGGCACGGACGTGCTGACGTTCCGCAGGGAAGACGGCGTGGCTGAGAACTTCCATACATCCCAGAACCGGGAGCTGCTGGAGAAGCTGGCGCAGCAGACGGGCGGGCGTTACTATAACCCGGCCGGAGCGTCGAAGCTCTCGGAAGAAATTTCCTATTCGGAAGCGGGAATCACGACGCGTGAGACGCGCGACCTGTGGGACCTGCCCATAATTTTCCTGCTGGCTCTGGCGATTCGCGCGTCGGAGTGGTTGCTGCGAAGGAAGTGGGGCGTCGTATGAAGCGCATCGCCATGAATCCGCGCGGGGCGGGCCTGCTGGCCTGCTTCCTCCTGACTGCGTTCGCGGGGCGCGCCACCACTTTCTATGTGACGCTTTCCGGCCTGGGCGGAGAGCCCGATTACGATCAGCGTTTCAAGATGTGGTCCGAGGATATCGATTCCAGCCTCAAGAAAGCCGGGGGCGATGCCACGGTGGTCACCTTGCAGGCGCCCACGCGGGAACAGGTTCGCGCCAGATTCAGCCAGCTTGAGGCGCAGGTGAAGCCGGCCGATGCCCTGGTGCTGATGTTGATCGGGCACGGCTCGTACGACGGAACGGACTACAAGTTCAACATACCGGGCACGGACCTGACGGGGGCCGATTTTTCCGGATTGCTCGACAGCATTCCCGCCACGCGCCAGCTCGTGGTGAATATGACTAGTTCCGGCGGGGGCTCGATCGAGTTCCTGCGGAAGCCGGGGCGCGTGGTGGTGAGCGCCACGCGCACCGGGAGTGAGAAGAACGCCACCGTGTTTGCCCGCTACTGGGCCGAAGCCCTGCGGGACCCAGCCGCGGATACGGACAAGAATGAAAGCGTTTCGGCGCTCGAAGCGTTCCTGTTCGCGCAGCGGAAGACCAACGATTTCTACGAATCGCAGAAGCGTTTGGCCACCGAGCACGCCGTTCTCGAAGATACCGGCAAGGGCGACGGCGAGCGCACGCCATCGGCCGAGAACGGTGAAGGCAAGCTCGCGGCGGCGTTCACGCTGGTGCGTCTTGGCGCCAACGCGGCGGCCGCGCGCGACCCCAACAAACGCGCGTTGCTCGACAAGAAGGAAGCCCTTGAGCAGCAGATCGACAAGCTGAAGTACGAGAAGGCCGCCATTCCGGCCGCGGAGTACAAGAAGCAACTCGCCCAGCTCCTGCTCGATCTCGCCAGGACCCAGGAGGCGCTGGACAAGTGAGGATTGCGCTGCATCTGGGCGCGGCCATTCTACTGGCCGCCGCGGCGCTCCCGGGGCAGACCCTGGAGCAGGCCGAATCGCTATGGAAGGCGCGCCGCTTCTTCGACGCCAACGAAGCGTTCAAGGCGCTGGTAGCGAAGGAACCCACCAATGCGGACTACAAAGTGCGCTGGGGGCGCCTGTTTCTGGATCATGGGCAGCCGTCGGATGCCTCGGACCTCTTCAAGGAAGCCCTTGAGCTGAAGCAGGATTGCGCCAGCGCCTACGTTGGGCTGGCGTTGATAGCCGCCGATAGTTTCGAAAGCTCGGCGGCGGAACTGGCGCATAAGGCGCTGGAGATCGATCCCAAGCTTCTGGAGGCCCAGGAACTGCTGGCCCGCCTGGCTTTGGAGGATGGCGACGAAGCCAAGGCCACCGAGGAATCCAGGAAGGCGTTGCAGTTGAATCCCAACTCCGTGCAGGCGAAAGCCGTGCTGGCTAGTATGGATTTCCTTGCGGATAAGAAGGATAGCCCGTGGGACCCGCGCGAGGCGCGCGGCTACGAGACGGCCGGCCATTTCCTGGTAATGAACCGCCGCTACGACGAAGGTATTGCGTTCTACCGCAAGGCCATCGCGCTTGATCCGCAGCTTTACGGCGCGCGCTCCCAATTGGGCATCAATCTGATGCGGATGGGGCAGGACGAAGAAGCTTACAAGCAACTCGAGACTTGCTTCCAGAACGATTTCCAGGACGCGGCCACGCGCAATTCGCTCAAGCTGCTGGAGACGCTCCAGAAGTTCGATACCTTCAGCAGCGCTTCCGGCATGTTGAAGATGGACCGCAAGGAAGCGGCTTTGCTGCGTCCCTATTTCGAATCGGAGATGGAGCGAGCCATAGACGCGTATCAGAAGAAATATCAGATCAAGATCGATAAACCGATTCGCGTGGAAGTGTACCCGAACCACGAAGACTTCGCGGTGAGAACGCTGGGAGTGCCGGGCCTCGGCGCCCTGGGCGTCACGTTTGGGCAGACGATCGCCATGGACAGTCCATCGGGGCGGAAGCCGGGCGATTTCCATTGGGCATCGACGCTGTGGCACGAAATGAGCCACGTTTTCACCCTCACGCTGACGAACTCGCACGTGCCGCGCTGGTTCACGGAAGGGCTCGCGGTCCACGATGAAACTGCGTCGGCGAACCCGGAGTGGGGCGACCGCATGGGCCACGAAGTCCTCATGGCGATCAAGGAGAAAACGCTGCTTCCGATCGCCGAACTGGACCGCGGGTTCGTGCATCCCAAGACCCCGATGCAGGTGAGCGTGAGCTACTTCCAGGGCGGGCGCATCTGCGACTACATCACCGAGAAGTTCGGGTGGAACACTATCCTTGCCATGCTTCACGATTTTCGCGCCGGGGAAGATACCGCGGACGTGGTTCGCAAGGAATTGAAGATGGAGCCGGCGGAGTTTGATAAGCAGTTCCTTGCGTATGTGGAGGCTGCCGCGAAGACGCCGGTCGAGAACTTCGAGAACTGGGCCAAGCAGCTCAAGGCGATCAACGAACTGTGGAAGGCGAAGGACTACGACGGCGTGATTCGCGACGGGAAGGCGATTCGCGACCTGTATCCCGATTACGTGGAAGCGGGGAGCGTGTACGAGTTCCTGGCCAATGCGTACCTGGCCAAGGGCGACCGCGCCGCGTCCACAGCCGAGTTGGTGCGCTACGAGAAGGCAGGCGGGCGCGATCCTGAGATGCTGAAGCAACTCGCAAAGCAACTCGAAGCGGCCGGGGACAAGAAAGAAGCCGCCGCCGCGCTCGATCGCATCAACTACATATACCCGATGGACAACGCGCAGCATACCGAACTGGGGTCGCTCTGGATGGAGCAGGGAAACCTCAAGGGAGCCATTCGGGAATTTCGCGCCACGGCGAACCACAATCCGCTCGATCCGGCGGAGGCGCATTACCTGCTGGCCCAGGCGTACTACCAGAATCACGAGCGCGAGCAGGCCCAGGATGAAGTATTGACGGCCCTCGAAGCCGCCCCGGCCTACCGGCCCGCGCAGAAGCTTTTGTTGGAATTAAGCGCTTCGGAAGAAGTTGGAACCCCACCAGAGAACGTGAACAAATAGAAATGGAACCACTCATGTCTTCAACTGTGAGCACGCAGATCGAGCCGGAAGTTTTGAAATCGCGAATTGAGCGGTTCCGGCAAGTCCAATCGGAGATCGTGACCCAAGTGCGGCGCGTGATCGTGGGTCAGGAGGAGGTGCTGGAACAGGTGATGATCGGCCTGTTCGTGGGAGGGCACTGCCTGATTACCGGCCTGCCCGGCACCGCCAAGACATTGCTCGTGCGCACCATGGCACAGACGCTCGGGCTGGCCTTCAAGCGGATTCAGTTCACACCCGACTTGATGCCCAGTGACATCACGGGCACCGACATCATCGAGGAAGACCCCGCCAACGGCCGGCGCACGTGGACCTTCGTGAAGGGTCCGATTTTTGCGAACATCCTGCTGGCGGATGAGATCAACCGCACCCCTCCAAAGACGCAGAGCGCGCTGCTCGAAGCCATGCAAGAGCGCGCGTGCACGGTGCGCGGCAACAACTACATGCTTCCCGCGCCGTTCTTTGTGCTGGCCACTCAGAACCCGATCGAACTTGAAGGCACGTACCCGCTGCCGGAAGCGCAGTTGGACCGGTTCCTGTTCAATACCGTGCTGGATTACCTGACCGCGGATGAGGAACTGCAGGTGGTGGACCTGACTACGACGACGCACATTGCCGAGGCGGACCCGGTGACCACGGCGGAGGAGATCCTGGACTTCCAGCAGTTGGTGCGCATGGTCCCCATTGGCGAGAGCGTGGCTCGGCACGCGGTGGACATGGTGCGCATCTCGCGCCCGACGGAAGAATCCGCTCCGGACTTCGTGAAGAAATACGTCAACTACGGGGCCAGCGTGCGCGCGGCGCAATTCCTGGTGCTCTCCGCGAAGGCGCGGGCGCTGATGCACGGCCGGTACCACGTAGGCTACGACGATATCCGGGCGATGTATATCCCGGTATTGCGCCACCGCATCCTGCTGAACTTCCATGCGGAATCGGACAGGCTGAAGCAGGACGATATTTTGAAGCGCATTTTGGAATTCCGGTCGGCGCCTAGGGACTAGAGGCTGAGTGCCGGACGCGTAACTCCAAGGCTTGCTTAGATGCTACAAAGATTTCTCGATCCCGATACGCTGGCCTCCATCACGGGGCTCGACCTTGTCGCCAAGACTGTAGTTGATGGTTTCGTTGCGGGCCTCCACCGGTCGCCGGATTTCGGGTTTTCGCAGGAGTTCGCGGAGTATCGCGCTTATACTCCGGGCGACGACTTGCGGCACGTCGATTGGAACGTCTTCGCGCGTACCGACCGTTGCTATCTCAAGCGCTACCGCGGCGAAACCAACACGCAGCTTCTGATTCTGCTCGATACCTCCGCGTCCATGGGGTATGGTTCGCAGGAAGTGCATAAGCTCGATTACTCCCGCTTCGTGGCGGCTTCCTTGTGCTACCTCGCGAACCTGCAGCGCGACGCGGCGGGGTTGATCGTTTTCGATGAGGACGTGGTCAACTACGTTGCGCCTTCCACGCGGCAGGGGCAGCTCTTCCGGCTCCTTCACGCGATTGAAAAGGCGGAGCCCGGCACGCGCACCGATTTCTCGAAGCCTTTCGCTCATTTTCAGAATTATCTGCATCGCCGCGGCCTGGTCATCGTGCTTTCGGATTTCTACGCTCCGCCGGAGGAGATCATCAACACGGTGGAGCCCCTGCGGCACCGTGGCAACGAAGTCGTGCTGTTCCACGTTCTCGATCCGCAAGAGATCGAACCGAAGTTTCGCGACCCGGTGCTCCTGGTGGATATGGAAGATGCCACGCGTTCGCTCGAAGTCTCTCCGGAATACGCGCGGCACGAGTACCGGAGTAAGATCGCTTCTCATATCCAGAACCTGAACGATGCGGCGCGGTCCGCCGGGCTGGACTATTTCCTCATGAACACATCCCGGCCGCTAGACGAGGGATTGCGCGAGTATCTGTCAATCCGGCAGGGGAGGATGTGATGGGATTCCTGGCGCCTTGGTTCCTTGGAGGTCTCGTCGCTGTAGGGTTGCCCGTCTGGCTTCATCTGCTGAAGAAGCACCGCTCCACGCCGCAGCCTTTCAGCTCGCTGATGTTCTTCGAGCAGCACCTGCAAAGCTCGATCAAGCACAAGCGCCTGCGCTATCTTCTTCTGTTCGCGCTGCGCACGGCGATCGTCGCGCTGCTGGCTTTGGCGTTCGCGGCGCCCTTCATCCGCCGCACGGGAGTTCCGATCAACCGCTCCGGAGCGGTGGCCTTGGTGGCCATAGACAATTCGCTCAGCATGCGCGACGACGGCCGTTTGGACGAAGCGAAGCGAGAGGCGAAAGCCTTTGTCGGCGGGCTTTCCTTGGGCCAGAAGGCTGAAGTGATGGCGTTCGGAACGCGCATGCAAGCCATGAGCGAGGTTACGGACGATCACGCCGCTCTCAGCGCCGCCATCGACGCGATTGAACCCTCTGATGCCGGGACGTCTTTTGCCGAACTGGCGCGCGCCGCGCGTTCCGTAGCGCGCTCACTCAATCTGCCGATTAATGTGGAACTGTTCTCGGATATGCAGCAGACGGGCATGCCCGGGAATTTCAATGACCTGCGCCTGAACGAAAGCATTCGCCTTTCGCCGCACCGGGTCGGCTCCAAGCAGCCGAACTTCGCCGTGGAGAACGTGATTGCGCCGCGCCGGGTTTATGACAACAAGAAATCGCGCGTGCTGGTGACCGTGGCCGGTTACGGCACGGGCAAGGCCGAGCGCACGGTTTCCTTAGCGCTGAACGGGCGCGTTACCGAGACCAAGACGGTCGCCGTGCCGGAGAACGGCCGGGCCACGGTGGAGTTCCTTTCGATGGATGTTCCGCACGGGCAGAACAAGGGCGAGATCCGCATCGATTCGGCCGATAACCTGCCGAACGACGACCACTTCTACTTCTCGGTGGAGCGGGCCGACCCGCGCCGCGCGCTATTCCTTCACGAGGCGGGGTCCACGCGCGATCTGCTGTATTTCAACGCGGCGCTGGAGGCGGCGGGGCAATCGGCATTCCAGATCGACGCGGCCGTGCCGGAACAGGCTGCGAACGTGGCTCCGTCACACTATGCGTTCGTAGTGCTCTCCGACGTTGGCGCGTTGCCGGCCGGTTTGGAAAGGGAGTTGAAGAACTACGTCAGCGCGGGCGGATCGGTTTTCGTCGCGTTGGGGCATAATTCGGCGGGCGTATCGCAAGTGCCCGTTTCCGCCGGCCGCATTGAAGGCGCGCACTACGCCGGGCGCGAGGGCGCCAGATTTCAGACGGCCGACTGGGTAGACATCTCGCACCCGGCCATTCTGGCCGACGCGCATTGGGACGACGTGAAGTTCTACCAGACCATCGGCATCGCCGCCGGCGGGGCGCGCGTTGTGGCGAAACTTTCCGATGGTTCTCCGCTGCTGCTCGATCAGCAGGTGGGGGACGGCCGTATTCTCGTGTTTGCCTCCACCTTCGACAACGTGGCCAACGATTTTCCGCTGCACCCCACATTCGTTCCCTTCATCGAGCGCGCCTCCCGGTATTTGGGAAGGCTCGATAGCGGGCCGCCCAGCGTCAGCGTTGGGGCCTACGCCGAATTGCGCGACGCGCTGCAACCCGGCGCAGCGGTTGAAGTGCTGGACCCGCACGGGGCGCGCGCGCTTTCCCTGGAACAGGGAGCCAAGGCGCAGAATATTCAATTCACCGAAGCGGGTTTTTACGAAATTCACCGCCCGAGCGGACCGGAAACGGTGGCGGTGAACGCCGACCGTCGGGAATCCGATCTTACCCCCACCTCCGACGAGACGGTTGCATTGTGGCGCAACACTTCGCAAGGTTCCGCGACGGCCGCGGGGACCACGGAAACGGGTGAAAGAACGGTGCCTTTGTGGTGGTATATCATGGTCGCGGTACTCATTCTGGCAGTAGCCGAATCGCTGTTGGGAAATAAGCACTTATCGGTTGATAAGGAGGCGGCATGAAGCCTTTGGATCGCCTTTCGCAATATCTGGGCGCCGTGGAGCGGCGGCTCCGGTGGTTGGCCTTCACGCGCGGCGCGGCAATTGCCGCGGGTTCGGCGCTGGGCCTGACGGTGCTCGCCGTTCTGGCCATCAACCATTACGCTTTTTCCAACCCCAGCGTAGTGGGGGCGCGCGTATTCCTGTTCCTGGGATTGGCCTTTGCGGTAGCGGCCGCGCTCATCATTCCCGTACTGCGCCTCAACCGCCGTAAAGCGGCGCGGGCCGCCGAAGCCAGATATCCGCAGTTTGAAGAACGCCTGCTGACGTTCACCGAGCGCCTTGAACAGAACCCCAGCGATCCATTCCTGCCCCTGCTTGCGGACGACACTCTCGTGGTGGCCGCGCAGGCTCAGCCGCAAAACGTGGCCCGCACGGCCTGGATGTTCAGCCTGTCCGGAGCGGCCGTCTTTTCGCTCGGCCTGCTGCTGTGGCTGGGCACATCCGGTCCTGGATTCATGGGATACGGAACGGCTCTGCTGTGGGGCGGCTTACCGAAAGCCGATGTGCAGCCCTACTACGATATCGTGGTCGATCCGGGCAACCGCACGGTGCGGAAGCGGTCGGACCTGATGATACAGGCGAAGCTGAAGGGCTTCACGGCCCCGAACGTTCGCTTCGTGGCGCATTATGTGAGCGCGGCCGGATGGGAGCAGGCCGAAATGCGCGCGCAGGAAGGCGCTTCGGCCTATCAGTTTCTGATCGCCGGGATTCCGGAAAGCCTGGAATATTACGTGGAAGCGGGCGGCGTCCGCTCCAAGACATTCAAATTGAACGTGCTCGATCTGCCCGGCGTGAAGAACCTCAAGGTGACTTATCACTACCCCTCCTGGACGGGAATGAAGGATTTCGTCGAGAACCCCGGCGGGGACCTGAGGGCTGTGGAAGGCACGAAGGCTGACGTGTTGGTGCAGACCGACCGGCCTCTGGCGAACGGCGCGCTGGTGATGGAGGATGGCTCGAAGATTCCGCTGGAATCCGGCGCGGGGGGCGCGCTGGTGGCCAGCGTGCCGATTCAGCGCGACGGCATGTACCACGTAGCCGCCATCGAAAGCGGCGAAGCGGTCCGGCTGACGGAAGACTACTTCATCGAGGCGCAAAAGGATAACCTGCCCTCGGTTGAAATCAGCCGGCCCGGCCGCGATTTCCATGCCTCGCCGATTGAAGAAGTGACGGTTGCGGTGAAAGCTAAGGACGATTTCGGGCTCAGCGAAGTCCAATTGCATTATTCGGTGAACGCCGGGCCGGAGAAGACCATTTCCCTGCTTCAGGCGAAGGGTTCGAAAGACGGCTCCGGAGAAGCGACGCTCTCGATGGAGGATTTCAAGGCGCAACCGGGCGACGTAGTGAGCATCTATGCGACGGCTAAGGATGCGCGGGCCACGTCCAACACGGACATGTTCTTCATTCAGGCCGATCCGTTCGAGAGGAACTACTCGCAGTCGCAGCAGGCAGGCGGCGGAGGCGGGGGTGGCGGCGGCCAGCAGCAGGACCAGAACGATCAGGAAATTTCGCAGCGGCAGAAAGAGATCATCACCGCGACCTTCAATCAACTGAAGGATTCGGGCCGGAAAGACGCGGCTGAGAACGCGGCGTTTCTATCGCAAACGCAATCCAAGTTGCGCGATCAGGCGAAATCGCTGGCCAGCCGCATGCAAGCGCGCCAACTCGATACGGCCGGGGACGCGTTCAAGACTTTCGTAGACGCCATGAATAAAGCGGCCGACGCGATGGGCCCCGCGGCCGATAAGCTGAAGGGCGGAAGCTGGAAAGACGCGCTGACGCCTGAGCAGCAGGCGCTTCAATATCTACTGCGGGCCGAAGCCACGCGGCGCGATATCGAAGTGGCTTTCGGGCAGCAGGGCGGTGGCGGCGGAGGTGGCGGTGGCGGCGGCGGAAACAGCGCCACACGCGACCTGCAGGGCTTGTTCGATCTGGAGCTCGATACCGAGAAGAACCAGTACGAGAACACGCAGCAATCGCAATCGGGCGGCCAGCGGCAGCAGGAAGTGGATGACGCGCTGGAGAAGCTCAAACAGCTCGCCAAGAGGCAGCAGGAACTGGCCCAACAGCAGAAGCAGGGCATGCAGACGCCGCAGCAGCGGTGGCAGCAGGAGATGCTCCGGCGCGAGGCCGAGCAACTGCAGCAGCAGATACAACAGATGTCGCAAAACGGCGGTCAGTTGAGCCGTAATAGCCAGCAGTCGCAACAGGGCCAGCAAGGGCAGCAGGGTCAGCAGGGACAACAAGGCCAACAAGGCCAACAGGGGCAGCAAGGACAGCAGGGACAACAGGGGCAACAGGGTCAACAGGGGCAGCAACAACAGGGCCAGCAGTCGCGGCAGCAAGGGCAGCAGGGACAGCAGGGCCAAGCCGGCGCTACAGCGGGCCGCCAGCAATTGCAGAGGACCTTGGAGCAGTTGCAGCAAGCCTTGCAGGACATGCGCCAGGCGGCCTCTTCGCAACAAGCCGGCACGCCGCAATCGCAAGCGGACGCGAGCCGCGCGGCGGAACGGCTGCAGGAAGCGCAACGCGAACTATCGGCGCTGCGTGGCGCGCAGACCAGCAACCAGGTGGAAGATCTGGCAAGCCAGGCAGAGGAACTGGCTCAAACCCAGCAGCAGTTTGAGCAGGATCTGCGGAAGGCCATGGCGGCCAACAGCGGCAGAGGGATGACACGCGCCCAGGCGCAGGAATTGGCGGACCGCAAGACGGACGAGGCACAGGATTTGGCCAAACTTGAACAGGGAATGCAAAGCGCCGTCCGCGATTTGATGAGCACGCAGCGCCAGGCCGCCGCCCGCCTGCGCGAAGCGTTGGCGGAAGAGCAGCAAGCCGAGTTGCAGCGCAACATGGAACGAAACTCCACGTACATTCGCAACGGCAATGCGGCTTACGCGGCTCTTTCGGAAATGAACATTACCCAGGGGCTGAATGACCTCCGCGGCAAGCTCAACGGCGTTCGCCAGGCCATGAACGACGGCCAGCAGCAGGGCGCGGGCGGAGACGACCGTCAGGCCATGGAGCAAGCTCTAGCGCAGGTGGAACAACTGCGGAGCCAACTTGAGGCCTTGCGCGCGGGCAACGCGCAAGCCCAGGGCCGCAATCCGCAGCAACTCCAGCGCGGGCAACAGGGCCAACAAGGCCAACAAGGACAGCAAGGTCAGCAAGGACAACAGGGTCAACAGGGACAGCAAGGTCAACAGGGCCAAGGGGGACAGCAGGGCCAACAGGGCCAGGGCGGCCAACAAGGGCAGCAGGGTCAAGGCGGCCAACAGGGTCAAGGTGGCCAGCAGGGTGGCCAACAAGCCCAGGGCGGCCAGCGCCAGCAGGGCGGGAACGGCGGAGGCGGTGGCGGCAATGTGGGCGGTAATTGGAACGGCGGCGCCAATTGGAACGGCGGGAATTGGGGCGGCCAGTTAGGCCCCGATTTCGTAGGCTCCTACCAGAACACCGTTCGGACGCTTACGGACCTCCAGGGCCGGGTGGGCGACGACCAGGTGGGCCGCGACTTGCAATCTCTGGTGCGCGACATGCGCCGGCTGGACCCAAGCGCGTACATGAACGATCCGCTGCTCTCGGAGCGCATCCGTGCGGCGGTGGTCGCGAGCATGGAGCAGGTAGAAATGCAGCTCCGGCGCAAGCTCGATCAGGGCGATTCCAGCGTTCGCAGCCAGGGCTCCGAACCCGTGCCGCACGGCTACGCCGAAGCCGTGGCCGAGTACTTCCGTCAACTCAGTAAGTCCAATTCAAAGTAGCTGATAGGGGCCGCTTCGGCGGCCCTTGTCACCCTCCGCTTGATCCGCAGCGTTAAACATGGTAATCTCTATCTAATATAGGAGGATGCTAGTGTCAGGTCTGGTTCAGGAAAACACCCCGCCCCGCGACGAGTTCGAAATGCAGTATGACGCCCTGGTCCGCGAGGAAATCGAGACCTTCCGCCGCACCTCGGAAGCATTCCTGAAGGGCGACATGACGGAGGACCAGTTCCGCCCGTACCGCCTGAAGCACGGCATCTACGGGCAGCGCCAGCCCGGCGTCCAGATGGTGCGCTGCAAAGTCCCGGGCGGGCTGATGACGGCCCGGCAGGCGGAGCAGTTGGCGGCGGTCGCCGATGAGTTTGGCGGCGGCAAAGGCCACCTCACCACCCGGCAGAATGTGCAGTATCACTTCGTCCCGCTGGCCCAGGTTTCCTCTCTCATGCACCGGCTGGCGGACGTGGGCCTGACGAACCGGGAGGCTTGCTACAACACGGTCCGCAACGTGACCACCTGCCCATGGGCCGGCATCTCGCGGGATGAGGTGTTCGATGTACGTCCCTATGCACAGAAACTCGCCTTCGCGTTTCTGCGCAAGGACCTCACCAGTAATTTGCCCCGAAAGTTCAAGTTCGCCTTCGATGGCTGCGCCGGCCATGATTGCATCGCGGGCGCGATCAACGATGTCGGCCTGCGGGCCGTGATTCGCGACGGCGCGCGCGGGTTCCGGATGATCATCGCCGGCGGACTGGGGCCGCTGCCTACCGAGGCGCAGTTGCTGGACGAGTTCGTGCCCGAAGAGCGGCTGCTGAACCGGAGCGAAGCGGTAATCCGCGTCTTCAACCGGTACGGCACGCGCGACAACAAGAACAAGGCGCGCCTGAAATTCCTCGCACGGGAGCGCGGCATGGAGTGGCTGCGGGACGAGATTGAAAAGGAGTACGCCAATATCCTGGAGAACGGCGGCATCGAGTGGCCGAAAGAAGTTCCCGAAGGGTTCGGCGGTTTCGAGTCGCGGCCCAAGAGCCTTGGCACCGGCTCGCTGCTGCCCGTGGCCGGCAGCAAGCGCACTGGGGATGCGGAATACGATGCGTGGTTCGAAACCAACGTTGTGGAGCAGCGCCAGCCGGGCTACGCCGCCGTGGTAGTGCGGACAGATCAGGGAAATCTCACGGGCGAGCAATTTCGCGCGCTGGCCCGCATTGCGGACGGCATGGGCGACGGTTTAGTGCGGCTGGGAATCGACCAGAATGCCATTCTCGCGTTCGTGCAGCTTGCGTCGCTGCCGCAGGCTCACGCCGCGTTGCGCGAGGCGGGGCTGGGCCTGCCTGGCGCGAGCAGCATCGAGGACATTACCACCTGCCCGGGCGCCTATTCGTGCAACCTCGGGCTGACCAAATCGATGACACTGGGCGCGGCGCTTTCGGAAACCACTCGGGCCTATGACGACCCGCAGGTGCGCCATCTTTCGATTAAGATCAGCGGCTGCCCGAATTCGTGCGGCCAGCACTGGATCGCCGATATTGGCTTCTATGGAAACGCGCGCAAGATCGAAGGCCGCGAGGTTCCTTACTACCAGATGCTGCTCGGCGGAGGTTACGACGCCCAGGGCGTGATGCGCTTTGGCCTCGCCATCCAGGCGATTCCCGCGCGGCTCGCTCCAGAGGCGGTCACGCGCGTGTTGAACCACTTCCTGGCGAACCGCACCGGCGCCGAAAGCTTCCGCGATTACGTGATGCGGCACAAGGTGGAGACGTTCCGCGCGCTTACGGCCGATCTCGCCAAACCCGCCGATCTCTTCCCGGAGATTTACCAGGATTGGGGCGACGACGCGCCCTACTCGCGCCAACTCGGCCGCGGCGAGTGCGCCGCCTAGTTCCCGGTTCAGGCCGGCGGAGCCTATGTGGTATCGTGCGTTTAGATGCACAAAATTGAGCGGGTACTGATCAGCGTCACAGACAAGACTGGCATCGTCGATTTGGCGCGCAACCTGAGCGAAATGGGCGCGCGCATTATCTCCACGGGCGGAACCGCCCGCATGATTCGCGAAAGCGGCGTTCCTGTTCAGGACGTTTCGGAAGTTACCGGCTTCCCCGAAATGCTGGACGGCCGGCTGAAGACCTTGCACCCCAAAGTGGAAGGCGGCATCCTGGCGATTCGTTCCCGCGCCGACCACATGCGCTCTCTCGCCGAGCAGGGCATTGACCCCATCGATATGGTGGTGGTGAATCTCTACCGGTTCGAGGAAGTGGCGGCAAAGGCCGGCGCGCATCTCGAAGAACTGATCGAGAACATCGACATCGGCGGCCCCACCATGATCCGCGCGGCTGCGAAGAATTACCAGGACGTGGCCGTGGTGGTCTCGCCGGACGATTACAAGGGTATCGTCGAGGAAATGCGCGCCAATGGCGGCGGCCTTTCGCCCGACACGAAATGGCGCCTCGCGAAGAAGGCATTCCGCACGACGGCCAATTATGACTCGGCCATCAGCGCGCGCCTCGATCGCGAGGGATCGCCTGCCTTGCTGCCGGTCGATCTGAATCTGCGCGCGCCGAAGCTGATGGACCTGCGCTACGGGGAAAACCCGCACCAGTCGGCGGCGCTCTATGGCACGGCGGGCCGCGGCATCGCGGGCGCGAAGCAACTGCAAGGCAAGGAACTCTCGTACAACAATCTGGTGGATCTGGATGCCTGCTGGCAACTCGTCGCGGAATTCGAGCAGCCCGCGGTGGCGATTATCAAGCACACCAATCCGTGCGGATGCGCAGAGCAGGCTACGCTGGCTGAGGCCTACCGCAAGGCGCTCGAATGCGACCCCGTATCGGCCTTCGGCGGCGTGATCGGCGTGAACCGCATCGTGGACGAGGAGACGGCGCGCGAAATCGCCAAGATTTTCGTGGAGGCGATTGCGGCTCCCGGCTACACGCCCGAAGCGCTGGCCGCGTTGCAGGGCAAGAAGAATCTGCGGCTGATGGAAGTCGCGGCGAACCCGGAGCCGATTGTGGTGAAGTCGATCTCCGGCGGTTATCTCGCGCAGACGGCCGATGACGCCACGGCGCAACGCTCGGCGATTACCGTACAGACGAAGCGCGCTCCCTCGGAAGAAGAATGGACCGGCCTTCTGTTCGGATGGAAGGTGGCCAAGCACGTCAAGTCGAATGCCATCGTATATGTGCGGCCGGGGCAGACCGTGTCGGTAGGCGCCGGGCAGATGAGCCGCGTGGATTCGGTGAAGATCGGCGCGCTCAAGGCCGTGCTGCCGTTGGCGGGTTCGGTGGTCGCATCGGATGCCTTCTTTCCGTTCCCGGATGGATTGGAAGAGGCGGTGAAGAACGGCGCGACGGCGTTCATTCAACCCGGTGGATCGGTGCGCGACCCGGAGGTGATCGCGGCGGCCGACCGGCTCGGCGTAGCGATGGTGTTCACCGGCATCCGGCACTTCCGGCACTAAGAGGATTGACGGGCATGCTAAAGCATGCCCCACCAACGGACGCGCCGTGTTTGGTGGGGCATGCTTTAGCTTGCCCGTATCTCACTTTCCAGGCGAATATGCACGAGCGGTTCATGCGCGAGGCGCTGCGGCTGGCGCGCGAGGGCGCGGGCGGGGAAGAAGCGCCCGTCGGCGCGGTCGTGGTGATCGGCGGCGAAATTGTGGGCAGCGGCTGGAACGCTCCGGTGGCGCGCAACGACCCTACCGCGCACGCCGAAATCCTGGCGCTACGTGAGGCCGCGGCGAAGATCGGGAACTACCGTCTGCCCGGAGCGACTCTCTATTGCACATTGGAGCCGTGCGTCATGTGCGCGGGGGCGCTGGTGAATGCGCGCATCGAGCGGCTGGTCTTCGGCGCGCGCGACCTGCGTTTCGGCGGCGTGCGCAGCAAGTTTCAGTTGGCCGATTCGGACTTGCTCAACCACAGAGTCGAAATTGTGGAAGGCGCGCTCGCCGTGGAGTGCGTCGAACTGCTGCAGGAATTCTTCAAAGCGCGGCGGTGATAACGCGCCGGCATTCGTGGGCGATTTCCCAATCCTCTTCGGCGTGAATCACCAGCACTCGCACGCGCGATTCGGGCGCAGCGATATCGGTATCCATCTCCGGCGCGCGGTTCTTCTGGCGGTCGAGCGCAATCCCCAGAAACGCGAGGCGTTCGCATGCGATCCGGCGTAGCGGCGGGCAGTTCTCGCCGATGCCGGCGGTGAACGCGAGAGCGTCGATTCCGCCCAGCGATGCCGCCATCCCGCCGATTTCGCGGACCAGGCGGTAGGCGTAGATCTCGAACGCGAGCCTGGCGCGCTCGTTGCCTTCCGCGGCGGCGGCGACAATTTCGCGCATGTCGCCCGAGATGCCCGAGACGCCCTTCAGGCCCGACTCTTTGTTCAGCGCGCGGTCGAGTTCGTCGGCGCCGTATCCGCGGTTGCGCACCAGGTAGATCGGGATGGCGGGGTCGATCGAACCCGAGCGCGTGCCCATCATGAGCCCTTCGAGCGGCGTGAACCCCATGGTGGTATCCACGCACTTCCCGTCCAACACAGCCGCCAGCGATGCGCCGTTGCCCAGATGGCAGGTCACCACGCGGAAGCCGGCCGGGTCGCGTCCCAGAATCTGCGCCGCGCGGCGCGAGGCGTACTGGTGGCTTGTGCCGTGAAATCCGTAACGCGCCACGCCCTGCTCATACCACTCGTAGGGCACGGGGTATACCTTGGCCGGAAGCGGCAGAGTGGAATGAAACGCGGTGTCGAACACGGCCACCTGGGGCACGGCGGGCCCGAGGATGCTCTCGGCTGCTTCGATGGCTTCGAGTTCCAGTTGATTGTGCTCTGGAGCGAACTCAATACAGGCGCGGATCTGTTCCTTCACTTCCGGCGTAACGCGTGCGGCTTCCCGGCACGCTTTGCCGCCGTGAACGATGCGATGCCCCACGGCGGCGATTTCGCCGGGTGAACCAAGCACGGCCGAAGGGCCGCTCCACACCGCCCGGATCACGGGCAGAATCGCGTCCGTCGGCGAGGCGATGGGCAGTTCGTTCTCGATGTAGGCTTCGCCCGCGCGGCGCGCCCGGAGCCGCGCCACCCCGGACGTACGGCCCCATTCGGCGGCGGCCTCCCATAGTGGAGCCGGGGGCCGCCCTGGCGAATCGTCGCCCGCCTCGCGCAGACTCGCCTTCAGCGTGCTCGATCCGCCGTTCAGAACTAGAATCTTCATCTTCGTGCCCGGTTAGCGCGAGGGCCAGCGCCAATCGCGGATTTCTGGCATGTCCTCGCCGTACTTCGAAATGTAGAGCTTGTGCTCGATCAGCTTATCGCGCAGTTCCTGCTTCTGGTGCGCCGCGATGGTGCGGAGCTTGGGTACGCGGTCGATCACGTCCATCGCCAGATGGAAACGGTCCAGATCGTTCAGCACCGTCATGTCGAAAGGCGTGGTCGTGGTGCCTTCCTCCTTGT
This sequence comes from uncultured Acidobacteriia bacterium, assembly GCA_903925975.1. Taxonomy (GTDB): domain Bacteria; phylum Acidobacteriota; class Terriglobia; order Bryobacterales; family Bryobacteraceae; genus BOG-224. The sequence goes on along the minus strand of CAIYHG010000111.1, from coordinate 15,441 downwards.
ACCCCCGAACGTGCAGTTGATCGTGATTGTTGCGGCGGTACGTCAGCCGGTGAATCAGCCACGGGTAACCGTGAAACGCGAAGACGGTCGGCTTATCGGGAGCGAAGATGGAATCGAAATCCGCATCGGAGAGGCCGTGCGGGTGCTCGCTCTGAGGCTGGAGGGTCATCAGGTCCACTACATTCACTACGCGGATCTTCAGCCCCTCTATGTTGCGGCGCAGGTAATCGACTGCGGCCAGCGTTTCAATGGTCGGCACGTCTCCGCAGCAGGCCATGACCACATCCGGTTCGCCGCCCTGATCGTTGCTCGCCCACGGCCAAATGCCGATGCCGACCGTGCAGTGGCGCACGGCGGAATCGATATCCAGCCACTGCGGGGCGGGGCTCTTGCCGGCGACGATGACGTTGACGTGGTGGCGGCTGCGCAGGCAGTGGTCCGCCGTCGAGAGCAGGCAGTTTGCGTCGGGCGGCAGGTACACGCGCACGATATCGGCCTTCTTGTTCACCACGTGATCGATAAAGCCCGGGTCCTGGTGGCTGAATCCGTTGTGGTCCTGCCGCCAGACGTGCGACGAGAGCAGATAGTTCAACGAGGCGACGGGGCGCCGCCACGGTATGTCGAGCGTACTCTTCAACCACTTGGCGTGCTGGTTGAACATGGAATCGATGACGTGTATGAAGGCTTCGTAGCACGGGAAGAAGCCGTGCCGGCCCGTCAGCAGGTAGCCTTCGAGCCACCCCTGGCACATCTGCTCGTTGAGCACCTCCATCACACGGCCGTCGCAAGAGGCGTGCTCGTCCGTGGGAAGAATGGTTCCCATCGAGACCCGGTTGGTGACGTCGAGGACCGCGCCCAGGCGGTTCGATTCCAGCTCATCCGGGCACATGATGCGGAAGTTGCGCGATTCCATGTTGAGCTTCATCACGTCGCGCAGGAACGAGCCCAACACTCGCGTCGGCTCGGCGGTCGCCGCGCCGGGGCGTGGGGTCTCCACGGCGTACTTGCGGAAGTCCGGCAGGCGCAAATCCTTGAGCAGCAGCCCGCCATTTGCGTGCGGGTTGGCGCCCATGCGGAGATCCCCCTCGGGGGCGAGTTCCGCAATCTCAGGCACAAGCCGCCCCGTCTCGTCGAACAGTTCCTCGGGCCGGTAGCTCCGCATCCACTCGTCGAGGATGGCGATGTGCTCCGGGCGGGCGCGGAAGTCAGTCACGGGAACCTGGTGCGAGCGGAAGGAATCCTCCACGGGCAGGCCATCAACTTCCTTGGGGCCGGTCCACCCTTTGGGGCTGCGAAGTACGATCACGGGCCACTCCGGACGCGTGGTTTCACCTTCCTCGCGCGCTTTGCGCTGGATCTCGCGGATCTTGGCCGCCACCAGGTCCATCGTTCCCGCCATGGCCTGATGCATCGCTTCGTGCTCATGCCCTTCGACGTAATACGGGGCATAGCCGTAGCCGCGCAGGAGTTCCGTCAGCTCTTGCTTGGGCATTCGGGCGAGCACGGTGGGGCCGGCGATCTTGTAGCCGTTCAGGTGCAGCACGGGAAGCACGGCGCCGTCGCGCGCCGGATTAAGAAATTTGTTCGAGTGCCAGCTGGCGGCGAGCGCTCCGGTTTCCGCCTCGCCATCGCCGATGACGCAGCAGGCAATCAGATCGGGATTGTCGAACACGGCGCCGTAGGCGTGCAGCAGCGAGTAACCCAGTTCGCCGCCTTCGTGGATGGAGCCGGGCGTCTCGGGCGCGACGTGGCTCGGAATGCCGCCAGGGAACGAGAACTGCGTGAAGAGGCGCAGCATGCCCTCAACGTCTTGCGTGATATTCGGGTAGTACTCGCTGTAGGTCCCTTCCAGATATGTGTTCGCCACCAGCCCCGGCCCGCCGTGCCCCGGACCGGTGATGAAGATCATCTTCAGGCCGTTCTTCTTGATGATCCGATTGCAGTGTGCGTAGAGGAAGTTCAGGCCGGGCGTGGTGCCCCAGTGGCCGAGGAGCCGCGGCTTGATGTCTTCGATCTTGATCGGTTTGGTGAGCAGGGGATTGGCGTACAGGTAGATCTGTCCAGCGGAGAGATAGTTGGCCGCGCGCCAGTAGGCATCGATCTTGCGCAGTTCTTCGGCGGAAAGGGTGATGGCGTTGGGCTGTTCCAGTTGTGGCATAGAGTGTCTGATTTCAGGATGGCACACGTTTGCAGATGGCTGTAGGCAGGCCTTCGAGCCGATTTCTGCCGTGGAAATATTTCCCGATTACGCTAAGACGCGGAGATGGGAACACGAAGAAGCCGTGGGCGAACAGGCGGGAAGAGGGAAATGCGCGCAGTCCCCCTCAGCTTTCGCCCAGGGAACTGCGCGCGGAGCACGATCCGCTTACTACTTGGCGGGCGCTTCGACGATAGTGGTGGACTTGATCGTGTCCAGCTTGGGGAAGTTCTTGTCGAGGTAAGCTTTGCCCTGGGACCGAATTAGGCCCTGGTCCGGCGCTTCGCCGTAGCCGCTGTACATCTTCTTCACGATATTCATTCCCGAGCCTGCTACGCGGCCGAAGGGCGTGAACCCCTGCGCGTCCAAGCCGGCGTTGTCGGCCAGATTGATGAATAGCTGCGTCGTGCGGGTATTCGGCCCGGCTGTAGCGAACACAACGGAACCGGCGTCGTTGCTGTTCTTGTGCTTGTCGTCCGGAATCCTAGCGGTTTGCCAAACAGCCGCCACTCTGGGATCCGCCGGAATGCCCCACTGCACGATGAAGCCGGGGACATAGCGGAAGAAGGCCGCCTGATCGAAGAAATTGTTCTTCACGAGGTTATAGAAGCGGTCCGCGCCGAGGGGAGACAACGCACGAGTTACGTCGATGGTAAATTCGCCTGCGGTGGTGGTGAACTTGACGCTGTATTTTTCGGGCGCCTGTTCTTTGAGAGCCGCGGGGTTCATCAGTGCCGCGGGGGGAGCCGGAGTCTGAGCAAACATCGCGGTTCCAATGGCCAAGAGAGTGAGTAAGGGCTTCACGTGCCGATTATAACTTGGTGCGCGGGGCGGCTGCTGGCAAGTGCCCTGGAACCTGCCATTACTCGGCATCCCGGCAGCCACCACGGAGCAAGACGTTCGGGCGTTAGTGAATTTCCGTCAGGGGCTGCTTCGGTGATTCGCCCATCAGGCTCTGCACAAAAGCGACGGCATCGCCGGGCCGAAAGGGCTTGGGTAGGACGCTGCATCGCGCTGCCAACGGGCACGAAGAGCACTCCATGTCACACCCGGACATCATCGCCGTGCGCGTTCCGGGCCGTTCCGCGGCGAGCCATCGCACCAGATCGTGTCCGCTTGAACCCGGCATCCTGACATCGGAAAGAACGAAGTCGAAATCGCTGGAAGTACACGATGCCACTGCTTCTGCCACATTTGCAGCCACCTGAACCTGGAATCCGGCTCGGCTGAAAACGGCTGAAAGCAAAAGGCGTATCGGTTCTTCGTCATCCACGATCAGTATTCGGGTGCTCACAGTCAGCGTCTCTGGTGTGTTTTATCGATACGGTAACACCTACTTGCGGTCCGTCCGCTAACTTCGAAGGATGCGACGCCTCGGCGATAAGATTCGGTGATTCCGGTGATTTGCCCTGGTTTTCCGAAAATCCGACTTGCTGGCCGCTTGATGCGATGTGGTCGCTGGTGCCCGGGGCGGGAATTGAACCCGCACTCCCGTTGCCGGAAAAAGGATTTTAAGTCCTTTGCGTCTGCCGATTTCGCCACCCGGGCATATTGAAACTAAAACACTTGCGACGTACTGACGGGTTCGGCCCTGGCGAGTGCGCCGGGACGTGTGCCTACCCCATCAGTTTCATGATAGTAGACGCGCCGGCTCCTGTCTCCCCCAGGTAGGCGCCAAACGGATCTTGGAAGGAATGGAGCACGCCGCCGGTGGCAGTCTTGTGCGGTTCGTCGCGCACCCGCCCAATCACTCGCCGGGTTCCGCGCTGTCCTGGATGGGGACGTAGAATCGTTCTCCACACGAAAGGCAACGATAGGGAACCTTACCCATAAGCTGCATCGGAAAATCGAGGGCCCTCGGCCGGGAAGGATGCACGTGGAGATAAGTCCAGCAACGGGGACACTCAATCAGTGATGCATCGCCCGAAGCACTTCCCGCGTCTTTGACAGTTTCCTCGGTGTCCCCATCGTCGGCATCGCCCGCATCTGACGGTAGCAGGAGCCCCGGCAACTTGATACGCGGTCGATTAAAGCGAGTGCTGCAACTCAAGCACCGGTAGGGAGGAAACCCTAAAGCCACCAGCACCCGATCATGCCAGCTGCGAACGGACGAAGGTTTGATCTCCGTGCTTCCACAGTCTGGACAAATAGGCTTCGCCGCCATGCTCAGCAGCGCGGCAACACCGACGCGCGCAAGCCAAGCCACGGAAGCCAAGCAAGTGCCGAGAATCACTATCGGATAGCGAATCCTTAACGCGAGCAGACTCACCATTCAATATACTTGTAGCACAAGAAATAGATCCGAAACGCCATTGTGGATTCGGGCGGCGGCATATTATCGGCTGCACCGGGCTATTGCGGAGCGGCCAGATGGAGCGAGGGGCCGCTCTATGCGCTTTGTTTTTCTTGCGCTACTCCCGACACTGCCTCATGCACGCTGCGTGTCACTTTCTCTGTTCGGTAGATGCAGCGCAGCTTCGCGTGAACATCGGAAAACGCCGCACGGTTGAGACCAGGCGTGCAGCCGCGCAACCCGTGGCGGGGCTCTCCGCGACTCGGCGCCAATGGCTTGCGTTGCCCGCGAAAGCTTCAGATGTCCGCGCCGAAAGCCGTGGCGGTGTCTTCGTCCGATTCCGGGCCGAAGGCTGCCTCGGCTCCGGCGCGCAAGGCTTCCAGGCGCGTCAACTCCTCGGCGCGTTCGGCTCTCAGGCGCTGCTCGAGTTTGAAGGATAAGGAGGCGAGCGAGTGGTACAGGTCCTCGTTCTGCACGATGACCGATTCGGGCACGCGCAGGTGCAGAGGGGCGAAGTTCCAGATGGCGCGGATGCCGCCTTCCACCATCAGGTCGGCTACGTTCTGCGCGGCCGGGGCGGGGGTGGCGATCACGCCCAGATTAATGCGCATGCGGCGGGCCAGCGCCGGAAGGCGTTCGAGAGGCAGGATCTCCTTGCCGTGAATCTGCTGGCCCACCTTGTAGGGGTCGGTATCGAACGCGGTTACAATGTTCAGACCGAACTTGCGGAAGCGCTCGTAGCCGATTAGGGCCCTCCCCAGGCTGCCGGCGCCCACCAAGAAGGCTTCCTTGGCGTTGTTCCAGCCCAGGAAGTCCTCCACCCAGCGGATCAGCTCTGGCAGCGGGTATCCAACCTTCGGTTTCCCAACCATACCTGTATTTTCAATGTCTTTGCGGACCTGGGTGGGGTCGAGGTTGAGAACCCGCGCGATCTGACTGCACGAAACGTAGGGGGCCCCAGAACTGGCAAGTTCTTGCAGGACACGGTGATACACCGGCAGCCTGCGCAGACTAGCCTCGGCGATGACCGGGAATTCCCGTGTGGATTTTGTGTCAGCCATATTCGAGATTCTCTTCTCGAAAGCGTTTCTTGGGTCTATTGTGCGCCTGGATATCTCTAAGTGTCAACATCTTCAGTAAATATTTCCGCTATGGAGGCGTCGTAATTCGCAATGCCAGCGTATCGAGACGGGTTGCTGTAAAGAATTCGGGAGCTACAGCCGAATGCTACGAAGAGGCCCATTTTCGACGCTGCGGGGTGGCTGGCCCTAAAAGACTAGTGCGACGTGTCAATGCTATATGTCATTTATAATGAATATAGTATGCAGACTCTAGGGTGGCGGCGTTACGGCGTTACAGCGGGGTTTTACCGTATCTTCTTATTAAGAGTTTGACATCCGAATAGGCTTATTGTTAAATCATAATCAGTAATCATTTATCGAGAACTGTTTATCGAGAAGTTTTTCTCCATTGTCTTTCGAGGGTGACCGGGCGTCCACCGAGGCGGCCGGGCAGGATTTGTGGGACGAGACGGAACTATGCCGAAAACTATTGATGTCACTGAATTAGTGCTGCGCGACGCTCATCAGAGCCTGATGGCCACGCGTATGGCGATGGCTGACATGATTCCCGCGTGCGAGGATCTGGACAAGGCTGGCTACTGGTCGGTGGAATGTTGGGGCGGCGCGACTTTCGATGCGTGTATCCGATTCCTGAACGAGGACCCCTGGGAACGGCTGCGGACGTTCCGCAACCTGATGCCGAATACGCGTCTTCAGATGCTGCTGCGGGGGCAGAACCTCCTCGGATACCGGCACTATGAAGACGGCGTGGTAGACCGCTTTGTACAGAAAGCGGCCGAGAACGGCATGGACGTCTTCCGCGTATTCGATGCGTTGAACGACATTCGCAACCTGCGGCGCGCCATCGCGGCGGTCCGCGCGGCGGGCAAGCACGCGCAGGGAACGATTTCCTACACCGTCAGCCCCTTGCACACCACGGCGAAGTTCGTGGAACTCGCTCAGCAACTCCTCGAACTCGGCTGCGACTCGATCTGCATTAAAGACATGGCGGCGCTGATCAAGCCGCAGGCCGCGTACGACCTGGTGAAGGGCATCAAGGACGCGTGCGGCCAAGAGACCCGCGTTCACATTCACGTTCATGCCACCACGGGCGTGACGCTGGTCAGCCTCATGAAGGCAATTGAAGCGGGCGTGGACTGCGTCGATACGGCCATCAGTTCGCTCAGCCTGGGCCCCGGCCACAACCCGACCGAGAGCGTGGTGGAGATGCTCGACGGCACCGGGTTCGAATGCCGTCTCGACAAGTCGCGGCTTCTGAAGATCAAGGACTACTTCAACAAGATCCGGCCCCGGTACACGGAGTTCCTCTCCAACATCACGGGTGTGGAGACGGAGATTTTCGATAGCCAGATCCCGGGCGGAATGATCTCCAACATGGAAAGCCAGTTGAAGCAGCAGGGCGCGGCGGACCGGATCAAGGACGTGCTGGCCGAGGTCCCCAGGGTCCGCAAGGACGCCGGGTACCCGCCGCTCGTGACGCCGTCGAGCCAGATCGTCGGCACGCAGGCAGTGTTCAACGTAATGATGGGCCGCTACAAGGTGCTGACCGGCGAGTTTGCCGATTTGATGCTGGGTTACTACGGCGAGACGCTCGGCGAGCGCGACGCGGCGTTGGTGGAGCAGGCTGGCAAGCACGCCAAGAAGACTCCGATCACGTGCCGTCCCGCCGACATGCTCAAGCCCGAGTGGGATGAGCTGCGTTCCATGGCGTTGGAGTTGCAGGGCTGCAACGGGTCCGATGAGGACGTGCTCACGTGCGCGATGTTCCCGCAGGTGGCCCCGAAGTTCTTCAAAACGCGGGCGGAGGGGCCGAAAAACCTCGGGAAAGATCCCGCGGCGAAGCCTGCTTCCGCTCCGGCGGCAGCGGCTGCTCCGGAGGGCGGAAGCGGCGACGGCAAAGGCCCCGTGCGGACCCCGATTTCATACGACGTCACGCTCAACGGCAACAAGCACCGCGTAACGGTATCCCCGGCTTAAGAGGCTGAGAAACGGACAAGACTATGGCAGCGATCAGCATGCACGATAAGGTCGAAGATCTCAAGAAGCGGCGCGCCAAGGTGGAACTCGGCGGCGGAGCCGACAAGCTCGAGAAGCAGCGCCAGTCCGGAAAGCTCACGGCGCGCGAGAGAATCCAGGCGCTGGTGGACACGGAAAGCTTCGATGAAAGCGGACTGTTCGCCGAGCACCGTTCCACGCTGTTCGGAATGGCCGACACGAGTTTCCCGTCGGACGGAGTGGTGACCGGCGCAGCTTCCGTAGCGGGCCGCCTGATTCACCTGGCCAGCCAGGATTTCACGGTCGGTGGCGGTTCGGCCGGTGAAGTACACTCCGAAAAAGTAGCCGACATCATGCAGCAGGCGTTGAAGACCGGCTCGCCGTTCGTGTTCATCAACGATTCGGGCGGGGCTCGTGTGCAGGAGGGCATAGATTCCCTCTCCGGCTACGGTAAGGTCTTCTATTCGAACGTGATGCTCTCGGGCGCGGTGCCCCAGATTTCGCTGATCTGCGGTCCGTGCGCCGGCGGCGCGGCCTACAGCCCTGCGCTCACCGACTTCCTGATCCAAACGCGGCAGGCGCAGATGTTCATCACCGGCCCGCAGGTGATCAAGCAGGTAACGGGCGAGACCGTAACCGCGGAAGCTCTGGGCGGCGCCGAATCGCACATGGCCCGCTCGGGCGTAATCCACTTCATCGCCGAAGACGACACCCACGCGGTGCAGATTTGCCGCAAGCTGCTCAGCTTCCTGCCTTCGAACAACCTGGAAGATCCGCCCATGACGGAAGGCGATCGCCACGTGGATCCGAACCTGGAGCTCGAAAATATCGTGCCGCTCGACGGGAAGAAGGGCTACGACGTACGCCAAGTGATCACCGGAGTGGTGGATTTCGGCGACTTCCTGGAAGTGCAGGCCGGCTTCGCCGCCAACATTGTGGTAGGGTTCGCACGGGTGGGCGGGCGCTCGATCGGCATCATTGCCAACCAGCCTTGCGTGCAGGCGGGCGTGCTGGATATCGACGCATCGAACAAAGCCGCGCGCTTCATTCGCTTCTGCAATGCCTTCAACATTCCGCTGGTGACCTTTGTGGACGTGCCCGGATTCCTGCCGGGCGTGAAGCAGGAGCACGCGGGCATTATCCGCCACGGCGCGAAGTTGCTGTTCGCGTATTCGGCTGCGACGGTTCCGAAAATCACGGTCATTCTGCGCAAGTCCTACGGCGGCGCCTATCTGGCGATGTGCGGTAAGGACCTGGGGGCCGACCGAGTGTTTGCGTGGCCCACGGCGGAAATCGCCGTCATGGGCGCGGAGGGCGCGGCTGAGATCGTGTTCCGCAAAGAGATTCAGGAAGCCACCGACAAACCCGCCAAGCGCAAGGAACTGATCGAGCGCTATCGCACCGCGTTCTCGAATCCGTACGTCGCCGCCGGGCGGCGGCTGGTGGATGCCGTGATCGAGCCGGCCCTGACGCGCCGCCACGTGGCGCAGGCGCTGGAATATCTGAACACGAAGCGTGAACTTCGGCCCGCGAAGAAGCACGGGTTGATGCCGCTCTAGGCGGGAGGATACGCATGGCAGGCACGAAGATCAACGACTTGGCGGCGAGCATCGAAGAGATTCGAGCGCAGATCGCCGAACTGGCGGCTCGCCTGGCTCAGTTGCAGCCCGACGCGGCAAACGCCGGCGCCGGCGAGGCGACAGCTTCGGTTGCGCCGGAACTTCCCATCGCTGCCGCGCCGGAACCGCCTGTAGCGGCCGCGCCGGAACCACCGGCGATCACCGACGAAGAATTTCTGGCCATCTCCGCCGCTTTGGCGGCGTACCTGGGCGTGCGGTTGCGGATCAGGCAGATTCGGCTGATCAGCTCCCGCGCGTGGGCGCAGGAAGGCCGCGTAAGTATTCAAGCGTCTCATAGACTATAAGGAAACGCCGTGAAGCTAAAGATAACCATCAACGAGAAGGTCTTCGAAGTGGATGTCGAGGCGGTAGAGCCGGAAGTTGCTCCCGTCCTGACCAACGCTCGAGTAGTGGAATCGGCGCCGGTGCGCCTGCCTGCCGCGCCCGGTCCGGCGGCGGCAGTGGATGAGCAGCCGGTCAATGAAGCAAAGGTGTGCCGCAGTCCGGTCTCCGGCGTGGTGGTGAGAGTGGTGGCGCAGGTTGGGCAGAGCCTTCAGGAAGGCGATGTGCTGCTGGTGCTCGAAGCCATGAAGATGGAAACCAACATCACCGCCCCGGTGGCGGGCAAAGTGGCAAGTATCAAGATGGCCCAGGGCGAAGGCGTCCAGGCCGGCCAAGTGGTAGTGGAGTTCGAATAATGGATTCGGAAATCAAACAGACCCCAGGCTTTCTCTTTTTCGACCATGTCGCCATTTCGGTGAAACCCGGCGAACTGGAAGCGCATGTCAACGCGTACCTCACGATGGGATTCAAGGAACTGCACCGCGAAGACGTTCTCGGTACGGACCAGGTCCGCGAAGTCCTGCTCCAGGTGGGCGATGGTCCCAACCTCGTGCAGTTGATCGAGCCGCTCACTCCTGAATCGCCCGTGGCGAAGCAGATCGAAAAGAACGGCGGACGCGGCGGCCTGGCTCATTTGGCGCTGCGCGTGGCCGATATCCAGGCGGCGTTCGACTATCTCAAGGAACGCGGGTTCAAGATCATCGATAAGGCGCCGCGCAAGGGATCCCGGGGCACCATGGTGTTCTTCCTGCACCCGAAGACGACCGAGGCTGCCGCTTTCGGCTACATTTTGGAAGTGGTGCAGGAGGGCTGCTGTCATGCCTGACGCCACGCCCGAAAATGGGGCGCTCCGCCTCGGCGCCGATTTCCCGCCCGTTTCCACCGAGGCGTGGGTGGCGGCAATTCAGGCCGACCTCAAAGGCGCGGATTACGACAAGCGCCTGATCTGGCGAACCGAGGAAGGCTTGGCGGTAAAGCCCTTCTACCGCGCGGAAGACCTCAAGGGTTTGGAATCGCAACTGGCATCCTGCCCGGGGCAAACCCCGTACGTGCGCGGCAGCGGTGAGACCTGGACCATCGCGCAGGAGTACGTCCCCGGACCGGACGCGATTCGCGCCGATCTGCTGCATGAACAAGGCGCGCACGCGGTGCAGGAACTCGGCTACGCAATCGCCGCCGGAGTGGAGCGCCTGGCGAACCTCTCGGCGGGGAAGTCGGTGGATTCCGCCGCGCGCGAGATCGAGTTCGTGTTCGCGGTGGGGCCGCTGTATTTCATCGAAATCGCCAAGCTGCGCGCGGCGCGGATGCTCTGGGCGAGCGCGGTGGCCGCGTTTCAACCCAAGACTCCGGAAGCCGCGAAAATGCGCCTTGCCGTTCGCACGGCGCGGCGGGATAAGAGCACTTGCGACCGGTACACCAATCTGCTGCGCGTCACCACCGAAGCGCTTTCGGCAATTATCGGCGGCTGCGATGCGCTGACGGTGGAGCCCTTCGGTTTTGACGAGCACTTGGCCGTGAACGTCCAACGCATTCTGCGGGACGAGTCGCACCTCGATGCCGTAGCCGATCCCGCGGGCGGGTCTTACTTCATCGAGTCGCTGACCGCAGCACTGGCGCGGGAAGCGTGGCGCGTCTTCCAGCAGGTGGAAGCAGCCGGCGGCTTTGCCGCGGCGCAGGCTTCGGGCGCGGTGGATGCCGCCGTGGCGAAGAGCCGCGAGGCGCGCGAGAAGGCCGTCGCGATGCGCCGTCGCGTGCTGGTGGGCGTGAACAACTACCCCAACGTGCAGGAGAAAGCGCCGGAGTTCACTCCCGAGGGCGACGCCTCCACGAACGCGCTGCGCCTCGCGGCGCCGTTCGAACGGATTCGCGAACGCACGGCGCGGCATGCGGCCGGGACGGGCAAGTTCCCGAAAGTCGTACTGCTCAGGCGCGGTGACGTGAAGATGCGCGGTGCGCGCGTGAACTTCTGCCTGAACTTCTTTGGCTGCGCGGGCTTCGACGTCGTCGAATCCGAAGAGTACTTAAACACTGGCGCCGACCTGATCGTGTTGTGCAGTTCCGACCCCGAGTATCCGGCGCTGGCCCAGGAAGTTTGCGCGGCCGTGAAGACGCCCGTGATAGTCGCCGGGAATCCGAAAGAGCAGGCTGAACTGGTTGCCGCCGGCGTGCAGGGTTTCGTGCATGTGCAAAGCGACGCCGTGCAGACGCTCACGGACTGGCAGGATCGCTTCGGGATGGGGAAATAGCCGATGAAACCCGATTTCACGAAGATCGAACTGAACCTGCCGGCGCAGGCGCAAGGCTGCGCGGCGGAAGGCGTCCGGTGGACTACGCTGGAAGGCATTCCGGTTAAGGCGTTCTATACGGCGGAAGACCTTGAGGGGATGGACCACCTGGGCTACGCCGCGGGCTTGCCTCCCTATGTGCGCGGACCGTATTCCGTCATGTACGCGATGCAGCCGTGGACCGTCCGCCAGTATGCGGGGTTCTCAACGGCCGAGGAATCGAACGCTTTCTACCGCCGCAACTTGGCGGCTGGGCAGAAGGGCCTGTCGGTCGCGTTCGATTTAGCGACCCACCGCGGCTACGATTCCGATAACGAGCGCGTGTCGGGCGACGTAGGCAAGGCTGGCGTGGCCATCGATTCGGTCGAAGACATGAAGATTCTCTTCGACCAGATTCCGCTGGGCCAAATGTCCGTCTCGATGACCATGAACGGCGCGGTTTTGCCGGTGATGGCGTTCTACATTGTGGCTGCCGAGGAGCAGGGCGTCACGCCACAGCAACTCGCCGGAACGATTCAGAACGACATTCTGAAAGAGTTCATGGTCCGCAATACCTACATCTACCCGCCGCTGCCTTCGATGCGCATCATCGGAGACATCTTCCGGTACTGCTCCGGCAACATGCCGAAGTTCAACTGCATTTCGATCAGCGGCTACCACATGCAGGAAGCCGGCGCGACCGCGGATATCGAACTCAGCTACACGCTGGCGGACGGCCTGGAATACCTGCGCACGGGCATCGCGGCGGGTTTGGACGTGGACAAGTTCGCGCCGCGCCTGAGCTTCTTCTTCGCGATCGGCATGAACCACTTCATGGAGATCGCCAAGCTGCGGGCCGCGCGGGCGCTTTGGGCGAAGATCGTGAAGAGCTTCAACCCCAAGAACCCGAAATCGATGGCGCTGCGCACGCACTGCCAGACTTCGGGCTGGAGCCTGGCGGCTCAGGACGTCTTCAATAACGTTCCTCGCACGTGCATCGAAGCTCTGGCGGCTGCGCTGGGGCACACGCAATCGCTGCACACGAACGCGCTCGACGAAGCTATCGCGCTTCCCACGGATTTCTCCGCGCGCATCGCGCGCAACACGCAGATCTACCTGCAAGAGGAAACCGGCATCACGAAGGTGGTAGACCCGTGGGCCGGCAGTTATTACGTCGAGAGCCTCACCAACAACCTGATCCAGAAGGCCTGGAAGCACATTCAGGAAATCGAGGCCCTGGGCGGGATGGCGAAAGCCATCGAAACCGGCATCCCGAAGATGCGGATCGAGGAAGCGGCCGCGCGGCGGCAGGCGCAGATCGATTCGGGCAGGGAAGTGATCGTCGGCGTCAACAAGTACAGGCCAGAGCAGGCCGATCAGCTCGATACGCTCGAAGTGGATAACGGGGCGGTCCGCGATTCTCAGCTCCGGCGGTTGGCTCAGATCCGCGCCACGCGCGATCAGGCCAAGGTGGAAGAATCTCTGGCGGCGCTCAAGACGTCTGCTGAGACCGGAAACGGCAACCTGCTCGAACTCGCGATTCAGGCGGCTCGGGTGCGTGCCACTCTTGGCGAGATCTCATCCGCGCTAGAATCCGTATTTGGACGGTACCAGGCAGTGAACCGCACCATTTCGGGCGTTTACTCTTCGGAGAGCCAGGCCGACCCGCAGTTCCACAAGGCGCGGGCGATGGCCGAACAGTTCGCCGAAGCCGACGGGCGCAGGCCGCGCATCCTCATCGCCAAGATGGGGCAGGACGGCCACGACCGTGGCGCGAAAGTGATCGCCACCGCCTTTGCCGACCTGGGGTTCGATGTGGACGTGGGGCCGCTGTTCCAGACGCCGCGCGAGGCCGCGAGGATGGCCGTGGAGAACGATGTCCACGCGCTCGGCGTTTCGAGTCTCGCAGCGGGCCACAAGACGCTCGTGCCGGAAGTAATCGCGGAGTTGAAAGCGCTCGGCCGGGAGGACATTCTGGTTTTCGTTGGCGGAGTGATCCCGCCGCGCGACTACGAATTTCTCTTCAAGGCCGGAGTAACCGACGTGTTCGGTCCCGGTTCTATCATTCCCCTCTGCGCGCAGAAGATTCTTGCCGCGCTGCTGGGGACGCATCGTGCAGCATAACATTGCCGCGCCTGGTGGAAGGCGCGGCAGGCTCTCCAAGGGGGCCTATGTGGATGGCGTTCTGGGCGGGAACCGTATGGTTCTCGCCCGCGCCATCACGTTGATCGAGAGCGAGTCGCCCAAAGATGGCGAACTCGCGGCGGAAGTTCTGGACGCCATTCTGCCGCACTCCGGCAAGGCGTTGCGCGTGGGAATTACCGGCGTACCCGGGGCGGGGAAGAGCACCTTCATCGACGCTCTGGGCATGCACCTAATTCGCGACCGCGGCGAACGCATCGCGGTTCTCACCGTAGATCCCTCCAGCCCCATTTCGGGCGGCAGCATCCTGGGCGACAAAACCCGCATGGAGCGGCTCGCGGTGGAAGAGAATGCGTTCATCCGGCCATCGCCTTCAGGCGGGCACCTGGGCGGCGTAGCTCGCCGCACGCGCGAAACCATGCTGCTGTGCGAGGCCGCCGGCTACCAGAACATCATTGTGGAAACCGTGGGCGTGGGGCAGTCCGAGACCGCCGTCCGCTCCATGACCGATTTCTTCCTGCTGCTGATGCTCGCCGGCGCAGGCGACGAGCTTCAGGGGATGAAGCGCGGCATCATCGAAATGCTGGACGCCATGGCGATCAACAAAGCCGATGGCGACAACAAGCAGCGCGCCGACCGCGCCCGCGCGGAATACGCCAACGCCCTGCACCTATTCCCTGCGCCGGCCGATGGCTGGCTTCCGCAAGTAGTCACCTGCTCCGCGCTCACCAGCGCGGGCATTCCCGAAATCTGGGACATCGTCCTAGCGCACCGCATTCATCTGGACCGAACCGGCGGTTTGCAGGCGCGGCGCAGCGGCCAGGCCCTGCACTGGATGCGCGAGCTGGTTTACCTGGGCCTCGAACAGTCATTCCGCCGCAACGCCGAAGTGGCCGAGCGCCTGCCCGCCTTGCGGAAAGCAGTCAGCGAAGGCAAGACCACGCCGTTCGCGGCGAGTAGGGAACTGCTGGGGTTACTGCACAAGCCCGAGCGGGGCTGAACGGCGCCAACACGATTGTGCGGCGTCTCTCGCTCGAACCGTTCGGCCCTTAGGTTAGCCGCGCTTCGAGGCGAAGAAGTTCCGCACCCTATCGTGCAGCTCGTCTCGAATCCGGCGGAAGGCGGCCATGCGCTCCGGTTCGCTGCCCTCTACGGCGGCAGGGTCTTCCAAACTCCAATGAATCCGTTCGGCGCTGCTGGGGAATACCGGGCAGTTGTCTCGCGCGTTGTCGCAGACGGTGACCACGTAATCGAACTGCTGGCCGGCGAACTCGTCCACTGACTTGGACCGGTGGGCTGAGATGTCGATTCCGAGTTCCCTCATCGCGGCTATCGCTTCCGGCCGGACCCGGCTCGGCGCCGTCCCCGCGCTCGCGACCTCATATTCGCCTCCGCTTTCGTGGCGGAAGAGCCCTTCGCCCATCTGACTGCGGGCCGAATTTCCGGTGCAGAGAACTAGTATCCGTTTCATGCCGTTATACCTCCGGAGCTTGTCGAGAAAGCCTTG